>CADDYT010000003.1 GCA_902810755.1 Chloroflexota bacterium
CCATCAAGCAGGCCACCCACCATCAAGCAGGCCACCCACCACAGGCCACCCCTTGCGGGTGGCCTGCCCGGCGCGGCGTCGAGGGCCTGCTTCGCGCTCGCACGGGCTTCCGTTAATGCCTATGGGGGTGGCCTGCTTGATGGCGGGTGGCCTGCCTGGCGCTCGCACTGCTTCCGTTACCGCTTCTGCGGCCACCCCTTGCGGGTGGCCTGTGGGACTGGTGGCTGGCCTGCATGTGCGTGGCCTGTGTGCGCCATCAGCCTGTCATCACATAAGCTATACACTATTATACAATGAAGCATACTATGAAACTACTCAAGCAGGCAGCTTTCTATTTTTCATAGAAACTTTTCCCGCTAACATTTCGTGGTGCTTGTGGGGAGTTTCCAGAACCGAAGCTCTCATATACATGTGAAAAGCAGTTGCTCAATACACACAACAGGAAAGGAGAACGAACAGTGATTAACAGCCCCTATGGATATGGCGGCTATGGCACCGGCTGGAATAATCCCGGCTATGGCTATGGCGGTGGCTGGAACAACCCTGGATACGGCTATGGCACTGGCTGGAACAATCCCGGCTATGGCTATGGCGGCTACTATAACTGGAACACCCCCGGCTACAATCGCGGCTATGGCTACGGTAACTACGGCTACAATCCTGGCTATGGTGGCTACAACCGCTTTGGCGGCGGCTACGGCTATGGTAACTATGGTTTCAACCCCGGCTATGGCTATGGCTACGGCTATGGTTACAGGCCCGGCTACACCGGCTACGGCTACGGCATGCGCGGCTTTGGCGGCTACGCTACCGGCTACGCAGGCTCACCCTGGACAAGCGGCCCTTACCAGAGCGGTTTCGGTGGCCCGTACTATAGCGGCAGAATTCCCGGTCCCGGCTATGCTCAGGGCTTCCAGTACCAGGGCCAGGGACAGGGCCAGGGTACCCAGACTTCTGGAACCGGTAAGGGTGAGGTTTACTAAAAGCGAACGGGCAGGATAAGTGAGAAAACGGGAGAGACAGGGACGTCAACGAATCAGTGATGCCCCTGTCTCTCTTGCGCTGTGAAGGAGAGAGAAGCGTTAAATAAAGGGGGGCAGGCACATAGATCGTACTGCCTGTGGACGCGCAGCACGGCTTATTGACCCCGTAGATACATACGTCGCAAGGTTACATTCTTCATGGCACGCCTACGATAATTTCTCATAACGCGCTGAGAAGGCTACAGGCGCCGGTAGCTTGTTGGTGTGGCAGGTACAATGAGAGCATGAACTGCTTTTCTTTGTGTCTACGGAAGAGAGGCAGCGAAACGGGGTAGGATATGTTGAGGAGGATAGGAGAGAGATGGACGAGAAACGCACACCCGCCGGTTATTTTATTCCCATCATCGTCGTGCTGGGAGCGACCCTGTTGATGCCCCCGTTCCCGTTCCTGTTCCTGTTGCTCTGCGGGTTGGCTCTGCTGGCAGCTTGCGGGCTGCTTGTAACAGGTATTATCCGCCATCTGCGTGGCAGAAGGAGAAAAGCGCGCTATTTTTCTTCCCAGGAGCCGCTATCGGTGAGCCAGTCGAGAACGGTCTCCGGCATGCGAGAGAGCGCGGCCTGCCTGGTCGAGCAGCGCGGCAGGGTGTGAAGCACGGTCGCGCCGTACTCTTTCGAGGTGATGCGCCGGTCAAACAGCACCACCGCGTTGCGGCGGGAATCGCTCCAGGCCAGGCGGTTGAGGGCGCGGCGCACGCGCAGGGAGGCGAGCGGCACCGTGAACTGGTGCAACTGGTCAGAGATATGTTCGGCGCGGGCGGCCAGAGGCGGGTCGTTTAAGACGGGCATGGGCAGGCGCGAAATCAGGATGCAGGTGGGCGTGCGGGGAATCTCTTCGACGCCATCCCAAAAGAGGCCGGTTCCCAGCAATACCACCTTTTCCTGTTCCTGAAAAATATTCCAGAGCTGGCGCGGCGAACCATCGATGCCATGTCCCAGCACAAGGATGCCCCGCGTTTCCAGAATCGGTTTGATGGCAGCATAGGAACTGCGCAGGGCCGCGTGCGAGGTAAAGAGGGCGACCAGTTGCCCTTCCAGGACGCTTGCCAGTTGAATAAGCGCCTCGTCGAGATGCCGCTGGTATTGCGGCATATTGGGTTCCGGCACGTCATCGGGCAGGTAGAGCAGGGTCTGTTCGTGGTGTTCGGTAGCGACGGAAAGCGCAGGGCAGGCGTCAGCTTCCAGCCCGAAACGCTGGCGGCTGAACGAGAAATGGTGATCGACGGCAAGGGCCGAACCCACGAAGATGGCGCTACTCCCCTCGTTGAGCAAGAAACGCTGGATCACTGTTGCCGGATGCGCCTCCTGAGCATATAAGACGGGAACTGCTTCTGTTGCAGGTTCCGCGACGGGAGCCGTTTCCAGCCGACGCTGCTGGAGCGGTTGCTGCATAGCATTCGGCAGACGCAGCCAGTAGACCATCGTATCCTCGTTGAGGGACATCGCATGCTGGCCAAGCTGCCTCAGTCCCTGCAACTGCTGCCCGGCGGCGGCCAGTTCCAGCGCAATCGAATCGTTCTCGCTACCGTCGATGGCTGTGCGTTGCCGCCCGCGAGAGGCCGCCAGAATGCCTTTTTCGGCTTCGCCCACCATATCAATCACCGCTTGCAGCCGCGCTGCTGCCTGCTGCCAGGCTCGTTCCACATCCATCCAGGCTCCCTGATTGCGTACCTCCGGTGAGAGCCGCAGGGGTTGATCTTGCCGCTCATTGCCGCGATTGCCGTGTCCGTGAGCGCGTCCCGCCTCACTCTTGCCTCTGTCTTTGCCGCCATTGCCCGCCCCCTGCGGTACATGCTCTTCCAGCAGACGGGCGTAGGTTTTGAAGAGGGCCTCAACCGCTGTTCCGGCCTGTCGCACCACCTGAAACCAGGAGAGCAGGCGGCCATCCAGTTCGGCTTTGCTAACCGTTGGCGTGGCAGAGAGGCCGCCGGGGCCATGTTCGCGCAGCAGAGGAGCCGCCAGCGCCAGCAACCCTTGATAGCGACCGTCGGGTAACTCCATGCCAACGCTATTGAGCAGTTCGAGCAGCCGCCCCTGCTCAAATTCCCTGCCGCTCCAGCGGGCAACCTCATCCTCCAGCAGGTCGGCGTCCAGAATGACGCGCTGCCCAATGGCGGCAAGCAGCGAATGGGGAGACGAGAGGTCATCAAGCAAACCGGCATGCGTCGTGACAACAATCGACGCCGCCTTAACACGCTCCTCGGCGCGGCTGACGAAGCAGTACCCCTTTCGTCGGTAGAGGCAACGCTGGTAGGCAGTTCCAGCGCGGTCATCAACGGATGGAATGCGCTCGACGCCAGAAGAGATACGCTGCCAGGCATCCATTTCCTGCGGCAGCATGGTTAGTTCGCTACGCTCGCCGGTCAGCGTCTGCTGCGCCCACAGGCCCATTTTCGCCATGCCGCGCCCCTGCTCGGCAGTGAGCTGGCCACTGGTGCGCTTGAGCGCGGCCCCGAACCAGCGATGTACGCAGAGGTAGCCGCCGCGCTCGGCCAGATACGCCACCGGCAACCGGCTTTTCAGCGCGTTCTGGAGCTGCGGAAGGACGGTCTCGATAAGACGGCGTGCAGTTTGCTGGTGCAGGCAGGCAATGACAAGCCGCCTGCCAGAACCGCCCTCAGCGGCCTGATCCTGCTCAACCAGCCATGCCAGTGCAGGTAATAAGCCCACCGTAAAGTCACTACCCCCCGTTGTCACCTCCATCAGCAACGGCGTATGGTGCGCAAAAGCGGTATGCACCGCCTCTCTGATCGCCGTGTACCCCGGATGAGCTTGCTCTGGCTGTGCTGGATCGACCTGCGCAGTTTGTTCGGCTGAGACCTCGATCGACTGCCCTGCCTGCTCAAGAGCCTCGGTGATAGTGGACGAATCACCGTCAAGCGTGGGGATCGGGGGGTCTGTACTCGCGCCCGCGCGGGCAATGGCAAAAGAAAGGATGCGTGGATCCATGCCCAGTTGCGCCGCGAAGCGGTCGCCCAGACTGCCGCGCCGGGCTGTGTTCAGCAGGCCATCCTGCTCCTGGCGGTCACGCAATTCCTGGCGCAGGAAGGCCAGCAAGGGCCAGTTGCGGGGAGCATCAAGGCTGGCAATATCCTGTAATATGCCCAGATCGACGGCCTGCAGTCGGTTGTGCAGGGCCAGAAATACCTCCATCGCCAGCATGGTATCCACCATCGCACGGTGCCGCCCCGGCGCGACCGGCACGCCCAGCGCCTCGGCCACCTGCCCCAGCGTGTAGCCCGGCAAAGACGGGAGCAAGACAGTCGCCAGTTCAAAGGTATCGATCAGGGGATTCGTGCGCGCCAGGCCGCGACGACGCAGAAAGCCTGCATCAAAAGGAATGCTATGCCCGACGAGAGGAAGATCACCCAGAAAGTCCTGCAACTGCTGCGCAATCGCCTCAAAGGGAGGCGCGCCCGCCAGTTGCTGCGTGGTAATGCCGGTCAGACGCTGCACCCGATAGGGCAGCGAGCGCCCTGGATTGACCAGCGTCTCAAATCTATCGAGTACCGTTTGACCCTGGAATCTGATGGCTGCTACCTCAATAATGCTATCCTGTTCCGCGTGCAGCCCTGTTGTTTCCAGATCAAGCGCCACGCGCACCGGCGACTTCTTCGCCATACTTCTTCCTTACTAGGCTGGTTCTACCGCCCCTCAGACGGTGGCCAGGTCAGGAGCAGTTCTCGCGCCTTTGCCGCCGCCTGTCCTCGATGGCTGATACGATTTTTCTGCTCTGGCGACAGTTCGGCATTCGTCCTGCCCAGTTCAGGCACAAAAAAGATCGGATCATAGCCAAAGCCATGCTCTCCGCGCGGCGCCTCAGCAATGATGCCTTCCTCCACCCCCTCCACAGTACGATACAACCCTGACGGTTCGGCTATGGTAATCGCACAGCGGAAACGAGCGGTGCGCTGCTGTGGCGGCAATCCTTTGAGCCGTTCTAGAATCAAGCGGAACCGCTCTGAATAGGGCGTTTCCCGGCCTGCGAAACGGGCCGAGTAGATGCCGGGCGCGCCTCCAAGCGCATCAATCTCCAGACCGGAGTCGTCCGCGAGCGTGAGCAGGCCGGAGGCGCGGGCATAGGCCAGCGCCTTCAGTTCCGCGTTTTCCGCGAACGTTGTTCCCGTCTCCTCTACATCCATATCCTGATGAATGTCCCGCAGCGAGAGCAACTGAAACGGCACGTCCGCAAAAATAGCACGATATTCCTCCAACTTATGGAGATTGGTTGTAGCAAGCAGCAGTTGACGCATGATCCCCTGATCTAGTCGCCTTAAAAAACGCGAAAAACTACCATAGACCCCTGAGACTGGATTACCGGCGCTTATACTATCATATCACAACTCTCTTGTCGAGATTAGGGGATTTTCGCGAGGGAAAGTGATGTACAATACGATCAAACGTTGCGAAGAAACAGGAGAGTGTGATGCCAGAGCAAGTCAAGCCGTGGAGAGGGTTGTTATTTGCCAATATTGCCGTTCTCTTTTTCGGGCTGGCGGGCGTGCTGGGCAAGCTGAGCGTCTTGCCCGCCCCACTGATCGTCTTCGGGCGCGTCTTTTTCGCCAGTCTGGTCCTCCTGCCACTCTGCCGCGTGCAGCGTGTTCCCCTGCGCCCGAAACGACGGCGCGACGGCTTCTTGCTCTTCGGTCTGGGCATATTGCTCGCCCTCCACTGGACAACTTTCTTTCAATCCATCAACGTCTCCAGTGTCGCCATCGGGCTGCTTTCCTATTCCAGCTTCCCGCTTTTCACCGCCGCGCTGGAACCGCTCTTGCTGCATCAGCGTCCAGGCCGCGTGCAAATTATAGCGGCATTGCTCATTTTAGCGGGCATCTACCTGCTGGTGCCATCCTTTACCTTGCAGAACCAGACAACACTCGGCATCGCCTGGGGCGTCCTCTCCGGGGCCACCTTCGCCCTGCTGTCCGTTCTCAATCGCGGCCTGGGACGTAACTATGCCAGCCTGGCGATCAGCCTCTATCAGGATGGAACCGCCGCCATCGTTCTGCTGCCCGCCCTCTTCCTGAGCGCGAGCGGTTCGCTCTGGACACCCCACGAACTACTCATCCTGTTCATCCTCGGCGTCTTCTGCACCGCGCTGGCCCACACCCTCTTCATCGCCAGCATGCGTCAGATCACCGCGCAGTCCGCCAGCCTGCTCGCCAGCCTCGAACCCGTCTGGGGCATCCTCTTCGGCATCCTGCTCTTGCACAGCATTCCAACAACACGCACACTCCTCGGAGGCGCGATCATCCTGGTCGCAACCCTGCTACCGGGAATCGCTACACTCTTTCCACGCCATTGATAGACAAACCATCGTGGGCCGTGAAGGACTCAGAGGGGTGCCATGCCGCGCGCAGCCAGGTATGACACCTCTCTGATGAGCGGCTAGAAGGAGTTTTTGACAGCGACATCGTCGAAGTAGATGGTTCCTACTCCTTCATAGTAGAGGATGAATGTCGCGTAGGGCGTCGAGGTAGAGAGATCGCCGTCAAATGCTCCTATGGAGGTGCCGTTCAGCCAGACCTCGCCATGCCCTGAACTCGCTTCATTATCCTCTACCTCAACAGTATACCAGGTGTTGGCGCTGATCACGTTGGTGTTACTGTACAGGTCATAGCGCGTACCCGCGCCATTCCAGAAGTAGATGTCCAGACCCTGGCGGCCCGCGTCATAGTAGATGATCCACACGTTTTTGCCGTTGCTATCCTGGGCGGCAGCGATCAGGCTGGTGCTGCTCAGGCTGGACAAACTGAAGGAGAAACTGGTATAGGTCAATGGCTCCGCCCCGCCAGTGAGTGCGGTAGAAACCATAGTGTATTGCCCGCTGGCATTGGTGAAAGAAGCCGCGTCGTTGCCGCTGTGGACGACAACAGTCTGCACGGTAGCCTGCCCATTGCCACCGGTACCGCGAGACCAGGCGCTGAAATCGCCACTCTCAAAGCCATCACTGAAATAGACACCTGCCGAGATGCCCGTACCATTCAACGTGACGATTTGCGGGCTATTGGCCGCGTTATCGGTCAGCGTCAGGCTGGCGGTACGCGAACCGGCAGCAGTGGGTGAGAAGGTAATGCTGATGGTACACGAGGCATTGACCGCCAGCGTGGCGGGACTGATGGGACAGGTGTTGGTTTGCGAGAAGTCTCCCGCATTCGTTCCCGTCACCGTCACCGTATTGATGGTCAGGGCTGCGTTGCCGCTATTGGTCAGTGTCACCGTTTGCACCGCCGAAGTCGAGCCGGTATTCTGGCTACCAAAGTTCACAATAGTTGGATTCAAGCTGACAGCCGGGGAATTAGTGTAGCCGAAGCCAGAAAGGGCGATGCTTTGCGGGCTGCCATCGGCGTTATCGCTCACCGTTAAGGTCGCAACACGAGAGCCAACAGCAGCAGGCGAGAAGGTGACGCTGATGGTGCAGGAAGCATTGACCGCCAGGCTGCCCGGACAATTGTTGGTCTGCGCAAAGTCGCCCGCGTTGGTTCCCGCCACCTTCACTGTACTGATGGTTAAGCTGGCCGCACCGCTATTCGTCAGCGTGACCGTCTGGGCGGCGCTGGTTGTTCCCACGAGTTGACTGGCAAAAGTGAGGCTGGTGGGGCTAAGGCTGGCAGTCGGGGCAGGCGCTACTGCTCCATTGTAACCATTATCGACCTTGACATCATCGATGTAGAGGCTGCTGGCGGCGCTATTGAAGAACATGAGTCGGGCATAGGGATTGGCTGTAGAGAGATCGTTATTGACAGTACCGAGAGAGGTACCGTTCAGCCAGACCTGCGCCTGCCCGCTGGTGATCTCGTTGAGTTGCACCTCCACATAGTACCAGGTATTGGCGCTGATCACATTCTGCGCGCTGCTCAGACTGTAGAGCGTGTTGGCCCCGTTCCAGAAGTAGATGTCCAGCCCGTGCCGGTTGGCATCGTAGTCCACCTCCCACACATTGCCATTGTTGGCGTTGCGGGCCACCGCCAGCATGGTGCCCCCACTCACACTGCTCAGTCGGAAGTAGAAGCGCGTGTAGCTCAGCGTCTGCGGGCCGACAAGGGCCGTGTTGATGTAGCTGTACTGCCCGCTGGCATTGGTCAGCGCCACCGCATAGCTGCCGCTGTTGACCACCGCCGTCTGCACGCTGATCTGGCCCGTGCTGTCGCTGTTGGACAACGTCCACTTGCTCAGGTCTCCGCTCTCAAAGCCATCGCTGAAGTACACATTTGATCCACCGGTCACACCGGTACCAGTGAGAGCAACGCTCTGCGGGCTATCTGAGGCATTATCGGCCAGGGTCAGACTGGCGCTACGCGAGCCGGTGGCGCCGGGGGAGAAGGTCACATTGATGGTGCAGGAAGCGTTAGCCGCCAGCGTGCTGGAACCGGAGGGGCAGTTATTCGTCTGCGCAAAGTCGCCTGCATTCGTTCCTGTAAAGCCGATGCTACTGATGCTCAGAGGCTGCGTGCCGCTGTTCGTCAGCGTAATCGTCTGCGCCGGGCTAGATACGCCCTGAGTCTGATTACCAAAGCTGATACTGGTTGGACTCAGGCTGACAGCGGGAGCATTGGCATTGCCGGTGCCGCTGAGGGCAACACTCTGGGGACTATCGTCCGCGTTGTCGGTCAGCTTCAGGCTGGCAGTGCGCGAACCGGCACTGGTGGGCGAGAAGGTGACGCTGATGGTGCAGGAAGCATTGACCGCCAGGCTGCCCGGACAATTGTTGGTCTGCGCAAAGTCGCCCGCGTTCGTTCCTGTAACGGCGATACTGCTGATAGTTAGAGCGGCTGTGCCACTGTTGGTCAGACTGACTGTCTGCGCGGCGCTGGTTGTGCCGGTCAGTTGAGTGCTAAAAGTGAGGCTGCCTGGACTCACTTTCGCCGTCGGTGAGGGAGCAAGAGCGCCGATATAGGCATTGGCAACCTTGACATCATCGACGTAGAGGCTGCTGGCGGCGCTATTGAAAAACATGAGCCGGGCATAGGGATTGGCTGTAGAGAGATCATTATTGACAGTACCAAGAGAGACGCCATTGAGCCAGACCTGTGCCTGCCCGCTGGTGATCTCGTTGAGTTGCACCTCCACATAGTACCAGGTATTGGCGCTGATCACATTCTGCGCGCTGCTCAGACTGTAGAGCGTGTTGGCCCCGTTCCAGAAGTAGATGTCCAGCCCGTGCCGGTTGGCATCGTAGTCCACCTCCCACACATTGCCATTGTTGGCGTTGCGGGCCACCGCCAGCATGGTGCCCCCACTCACACTGCTCAGTCGGAAGTAGAAGCGCGTGTAGCTCAGCGTCTGCGGGCCGACAAGGGCCGTGTTGATGTAGCTGTACTGCCCGCTGGCATTGGTCAGCGCCACCGCATAGCTGCCGCTGTTGACCACCGCCGTCTGCACGCTGATCTGGCCCGTGCTGTCGCTGTTGGACAACGTCCACTTGCTCAGGTCTCCGCTCTCAAAGCCATCGCTGAAGTACACATTTGATCCACCGGTCACACCGGTACCAGTGAGAGCAACGCTCTGCGGGCTATCTGAGGCATTATCGGCCAGGGTCAGACTGGCGCTACGCGAGCCGGTGGCGCCGGGGGAGAAGGTCACATTGATGGTGCAGGAAGCGTTAGCCGCCAGCGTGCTGGAACCGGAGGGGCAGTTGTTCGTCTGCCCAAAATCGCCTGCATTCGTTCCCGTGAAGCCGATGCTACTGATGCTCAGAGGCAGTGTGCCGCTATTTGTCAACGTCACCGCCTGTGACGGAGTGCTTGAGCCAACAGCCTGGTTGCCAAAGCTGATACTGGTCGGACTCAGCGTGGCGGCAGGCGCATTCGTATAGCCGGTTCCCTTGAGGGCAACATTTTGTGGGCTGTCGGGGGCGCTATCAGTGATTGTCACACTGGCGCTACGACTGCCATTTGTGGTCGGCGTAAAGGTCACGTTGATCGTGCAAGAGGCACCAGCAGCCAGGCTATTTGGACAATTGTTGGTCTGCGCAAAGTCGCCCGCGTTGGTTCCGGTAATGGCAATGCTACTGATGCTCAAAGCACTCAAACCATTGTTGGTCAGCGTGACAGCCTGCGCGGCGCTGGTGGTGCCTGGCGCCTGATTGCCAAAGGTCAGGCTGGTAGGACTCAAATTGACAGCCGGTACCAGACCTGTCGTGAAGGCGTTGAGAATATTGGTCGTCATCTGCTGGATACCGGCATTGGCGTAGGTATTGCCCTGAATATTCGCCAGTCCCCAGCTCCACTGGATAGTTCCGGCAGCAAAGACCCACGCCCCACTGGCCGCTTTATAGATGGTCGCGTTAGAAACGGAATTTCCCACGCCGCAGCAAGCGACGACAGGAGAATTACCGAGGACAGTTAAACCGGATGGCGTAAAGCCATTATTCCACACCCTGTCATATTCATAACCAACAATACCCGGTACCGACGAGCCATTGACAAAACCGGTTCCAGTATAGACCCAGTTTGAGGCATTCTGTACGACAAAAGGATAGCTCTGGCCCACCTGTTCCTCGTACATCACCCCCATCAGCGCGTTTTCCGGCTGATTCACCACAGGATCGCGCCAGTTTGTCGTCACAATTGAATTGTTGACATTTAGCTCAGGGTCGGGACCGGGTGGATCGGACAGATCAGCAAAATCCTTGTAGCCAACCTCAACCCGATCCGGCACCCCTGCCGCGTTCGCTTCAAAGCGAATCTGCCAGTACACGGCATTTCCTGAGAAGAAAGCGACATTCACCCCGGCATTGATGGCATTCTGGACATTCTGTCTCATGCCAGCCGACCAGTATTCATCATGGCCAACCGAGAGAAATGCCTTATGGTTGGTCAGAGGATTCACATTGGTATCGGTATCCACGTCAGTTGTGTACGTGAGATCGAAGCCCTGGGACTCGGCCCAGTAGACGAACTTATATTCCCAGAAGAAATAATGGCCTGCGCCGTTGCTATCGCCGGAATTGAAAGGACGATCAAAAGAAACTTTTGTCGCGTGTGCGTAGGGATAGATCTTTCCATTCGTGTTGTTGTTGTACAAACTGGTTCCACCCCAGACATTGTACGCCTCATAGGTGGTAACGCTGGTCTGAAAATCAATGGCTTCGTGCCCACCATCATCACGAACCACAAAAAAGATGAAGCTCGAATCCCCGTTGGCATCGGTCAATTTCGCCAGGTAGACGCCTGTGACCCAGTTCGAGGGGACATTCAAGGTCGCCGTTTTTGTCCAGTTGCACGAAATCATTCCTGTTTTTGGATCGGGGGTTGGTATCGGCTGCTGCACACCCGGAAAGGTACCAAGAGAAGTAAGCTTGCGCGCCCCGACCCCGCCATAATAGCCGGTGCGATAAATATCTATAGTTACGCTGCTCGATGTGGTGGTGACATAAAAATCGATGGAATCGCCATGATTCACACTGATCTTTGAACCATATCCTGAAAGCGTTGTGTCATTGAGAACCGCGTTAAAATCATTCCAGCCAGGCGTACCCGGATTGCTGTTCTCGATTTGAATGGCATTCAAACTGGCTGTGTGCGCGTGGGCGAGAATCGAGGAGGAAGGGTCTATAAAGGATTGCGGGAGAATCGCTGCGAGCATTCCTGCTATCAGCATCATCACAGGGAGCATAGATCGAACCAGGCGAGTAGAAACCCTCATGAATGGAAATCTCATTGTATTCCCCCTATCGTTGTTCAACCATCTCAAGCGACATCGCGTGAAGCACTACTGTGTAATCAGGGGGCATCTCATCCTCTTTAAAAATACTGCTCCCTTTTATCTACTAACTTATTATCGTATGTAGCTGTAAAGGACATGTCTCTATCCAGGCATCGATTGAGTATTCGGAGCGATACATCGGTGCAGAAAAAGTTTTCTCAACTGTAATAGAGACTGTAGCTACTCAGAGAACAGAAGTGATTACAAAGAAGTCAACGTTACACAAACTAACAGAAAGTATGGACAGCAGTTTTTTTGTGTTTTCATTGCTTGATCTCTCAAAGCCCTTCCTGAGAGAACAAAACAGGATCGACAATCCATCCTTCATCACTATCACAACCACGCGGGATACCATAGCCGTTGGCGCGCTCTGTCCAGGCCCACGCGGCCTGGATGGCGCAGAGGAGGGCGTCGAGCCGGTCGGCCATGGGGTCGGCGATGAGGGTTTCAGCGAGCGGATCGGGAAGGGTGAGATGAAGACCGTAGTCGGCGAAAAGATCGGGTGAGCGCAGGGCCTGCACGAGCGCGCGACGCGCTGACCGTTGCTCCTCTGTCTGCCTGGCGCGCTCGTCGCTTTTGTAGCTGCGCGAGGCGAGCCAGCGGCGGGCGACGAGGGCAGGATAGCCTTCGAGGGCGACGCGGCTGTCATTGTTTGGACGGCAAGGCAGGATGTTGACGCCCGATTGTAGCAGGCGCGTGGCCCCCTGAAAAAACATTTTGCCAACGGGGACGCGATGCAGCATCATAGGACTGCGGGACTTTGCCAGCGCATCCGTCGTCCGCAGCAGGTGTTTCTGACCAGACGGCTGGCCGACACAGTAGCGAGTAAGGCTTTCCTCAAAGCCCGCTTTTCCCAGAGCGGCAATGTGCTGCACATAGTTTTCCCAGCGTTGCGGCCAGCCGAGATTTGCCAGCAGCGGGCGTGGCAGGCCAAAGGGGAAGTCGAAGGCGGCGCACCAGGGGCCAGGACTCTGGAGCAATGTCTCAAATTCCTTAAAAGTAGGCACGCTGAGACATTCCAGCAGGGTGAGCCGGTCATCGTGCAGGACGCAGAGGAGGCAGGTGATGGGCTTGCGGCGAGCGGGCGCGCTGGTGAAGTCAACGCCGAAGATGTGCATGGCCCACCTGGCTACAGTTGCGCCATGACGTTCTTGCTGATGGCACGCAGGGTGGCAAAAACGCCCTTGCCCTCGGAAGCGATGGCCTCGAAGGTCGGGACATGGCGGCGATTGAGGTAGCGATCCAGCACGCCAACGGGCAAGGCGGTGGGCATGTCACGCTTGTTCCACTGGATGACATAGGGAAAGGTGTTCATGTCTTTGCCCAGGCGGCGCATATTCAGTTCCATTTCGGCAATACTCTGCACGTTTTCCTCAAATTTCTCGGCCTGCGAATCGACGACGAAGACGATGCCGTCCGCGCCGTTGAGAACGGCCAGGCGCGTGCGCTCGTAGAGAATCTGGCCGGGAACGGTATAGAGGTGGAAGCGGGTACGGAAGCCATGAACGGTGCCGAGGTCGAGCGGCAAAAAGTCAAAGAAGAGCGTGCGTTCGGTCTCTGTGGCAATGGAGAGCAACTCCCCGCGTGCCTGGGGGTTAATGCTCCTGAACACGTACTGGAGATTCGTTGTCTTCCCACAGTAGCCAATGCCATAGTAAACGATCTTACAGTGAATCTCGTGTGCGGCAATATTGATCAGTGCCATGCATCAGAACCTTTAGTCACGGAAGAGTAGATCGATCGTATCCTCAACCGAGGAGCGGAACTGCACATTGATGACGGAGGACTTGGTGCGGGTCGTATCGGCTCGCACGCGCTCCAGAATGCGGCCCAGTTCGTCGGAAGCCTTCTTGGATAGCACTTTGACGAGGCCGATGTGCGTCAATTTATCGAAGACGATCACCAGCAGCCACTGCTCCTCCACCATCGTCGTATAGATATTTTCGTGGACGCCCTGCTGAAAGATGGTGCGGAAATCTTTCTCGCCAAGCAACTCGGCCACGTGACGCGACGAGGAGAACGCGCCGGCCAGCAGCGCGCCCAGCGTGGTTGCGTTGCGTCGAGTCCCGCTGCCTTGTGTGGCGATCACCTGCCCACTTTTGTCAATCAGCATGACAGAAGTCGCATTGGTATCGCTCATCAATTTATTCAAGGAAGTGGTGATAGTGGTCAGTTCGCGATCTGAAATAACCAGATTAGTCAGTTGTTCCATGTACCTCGACCTCTCAGTGTACAGGTTTGCCAGTTGTTATCTACTATTTGTTTCGTTCGCATGTTACGCGATATCCAGGGCTTCAAGAATTTCGTTGCGGCTCGCCTTCACGACATGGCGAATGCGAGCGATATTCGAAGCATTATCAGAAAGAGTGACCATCAGGGCGAAATCCCCCAGCGGGTCAACGCTCACCAGGCCATTTTCAAACTCTACCAGCACACCCACCACACTGCCGCGCGAGATCTCCTGTCCCAGGGCATCAGCGGTACTCAGGCCGGTAGACATAATAGCGCCGATGGCCTCCATATCGTCCTTGCCATCACGGGTCAGCCCTTCAATTAATAAACCGTCGCGACCAACCAGAATAGCCTGTCTAACCCCTGGAATAGCTAAAAATCGGCTTAATGTTTGTTTCAGATCGACCATAGACTTCCTCGTTTTCCTCGCTCGATACTGCCGCACCTGACCTGATCTGTGAGCGTTGGACTCGACTCGATGGACAGGATAGAACCGTTGCTATTCTAACCCATCTAAGCAAACAGCGCAAATGGGATGGGAAATCATGGCTAATCCTTGCAGGAATTCAGTTTCCTCTTCCAGATTCTTCACTACCAGCCGGGTGAAAACCCCATCAGCGGCGCAGTTTTCACCCGGATTGATTATCCTGCGCTACCGTGATTGAGCGAAGGCGATGTCGCGCTGTTCGTGGGCCTGGACGTAGTCGCGGGCGCTTTGCGTGCTGTCGGCGGGGGAGACGCGCCAGAAGAGGCGGTGCATGCGCGTCCATTCGGCGAGGAGCTGGGCGGCACGCCAACTGCGTGTCTTTTTGCGGTGCCAGGAAATGATGGTACGCAGGGCATCCAGTTCGTCGGCGTCTTCAATGCGCTGCAGGTCGACCAGTTCGGTGTTGCAGCGCATGGGGAAGGTGCCATTGGTGTCGAGGACGTAGGCGACGCCAGATGACATGCCGGCAGCGAAGTTTGGCCCCGTCTCACCGAGGATGACGACCAGACCCGCCGTCATGTATTCACAGGCGTGCGCGCCCGTGCCTTCGACGACGGCCAGCGCGCCACTGTTGCGCACGGCAAACCGCTCGCCCGCGCGTCCTGCCGCGAAGAGTTGGCCGCCGGTCGCCCCGTAGAGCGCGGTGTTACCCAGGATGGTGTTTTCGTGGGCGGCGAAACCGGCATCGACGGGTGGCAGCAGGACGATCTGGCCGCCGGTCATGCTCTTGCCCACATAATCGTTGGCGTCACCATGCAGGATGAGGCGCATGCCGGGCAGGCAGAATGCACCGAAGCTCTGGCCCGCCGAGCCGTGGAAGGTGCAGGTGACACTGACCCCCGGCAGTCCGGCGTTGCCATAACGGCGCGCTATCTCCCCGGCCAGCGTGGCCCCGATGGCCCGATCGGCATTGGTAATGGTGTGCTGGATCAGGACGCTGCGCTCGCCGGAAAGGGCCTCTTCCGCCCCGGCAAGCACCTCTCTGGCAAGCGAAGATGGCGCCTGTGAGGCCGATCTGTCCCGCGTCGGTGACGATTTGCCGGGGGCAGAAACGAGCAGGGGCGTGAGGTCGATAGCCGGAGCGTTTTTGCCATCAGACACAGCCTCTCTATATTGCAGCAGGTCGGCGCGACCAATCAGGTCATCCAGGCGCGCAAAGCCGAGTTGGGCCAGCAACTCGCGCACCTCTTCGGCGATGAAGGTCAGGTAGTTGATGAGATAGTGCGGGGAGCCGCTGAATTTCGCGCGCAGGTCTTCGCGCTGCGTGGCGATCCCGGCAGGACAGGTGTTGAGATGGCACTGGCGCGCCATATCGCAGCCCAGCGAGACGAGCGCCGCCGTGCCAAAGCCAAACTCTTCAGCCCCCAACATGGCAGCGATCACCACATCGCGCCCCGTCTTGAGGCCGCCATCCGTGCGCACTGTGACGCGGCTGCGCAGGCCGTTGCGTAACAACACCTGCTGCGTCTCCGCCAGTCCGCGCTCCCAGGGCAAGCCAGCATGCTTGATCGATTGCAGCGGAGAGGCGCCGGTACCGCCATCATGGCCGCTGATCAGCACATAGTCGGCGTGGGCTTTAGCAACGCCTGCCGCGATGGTGCCGACGCCGATGCTGGAAACCAGTTTGACGCCGATGCGCGCGCCGGGGTTGACCTGACGCAGATCATAGATCAACTGCGCCAGGTCTTCGATGCTGTAGATGTCGTGGTGCGGCGGCGGCGAGATCAGCGCCACGCCGGGGCTGGTATGGCGCAGGCGCGCGATAAACGGCGTCACCTTGTGCGGGGGAAGCTGACCGCCCTCGCCTGGCTTCGAGCCTTGCGCCATCTTGATCTCCAGTTCCTCGGCGCGCACCACATATTCCGTCGTCACGCCAAAACGGGCCGAGGCCACCTGCTTGATCTTGCTGCTAACCGGAAAGCCGTTCAACTGCTCCGCGTACCACTCAGGCGCTTCGCCCCCCTCGCCTGTATTGTTACGACCGCCAATGCTGTTCATAGCGGCGGCAATGGTGCGATGCGTCTCCGGGCTGAGCGCGCCAATCGACATGGCCGAGATGACGAAACGCGCCCGGATGCTTTCCATTGGCTCAACTTCCTCCAGCGGAATCGGCTCGGCGGGCGCGAAGGTGAGCAGGTCGCGCAGTGCGGTAGGCGGGCGCGAGTAGACCATCTGAGTGAAACGCCGGTAGTCCTCTTGCACTCCGCTGCGCGCCGCCTGCTGTAAAGCGCGCACCAGCAGGGGGTTGAAGGCGTGATATTCGGCGTCACGGCGAAAACGAATGCGTCCGAGGTCAACCAGTTTACGTTTGCGCCCGACGGCAGGTTCTTTGACAGGGACCGGATGAGCCGACGCAGGATCGTCGCCGGTGAGAGCCGTAACGGTACGGCAGTGGGCCAGCGTTTGTTCGGCGATCTGGACAAGGCCGATTTTTCCAGGATGGAAGGGGGAACCGGCGAAGCAGCGTTCGACCAGCGCCGGTTCAAGCCCGATCACCTCGAACTGGCCGGCCCCGATGATGTTGCGCACGGTTGAGATGCCCATACGCGCCATGATCTTGCGCAGACCATCCTCAATGACGTGCAGGTATCGCTCCTCAGCCTGCTCCGGCGTGATCTCTTCAAGATGGCGCGCCCCGGCCAGGGAACGCACGCTTTCCAGCGCGAGATACGGCACAACGGCCTCCGCGCCATAGCCAAGCAGGAGAGCAAGCTGGTGAACATCCCAGGCTGAGGCGGTCTCACAGACCAGCGAGACGCAGGTGCGCAGCCCCTGACGCGCGAGGGAGCAGTGAACGGCCCCAACCGCCAGCAGCATGGGAACAGGCGCTTGCTCCACGCTGGCCTCGCGATCACTTAAAATGAGTAACCCGGCGCCATCGGCCACTGCCGCGACGGCCTCGTGTTCCAGACGGGCAAGGGCCTCCTCAAGCCCCCGCGAGCCGTGCGCGGCGACAAACGTTGCGCTGAGCAGGCGCGCGCGGAAGCCCTCCGCCTTCAGGTCACGCAGGGTTTGTAGCTGCGCCTCCGTTAAGATTGGCGTTTCCAGGTGCAGCAATTGCGCGTGCTGCGGCGTCTCCGCGAGCAGGCTCTGCCGCCGACCCAGATAGCAGTCCAGCGACATGACGATACGCTCGCGCAGGGAATCAATCGGCGGGTTGGTGACCTGGGCGAAACGCTGGTGGAAGTAATCTGAGAAAGAACGGGACTGCACGGAGAGCGCGGCCAGCGGCGTATCATCGCCCATGCTCCACAGCGGCTCCTTGTTCTCCGCCAGCATGGGGCGCAGGACAAACTCAACATCTTCGTGGGTGTAGCCGAAAAGCTGCTGGCGCTGGAAAAGCGTCTCGCTGTCGAGCGCAGGAACTGAGAGAGTCGCCAGCGGCAGATCAGAGAGACGCAGAAGATGCGCGCGCAGCCATTGCCGGTAGGGCTGATGCGAGGCCAGGGCGGCTTTGATATCACGGTCGCGCAACAACACGCCATATTTGAGATCAACGGCAATCATCTTGCCCGGCCCAAGCCGCCCCTTTTCAACGATATCATGAGGCTCGCAGGAAAACACTCCTGTCTCCGAGGCGACGACCAGCAGACCGTGCGAGGTAAGCAGATAGCGCGAGGGACGCAGGCCGTTGCGATCAAGCGCGGCCCCGACGAAGCGGCCATCGCTGAAGACAAGTGCGGCTGGCCCATCCCAGGGTTCGATCTGCCCCGCATGGTATTCGCACCACGCTCGCTGCTCCTCGTCCAGTTCGGCATCGTGTTCCCAGGCAGGGGGAATGAGCATCTGCATGCTGTGCAGCGGGTCGCGCCCGGATTGTACCAGCAGTTCCAGCGCGTTATCCAGTTGCGCCGAATCGCTGCCCGCCTGAATGACGGGCAGCAGGTCAGGAAGTTTGCTACCCCAGTGTGGAGAGAAAAACGTCTTTTCGCGCGCCGCCATCCACTGCCGGTTGCCCTGAATAGTGTTGATCTCGCCGTTGTGCGCCAGCATGCGCATCGGCTGCGCCAGCGGCCACGACGGCAGCGTATTGGTGCTATACCGCTGGTGAAAGATGGCAAAGGAGCTTGCATAACGCGCGTCGGCAAGGTCGCGGTAGAAGCACGCCAGTTGAGCGGGGGCCAGCAAGCCCTTGTAAACGATGGTGTTGCTTGATAACGAGACAATGTAGCAATCGCTGATGCCAGCTTCCTGCAGGCGGCGTTCGATCACACGACGGGCGTGGTAAAGACTGCGCTCGAATTGTTTCGGGGCCATGTTCTGCGGTCGCGCCAGCACCACTTGCGCAATGGTAGGAGCAGTGGCACGGGCGCGCCTGCCGGGAACGCTGTAATCGATGGGAGGGTCGCGCCAGCAGAGCAGATGGAGGCCCAGTTCGCTCAACGTCAGCTCGATAAGCTGGCGACTGCTGGTGCAAGCTTCCGGCTCGCGCTCCTGAGGGGGTAAAAAAATCATCCCTACAGCAAGGTCATCAGGACGAGCTAATGTAATGCCTCTTTGAGAGAGTTCTGCCGCAAACAAAGCGTGCGGAATCCGGGTAAGCAGACCGGCGCCGTCGCTGGTCTCCGCGTCTGCATCCTGCGCCCCACGATGCGTGAGCCGTGTCAGTGCCTCAAGGGCGGTTTCAATCAACGCATGGCTGGCCTCGCCCGCGATCTGAGCAACGAAGCCAATGCCGCAGGCGTCATGTTCCCAGCGCGGGTCATAAAGAGGATAAGGACTTTCGGTTGACTGGTGTACATCCATAGCGTACCCTCCCGCGTACATGGTAATGCGTTTCCTGTCAGAGGGCACCAGCGTTGGGGCCAGATGGTGTCGGCGAGCAACCAGCGCGCGCCGAAATCATTGGAGTTTGGCGGAGCAAAGCAACATCGGGTTTTACAGTGAGCGAACATTGCCCAGAGTGACAGAGACAACACGCTCTGCTAAGGAAAATATAGCATATGAGGGCAAGGTAAGGCAAGGGGATAGCCAAAAGAGGACAGAGAGCCGACCGGACTACAGTGTCCAGTCAGCTCTCTGTCTTCTACCAGGTTCGCTTCCAGCGAAGAGATTTAATCTGCGTTCGCCGGCACACCCGCATCAGGGAGGGCGGGAACGTGGTATGGCTCGGCATCAGGAGAATAGCCGAGGGCGCCCATCTCGGGTATGTCGAGACCGGCCAGTTCCGTTTCAGGAGAGACACGCAGGCCGAAGAGGCGGTCATAGACCTTGAAGAAGACCCACGAGATGCCGAAGACGTAGACGAAGCAGACGGCAGCGCCAATCAGTTGAGCAACCAACTGGCCGGGGTCGCCGAAGAAGAGACCGCGCACCTGTAAGCCGCCATAGTTTGCCAGCCCGTCGGCAAAGAGACCAACGGAAATCTGCCCCCACAGACCGTTGAAACCGTGTACAGCAATCGCGCCAACGGGATCATCGATCTTCCAGACCCTATCGATGACACCCGCCATAAAGACGACGAGGACGCCGGCGACGGTACCGATGATACAGGCCGAGACCGGGCTAACATAGCCGCTGGGCGCGGTAATCGCTACCAGCCCGGCCAGCAGGCCATTGCCCATCATGCCAACATCGGGCTTTTTCGCGCCCGACACCCAGGTATAGATCATCGCTGCTACCGAACCAAAGGCACCCGCCAGCATCGTATCAACGGCAATGATGCCGATACGCAGATTGCCATTGGCCGCCGCGCCAAGCGTGCTGCCGGGGTTAAAACCGAACCAGCCGAAGGCGAGGATGAAGCAACCGGTAATGGCAAGCACCATGTTGTGACCCGGAATGGCATTGGAGGTGCCATCTTTGTTGTATTTGCCCAGGCGCGGACCAAGCACCATTGCACCGGCCAGCGCACACCAGCCGCCAACCGCGTGTACCACACCGCTGCCGGCGAAATCGATGTAGCCCGCGCCCAGCCCGATCTTGCCCAGCTGCGAAAGCCAGCCGCCACCCCAGGCCCAGTTGCCATAGACCGGGTAGACCAGCGTCGAGACAAAGAGGCCGTAGACGCAGAATGCCGACCACTTCCAGCGTTCCGCCATCGCTCCCGTCGGGATGGTCGCGGTAGTATCCATGAAAACCATCTGGAAGAGGAACATCACGGCAATACCCACATCATAAGTGCCATCATTGAGGAAAAAGCCCTTGTAGCCGATGATGCCCCAATTGACGCTGCCGATATGGATGGTCAGTTCGTTGGTCAGCGCGGAGAGACCGCCGAGGTTCGGCACGCCAATAAGGCCAATGCCGCCGAACTGGAAGGCAAAGCCGACGACGAAGTAACCAATCATGCCGATGCCATAGATCATGAAGTTCATGGCAATGGTATGGCCGGCATTTTTAGCGCGGCAGAGGCCGGTTTCCACCAGCGCGAAGCCTGCCTGCATGAACATGACCAGATAGCCAGTGATCAGCGTCCAGACGAAGTTGACGGCCAGCCGGTTCTCATCAACCAGCAGGGCAAGATTGTAGGCAAACGGCTCTTGCTTCTGCGCCGTATTGAGTTGCTGCTGAGTGATGGTGGTAGAGCCGTTTGCCGTCACACCTGTCAGGTTTTGCTGGCTGGCCGTATGCAGACCGCTCGGGTCAGGGCCAGCGCCACAGGCGCTGAGCAGGAAAAGAGACGCGACAATCAGCAGACCAAACAGGAGTATCGTGTTGAGAGCGGGCAGGCGCCTGTGCAATCTTCTTAGCATCGTAGGCAGGCCGGGAGAAGATGTGTCTTTCTGCACCGGCAGGAAGCGGCTGAAGTAGGCGAGCATCATGCGCTGGCGCGTGGGCATGGCAACGAGCCGCAATGGCGCAAAGCCGGGATGGGGCACCAGCGTCAGGCGCACACCTTGCACACGCACGGCGCTAAACTCGCGCCAGCGACGAAAGAGTACATTATTGCAAGCTATTCCCTCGTTTGTAAACTGGTAGTGGACGGGCAGGTTGATGATTGAAAATCCCACAAGTATGAGTACCAGTTCGACAGTAGTGGGAAACCAGCTACCGATGGCGCTCAACAGCAGAATTGCGCCCAGCGCGTAAAGGTTCGTGCGATGCAGTAACATGCGCTCGCGAAAGGTGAGGGCAACGCGACCGATGCTGGTGCCTTCAGCACGAATGCCAAATGGTAAGCCAACTCGCACGAACATCAGTATGAAAAGACAACCGATTAACAACCAGATAAGCATAAGACCTTCCTTTCTTGTGTCCGAGAGCGAAGCTATTGATTGAGTCGGTAGGATGGCTAACCGATTTTCACAGCTCAACCGAATAGCTGTACACGAGACCTCCCGTTTTTACCGGGGCGGAGAAAGAGACGAAGCCAGCGACGCGGATCAGGAGGCTCGCGTATGATGGCCCCTTTGTTTTTCTGTCGTGCCTGTGCCAGCAATTGCCTTGCCAGGGCGACGACATGTTCGTTGGCTCCGTGCGGACGTTTCAAACCCTGCTCCAGCAGCGATACCGCACGGTGATAGAAACCCAGGCGGTAGTAAAATTCGGCATATTTGATATGCACCAGCAAGTTTGTTGGCGCATCACGCAGGGCCTGGTCAAGTTCGTCCTGCGCGGCATCGACATCGTAGCGTTGCAGGAATATCAGGCCGAGGTAGGCACGTGCAGGCGCATAGCCTGGTTCGACCTCTAGAGCAGCCCGCAAGGCTCGTTCGGCCCCCTCTGATGACCCCTGTTCCATACAGGCCATAGCCATACCAAAGCGCGCCTGTGGCCGCAGGGGCGCATTCTCGACGGCAAGTTGAAACTGGCGCAGGGCCGCTTCTGGATCGCCCCGGCGCAGAGCCGCATATCCTCTATCCAGCAGGTCTTCGTACATGTTCATCGCTCCTTTAGTTGCACAGCTTCCTCGACAGGCACAAACGCGGGGGCCATTGCCTGTCCCGTTCGTTGAGGCCGTGCCAGGTAGGTGAGTTTGAGCAGAGGGGGTGTCACCATCGTGGTAACAACAGTGATCAAAATGGCCACCGAATAGAATGAAGGGGTGATTAGCCCCGCCTGCAGGCCGATAGAGGCGGTGATCAGCGCGACCTCTCCGCGCGAGATCATTCCTATGCCGACGCGCAGCGCCTCGCACGGCTGGAAACGACAGAGCAGCGCTCCCCCGCCGCAGCCAACAACTTTCGTCAGGATAGCTATGCCAATCAGGCCAAAGAGCAGCAATGGCGAGGTTTGCCAGAGACCACGAAAACTGGCCTGAATGCCAATGTTGACGAAGAAGATGGGAATGAAAAAGGCATAGCCGATCTTTGAAACGCCCTCATGTACCCATCCCTTCATCTCCGTGCGCCCCATGAACATGCCCGCGATATACGCTCCCGTGATGGCGGCCACATTCCCAAGCTCCTGTGCCGCCCAGGCATAGAAGAGTACCAGTGCGAGGATGAGACCCAGGCGCGCCTCCTTTGCCAGCGTGCGCGGCAAGTAGCGCGAAAGCAGCGGGAAACCGAAATGACCTACGAGCAGCGCGAGCGGGAAGTACGCGAGCATCTGGCTGATGGACCAGAACGGGCTTTTCCCCAGCGTGAAGGCCAGTACAAGGGAAAGTACGACAAGGCCCAGAATATCATCGATGACTGCGCCCCCCAGGATTGTCGCCCCTTCCCTGGTATTCAGCTTCCCCATATCCTTCATCGTCTGGGCCGAGATACTCACGCTGGTCGCCGTTAGCAATGTGCCGAGGAAGAGGCTCGTCGGCAACGAGAAACCGAGTGCAAAGACAAAGATGCCGCCAGCCAGCAGGGGAATGATGACACCCAACGAGGCCGATACAACCGCAGCGCCTCCTACCTGCCGCATTTGTGCCATATCGGTTTCCAGACCAGCAATGAACATCAGGAAAATGACTCCCAGCGTGGCAATGGTATTGATCACCTGTTCCGGCTGCAGCCAGTTCAGCATCGATGGCCCGACCAGAATACCAACCATAATCTCCCCCAGCACCGGGGGAATGCCTGCCTTTTGACAGAGCCATCCAACCAGTTTTGCAGAGATGAGTAGACAAGCTAACAAAATGAGGATCGTAGAAGCTGTCATAGGGCTATCCAATCTTTCAAACCATCTGCTCAACCGTGAAAAAAGTAAGACGACTCAGCACTGAGTGAAATGTTTTCCCCACCTCCACACCATGCCTCAAGAGTGGCACTCCCCCATCCAATTTAAGCTCACATTGCTCACGAGGAAAGAGTGAGGAGCAATCATTGCTTTCCCTGTCGGCCTCACTGAGAAGTATAAGGGCCAGCAACCCTTATTCATACTGATAAAATGTAAGAAGCCATACACCTCTTTTTCAGGCAACTTGCACAAATTTCCTTACCACATTCCCCTCTATCACCCGGAAATCGTTCCGTTGGTCAGTATTATTTATGACTATAAGAAATATATAATGTACATTGTGCAATTTGACCGGAAATTGTAGAAGGGCCAGGGCGGCGTGATGGCCGCCATCGCTTCCCCTGGACGATATCGCTTTGCTCAGGCTACATCGCGCAAACGAGAGCGTTATTCATGTTATGCCAGAAGGCGTAGTTCAGAAGCACTTATATCCCCTGTCTGGAGGCCAGCGGGCTTACGGCGCTGGACGCTAAAGGATCGTTTTCAGTGTTTGCAGGCTGATATTAGCGCCACAGAGGACCACGACCACGTGCTTGCCCTGGAAATGCTGGGCCGCTTTGAGTAGAGCGGCGAGCGCCACGCCTGCCGCTCCTTCGATGAGCATGTGGTGAGTTTCGATACACAGGCGCATGGCCTGCCCAATCTCTTCCTCTGTGACGAGGATGTAGTCATCGACAAGCCTCTGGCAGAGGGGAAAGGTGATGGCCCCTTGCTCGACTCCGCCAGCCGTACCGTCCGAAAGCGTGGGCAGCGATTCCATTTCCAGAATGCGTCCTGCCCGCACCGATTTTGCCATGACGGGTGAATGTTCGGGAGAGCAGCCAAGCATTTCGGCGGCAGGAAAAACGGTTTTGACGTATTCGGCGATGCCGGAGATCATGCCACCGCCGCCCAGCGCGACCAGCGCCGCATCAATGCGCTCGCTCTGTCGGCACAGCTCTACGCCGATGGTTCCCTGACCGCCGATGACATGGGGATCGTTATAGGGGGAAATGTAGACCAGCCCGTGCTGCTGCGCGTAGGAACGGGCATATTCCTCGGTGATAACGCTATCGTTACCGTGAAAACGCAGGTCCGCGCCATAACGCCGGATGGCCTCTATCTTGGTTGGAGACGTGTTCTCAGGCACAAATATGATGCCTGGCATGGTGAGAGTATGCAATCCGAAAGCGATGGCAAGGCCATGATTGCCGGAAGAGGCCGTCACTATTCCTCTCGCCCGCTGCTCTTCTGGCAGCGAGAGCAGCGCATTCATGGCTCCCCGCACCTTGAACGAGCCGGTATACTGGAGATTCTCCATCTTCAGGAAGACACGCGCCCCCGTTAATTCGCTCAACGGGAAAGAATACTCCAACGGGGTCGTCTTGATATAGGGGCGTATCCTCTGTTCGGCCTGTAAGATTTCCTGTAAGACGTTCATGATGACTGCTTTCTTTGCCCTCTATCGGATTCAGATATGTGTGTATCTTATCTCTTCAGGGACTGTATGACAAGATTTTCTGTATGGTACAATAAGCCCATATTTTAGAGTCCAGTATGCTCACAAGGAGATACAGATGGCACGTGTAGCATTGTATTTGCAGGATAAGCATGATATTCGTGAGGGCATGGCGTATGTGCAGTACGCGGAGCAGCGCGGCTTCGAGGCTGTCTGGCAGGCGGAGTCGCGGCTGGTACGCGACGCGATTGTGCCGATGGCAGCTTTCGCGGCGGTGACTTCGCGCATTAAGATCGGCAGCGGCGTCATCAATAACTGGACGCGCAATATCGGGCTGCTGGCCGCGACCTTTCTGACGCTGGACGATCTCGCGCCCGACCGTATCATCTGCGGGCTGGGCGCGTGGTGGGACCCGCTGGCGAAGCAGGTGGGCATCGAGCGGAAAAAGCCGCTGAAGGCCATGCGCGAGACCATCGAGGTAATGCGGAAACTGCTCAATATGGAGCGCGTCACCTATCACGGCGAGTTTCACCAGGTCGATGGCATCGAACTGGATGTCGTGCATGGACGCCGCGAGCCGCGCAACGTACCCATGTATATTGGCGCGACGCACATGCGCATGATGGAGCTGGCGGGCGAGATTGCCGATGGCGCGGTTCTCAATTATTGCGTGCCGCCGGAATATAATGCTGAGGCGCTGGAACACCTGGAAATCGGCGCGCGCAGGGCCGGGCGCACGCTGGAAGACATTGACCGCCCGCAGTTGATTGTCTGCTCGGTCGATCAGGATCATCACCGGGCAGTGCAGGCGGCAAAAGAGCTGATTACGCAATATCTGGCGCAGCAGCCGCATATCGCGGAAGCCAGCGGCACCCCGCCGGAAACGGTGAAGAAGGTGCAGAGCATCCTGGGCTGGCCCGCCACAAAAGAGCAGATTCACGAGGCCATGCAATTTGTGCCGGATGAGCTGATCGAGCGCATCACTGCCAGCGGCACGCCTGATGAGGTGCGCGCGAAGGTGGAAGAGTACAACCGCAACGGCTGCACCTGCCCGATTCTCTATCCGCTAGGCGATGATGTAAAGCTGATGATCGATACCTTCGCACAGGCATGAGGTTATGTCGGAACGCGCACAACGCACAGAGAAAGATGTTCCCCTGCGGCGAGATATTCGCATGCTGGGCAATAGTCTGGGCCGTGCCATCCAGCGACACGAAGGTATGGCCGTCTTCGAAACGGTGGAGTGGCTGCGCAACAATTGCAAACGACTGCGCCAGCTTCAGGAAAACCTGAGCCATGCTGAGCAGGCGGGCGAAGCCGACCGCCTGCGTGAAGAGATCGCGGCGCTGGATCAGGAGATCACGGCCATTGTGAATGGCTGCGACCTGGAAACCAGCATCGACGTGATACGCGCCTTCACCGTCTACTTTCACCTGGTCAACACCGCCGAGCAGCACCACCGCACACGCCGCCGCCGCTTCTACGAGGCCCATGATCTACCCGGCGTGCAGCGCGGCTCGCTGGCGGCGCTGGTCGACCTGCTCAAGCACAGCGAGTTCGACGCGCAGAGCGCGCAGCAATTGCTGGATACGCTCTCCATCGAACTCGTCTTCACCGCCCACCCGACGGAGGCCACGCGCCGCAGCCTGATTACCAAAGCGCGGGAAGTGGCTACCCTGCTGGCGGCGCACGATTTTCAGGCGGAGATGACGCCGCGCCAGCGCGCCGACTGGCAGCGCGATCTGGAAAGCGTGGTGACCCTGCTCTGGCGCACCGACGCCATCCGCCACGTGCGCCCGCAGCCCATCGACGAGATCAAGATGGGTATTTACTACCTGGATGAGATTCTCCTGTCCGCCGTTCCTGAAACCTATAAAGAGTTGGAACGCTTGCTGCAGGAAGCGTTTCCGCACGAAGCGTTGCGCGTGCCGCCATTCCTGCGCCTCGGCTCCTGGATCGGCGGCGATCAGGATGGCAACCCGAATGTGGGGCCGCAGACGATGCTGGAAGCCCTGCGCCTGCAACGCTCGCACCTGCTGGACCATTACCGCTCCTCGCTTGAGAAGCTGGCGATGGCATATTCGCAATCGCTCAACCACTGCACCATCACCGAGGCCCTGCGCCGATCCATCGAGCGCGACGCGGCGACCATGCCGGAGTATGACCGCGAACTCGGTCCGCAAACGGCGCAGGAGCCATACCGGCGCAAATGTTCCTTCATCTGGAAGCGCCTCGAGGCCGCAACGGCTTCGCCGCCCACGCAGAACAGCGCGTCCATCGCCTATCGCTCAGCGCAGCACATGCTCGACGACTTACGGCTTGTGTATGAGAGTCTGGTAGCCAACGGCGAGCGCGAGACGGCGCAGGGCGCGTTGAGTACGCTGATCCGGCAGGTTGAGGTCTTCGGCTTCCACTTCGCCGCCCTCGATGTGCGCCAGCACAGCCAGCGCCACGAGGCTGCTCTGGCGGAATTGCTGCGCGTGACGGGCCTCTTAGAGGGAGACTATAGAACACTGGATGAACAGGGGCGGGTACGCCTGCTGGAAGACTTGCTACGCGACCCCCGCGTGTTGCCGCGCCAGTCCCTCACGCTGAGCGACGAGACACGCCACGTGCTTGATACCTTTGACGCCATCCGGCAGGCGCGGACAGAGTTCGGCGAAAAGGCCATTACCTGCTACATTATCAGCATGGCGCGCACGGTGAGCGATCTACTGGAGGTGCAATTTTTCTGCAAAGAGGCTGGCATCACTGCTCTGCCCATCGTGCCGCTTTTTGAGACCATCGACGACCTGCGTTCCTGCACGAACGTGCTGGAGCATGCCTTTACGAATCCCATTTACCGGCAGCAACTGGCAGCGTGTGGCGACCGGCAGCAGGTGATGCTTGGCTATTCGGACAGCAGCAAGGATGGCGGCATCCTCACCTCAAGCTGGGAGTTGTACCAGGCGCAGTCGCGGCTGGCCGAGCTTGGTTCGCGTCACGGGGTGGGCATCACGCTCTTTCACGGGCGCGGCGGCGCGATCGGGCGAGGCGGCGGGCCGATCTACGAGGCCATTCTGGGCCAGCCACCGGGCAGCGTCAACGGGCGCATTCGTATCACGGAGCAGGGCGAGATGCTTTCGTTCAAATATGGCCTGCACGATATCGCCCTGCGCAACCTGGAACTGGTCGTCTCCGGCGTGGTCGAGGCCAGCCTGCCCTCGGAGAAGCTGAAGCAGGCGCGCAGGCAAACACCCGCATCAAATCCTGAGAGGTGGCCAGAGATCATGCAGCAACTCTCAGCCAGCGCCTACAGCCACTATCGGCGGTTGATCTACGAGGACGCAGACTTCCTGCGCTACTTTGAGCAGGCCACGCCCATTCTTGAACTGGGCTGGCTCAATATCGGCTCACGCCCGGCTCGCCGCTCGAAGGGACGCAGCATCGAAGAATTGCGCGCCATCCCCTGGGTCTTTTCCTGGATGCAGAGCCGCTACGTGCTGCCAAGCTGGTACGGCGTGGGCAGCGCCATCGAGGCGTACCTGGCCGACAACCCGGCGCGCCTCGCCACCCTGCAGGACATGTACCGCAACTGGCCCTTCATGCGCGCTTTCCTCGATAACTTGCAGATGACGCTCTCAAAGGCCGATATGCACATCGCCCGCCACTATGCGCAACTGGTGGATGACGAGGCCCTGCGCCAGCGACTCTCCAGGGAGATTGAGCAAGAATACGAGCGCGCGAAACGCCTGGTTATCCAGATCAGCGACGGCAGGGAACTGCTCGACAACACGCCTGTGCTACAACGCTCCATCGCCCTGCGCAATCCCTATGTCGACCCGCTCAGCTACTTCCAGGTCGCGCTGCTGCGCCGTCTGCGCGCGCTTGGCGGCCCGCTCATGCTCGACGAAAGCGAAGAGCAGGAGGCAGGCGAACCGGAACGCGAACGCGCCCGCCTCACCTACGCCGTCCTGCTCACCATCAACGGCATCGCCGCCGGATTGCGCAATACCGGCTAGAGATTGCCCCACGAGTAGGTTTTATCCGGCTTCGCGTTCGGACTGTTATAGGCCAGCGTGATCAGTTCGTGGGCGGTAAGCTGGATGTTGTGGAAATCGCCGCTATAAGGCTTGCCATTGACCCAGATCTGCCAGCCGCTCGTCAGATCTAACTCGGATGGATAGCTTAACGAGGAGAAACGCTGTGACCACTCATCGAAAAAGTTGCCCAGGGTATAGTTTTTCTGCGTTGGCGATTCGATATGGATCACACCGGTGGTGTCATGGGTGTGCAGCCAGTAGAAGCAGGAGCCATCGGAAGCAATGCCCACATACTGCGGTATCTGACTGAGTTTGCCGTTGATATAAATCGACACGTGAGCATGGATATGGTAGGCAAGCTGCTCGTTTGTCTGACAGGCAATGCCATCGACGGCAGGATAGACAGGATTATCTGAAACCGCCGGTGTTTGAGACTGGCTAACGTTATAGAAGATAATACCGCCAATCAGGCCAGCGCCAACGATCACGGCGGCGAGAATGGAGAGCCAGGTAATCATCTTCGCTCGCCTGTCTTCCTTTAGCTGCTGCTGCCTCTGCTGCTCCTTCGCGGCCCGCTGTGCCGCCCTGCTAACCGTCTTCCTGCCCTGCCCCTGCGCCCCCCAGGGATTGCCCGCTTCATCCTTTAGCACAGTTTGTGTACGCTGCTTACCATTCGCATTCTGCGTGGTCGGCTTGCCACCCATGTTCTGCGTGGCCGACTTACCGCTCGCACCCTCTTTGACCGGAACAGTCTGCGGACGCTGCTTACTCCCACTACCTGTTTGTTTTGCCATGAAAAAGTTACCTCGCTCGACTATGCTTTGATCCACATAAAGCCAGAGATGCTTTCCGAACCAGTCTTGAAACATATTGATGCTCTCAAGAAACGAAAAGCGTCTTCCCTCCCCCGCCATAAGAAACGCGCTATTATTATAGCGGCCAGGTATCAATAAGTCTACAGCAAAATGTAAAATTCCTATCAAATCCGATTCTCTTCGTTGCTGTCCCCTGAAAAAATCGCACATTGTAAATACTCCTGTCAGGTGCTATCATGAGAAGAGAGCAGCGCGTCATCGCCCAGGCGAGAGGGAAGCAGAGCATATTCGGGAGAAGCAGGCGGCGCGGCTGTGTCAAGATAGGCGACACGAGCGTGTTATCTTATGGGAGCAAGAATTTGTAAGGCTTCATCCGTGTTTTCCTATGTAAAGGGAAAGAAAATCCCTCTGGCAAAAGTACAACAAACACGACGGACTCACGACAGGCGCGGGCAACGTGTTCGCACCTGACTCAGAACACAAGGAGGCATATATGACCAATCCGTTGCGCGAACTGGAAGCCCTGGGACAGAGCGTCTGGTATGACAATATCGACCGGGCGCAGTTGCAGAATGGCATGTTTAAGAACCTGATCGTACAGGATGGCATCTCCGGCGTCACCGCTAACCCCACCATCTTCGATAAATCCATCGGCCACGGACACGCTTACGATGAGCAGATGGATCAGTTGATCCGCGAGGGAAAAAGCACCGGCGAGATCTACGAGACGCTGGTGATAACCGACATCCGTACCGTCGCCGATCTGCTGCGCCCCATCTATGACCGCACAGGCGGCCACGACGGCTACGTCAGCCTGGAAGTTTCGCCCGACCTCGCTCACGATACCGAAGGCACGCTCAAGGAGGTGCGTCGTTTCTGGCAGATGGTGGATCGGCCCAATCTGATGATTAAGATTCCGGCCACGCCGGAAGGCATCCCCGCCGTGCGCCAGGCCCTTACCGAAGGCATCAACGTCAACATCACCCTCATCTTCTCCCGCGAGGCCTATCGTGAAGTTGCCGATGCCTACCTGAACGCGCTGGAAGATCGCAACGCGCAGGGCCAGGATATCAGCAGCATCGCCTCGGTCGCCAGCTTCTTCGTCAGCCGCGTCGACACGCTCGTTGACAGGCTGCTTGACGAGCGCATCAAGGCAACGAGCGACTCCGCCGAGCAGCAGCGACTCAAATCGCTTGAGGGCAAGGCCGGTATCGCCAATGCCCGCCTGGTCTACCAGGACTTCAAGGAAATCTTCCACACGCCGCGCTTCGAGACGCTCAAGCATAGCGGCGCAATGGTGCAGCGACCGCTGTGGGCCAGCACCAGCACGAAGAACCCGGCCTACAGCGATGTCATGTACGCCGAAGAACTGATCGGCCCCGATACCGTTGATACCATGCCGCTGGAAACCATCGAGAACTTCCGCGATCACGGCCACGCCAGCATCACCATCAACAACGATATCCCCGGCGCGATTGCCCTGTTTGAGGCGCTGGAAGCCGTCGGCATCAGCTACGCTCAGGTCACGCACCAGTTGCTGGTCGAGGGCGTGCAGAAGTTCTCCGATTCCTTCCACGACCTCTTCAAGACCATCGACACCAAAAAGCAGGCGCTGGCGGCGCAGCAGGCAGCGCACTAGAAGCGGGGTTGCACGGTCATGGTCCTGGAATCCCATTTTCGCGGACCCAACAGTCTCCAACCCGTCATTGAAGGCGGGTTGGAGCAACTGGCGCAGCAGAACGCCGCGCAGCGCATCTGGAACGGCGACGCCTCGTTCTGGAAATCCGAATCCCAGGCGCAGGCAGCCATTCGCGAGCGGCTGGGCTGGCTGACGGTCGCCAACCTGATGCAGCAGAAGCGCGACGAAATCATCGATTTTGTCAACGGGGTGCGGCAGGCAGGCTACCAGAGCGCCGTGCTGCTCGGCATGGGCGGCAGCAGCCTCTGCCCGGAAGTGCTGCGCCTCACCTTCGGCAGCGCGCCCGGCTACCTGAAACTCTTCGTCCTCGACACCACCGACCCGGATACGATTCTCTCGGTGGAGCGGCAAATCGATCTGAATACCACCCTCTTCATCGTCGCCTCGAAATCGGGCAAGACGCTGGAAACGCTGTCGCAATTCAAATACTTCTATGATAAAGTCAGCCGCCTGGTCGGAGCCAATGCCGGGGAGCGTTTCATCGCCATTACCGATCCCGGCACGCCGCTGGAGCAGCTTGCCAGAGATCACCACTTCCGGCACATCTTCTCCAACCCGCCGGATATCGGGGGCCGCTATTCCGCGCTCTCCTACTTCGGCCTCGTCCCCGGCGCGCTGATCGGCGTCGACATCGAGAAGCTGCTCTCGCGGGCGCAGGAGATGATGCAGGAATGCGGGGCCGACCATCCGGCGCAGGACAACCCCGGCCTCTGGCTTGGTGCAGCCCTGGCAACGCTGGCGACGCAGCAGGGACGCAACAAGATCACCTTTGCCCTCTCCCCCGGCATCGCTAGCTTCGGCCTCTGGGTTGAACAACTGATCGCCGAGAGTACCGGCAAAGAAGGACGCGGCCTCGTCCCCATCGCCAGCGAGCAGTTGGGCAGGCCACAGGACTACGGCAATGATCGCGTCTTCGTCTACCTGCGCCTCTATGGCAGCCAGAATTCGCAACTTAACGATGCCATCGAGACGCTGGTCGCCGCCGGTCAGCCGGAAATCTCTTATGATCTGCGCGATGACTACGATCTGGGGGCGCAATTCTTCCTCTGGGAGTTCGCCGTCGCCACCGCAGGCCACTTCCTGGACATCAATCCCTTCAACGAACCCAACGTCCAGGAAAGCAAGGAGAACACGAACAACATTCTGGCACAGTACGAAAAGCAGGGCAAGTTGCCGGAGCCACAGCCGGTCTTCCAGCAAGGTACCATCACCATCTACGGCCCCGCAAACGGCGCGCGCAGCCTGACCGATTACCTGCATACCTTCCTGGGCCAGGTCCAGCCCGGCGACTATATCGCCATCATGGCCTACGTGCAGCAAAACCCGGAGACGGAAGGTGCGCTGGAAGACCTGCGTATCCGCCTGCGCGACCTCTATAAGGTAGCCACCACCGTCGGCTACGGCCCGCGCTTCCTGCATTCCACAGGCCAGTTGCACAAAGGTGGCGCAAACAACGGCGTCTTCATCCAGATCACCGGCCAGGATCGGCACGATATGGCTATCCCCGGCGAGCCGTACACCTTCGGCATCCTGAAAGCGGCCCAGGCCCTCGGCGACTTCTACTCGCTCGAACACCACCAGCGCCGCGTCATCAGCATCCACATCGCCGGTAATCTCGGCCAGGGCTTATACACTATCGAGCGGGCTGTTTCATGGGGAGAGGAATCAGCAGGATTGACACGGGTCATACAATAACAGACAACAAAACAAAGCGTAAACAGTAGTATAAAAGCATATCAGGAGATCGTATAATGCCTCAACGGAGCGTAGTCGAGGCCCCCAACCCACTACGAGAGGGGCTGCGCATCAAGCATAGCCTGGAACCATGCGTCATGGTTATTTTCGGAGCAACAGGCGACCTGACGCACCGAAAGCTACTACCGGCCCTCTACCGGCTGGCGGTCGATTACCCGCTGCCGGCAGGGTTCTCTATTGTCGCCGTAGCGCGTCGTCCCCTCACCACCGAAGAATTTCGCCAGCAGGCTTACGATGCTATCGCCCAACATGGCGGGCAGCCCATCAACCCGCAGGCGTGGGAAAGCTTCGCCTCCGGCCTCTTTTACCATCAGATGAACTTCGATAATCTCGAAGGCTACCAGAAGCTTTCCAGCCTGCTGAGTACGATTGATCACGACCGGGGAACGGGCGGCAATCGTATCTTTTATCTTTCCACACCGCCGAGCCAGTACGTCGAAATCATCCAGCACCTGGGAGCAGTCGGGCTGAACAAGAATCGCAAGGGCTGGACGCGCATCATTATCGAAAAGCCGTTTGGCCATGACCTCGCCTCCGCGCGCGAACTCAACAAGCAGGTGGCGAAAGTCTTCCGCGAGGATCAGGTCTACCGCATCGATCACTACCTCGGCAAAGAGACGGTACAGAACATCCTCGTCTTCCGCCTGGCAAACGGCATCTTCGAGCCAATCTGGAACCGCCAGTACATCGACCACGTGCAGATCACCGTCGCCGAAAATATCGGCATCGAGGGCCGCGCCGGCTATTATGAAGAATCGGGCGCCATTCGCGATATGATCCAGAACCACGTATTGCAACTGCTGACGCTGGTCGCAATGGAGCCGCCAATCAACTTTGAGGCCAACGCCGTGCGCGACGAGAAGGTTAAGGTGCTGCACGCGCTGCAACCGATGGTCGGGCGCGATGTCATTATCAACACCATCCGGGCGCAGTACGGCCCGGGCTGGGTAGGTGGCCACCAGGTCAAGGGCTACACTGAAGAGACGGGCGTCTCACCCGTTTCCCTGACGGAGACCTATGTCGCGCTCAAAACCTACATCGACAACTGGCGCTGGGCCAACGTTCCCTTCTACCTGCGTACCGGCAAACACCTGCCCAAGCGCGTCTCGGAAATCGCCATCCAGTTCAAGCAGCCACCGCTTGTTCTCTTCAAGCAGAGCGAGGCGCACGGCCAGGTTGAGCCAAATGTCCTTGTACTGCGTATCCAGCCGGACGAGGGCATCTCGCTCAAGTTCGCGGCTAAAGTGCCGGGGCCGGAAGTCGAAATGCAGATTCGCTCCGTCTACATGGATTTCTTCTACGGCTCGTCCTTCACCCGCGCCCAGCCGGAAGCCTACGAACGCCTGCTGCTCGATAGCATGATCGGCGACCAGTCGCTGTTCACGCGCCGCGACGAAGTCGAGGCCGCGTGGAGTTTCATCCAGGGTATTCTGGACGAATGGCAGAACGAGCCACGCGAAAGCATCCTGACATACGAATCCGGCTCGTGGGGGCCGCAGGCCGCCGATGAATTTATCTGGCGCGACGGACGGCGCTGGCGGCGTCCATAGTCGCCAGGCCCGACTGAACTTATTCCATCCCATACAATCATGGGAAATGCACTAGCGAGGGAAAGATGCATGACTAAGGGGACAGCCGGTAATCCAGATATTCGCATACCCTGGGCAGGCAGGCAGGTTGCTCTAAACGAGCTTGAGGAACAACTGGCCTTCCTCTGGAAAATGTCCGCCGATAATATGCGGACAGGCTCCAATCTCAATGTGCGCACCAGCATACTCAACCTGCTCATCTGCACACCCGACATCGCAACAGCGCAGCGGGCCAGCGCCTTGCTGCGCTATCTCTCAACCACCCATCTGGCGCGCGTCACTATCGCGATTCTTGATCGCAGCACATCGACGAATGCACTCTCAGCCTGGGCCACGCTGCGCTGCTTCTCCGTGATCTCTGACCTGATGCGCCACTGTTTCGAGCAGACAACGCTCCTGCTCTCCGGCTCGGCCCTGCGTTCAGCCGCCAATATTATCCATCCCTTGCTCAAACCTGACCTGCCCGTCTACCTCTGGTGGATCGGCGAGTCGGCCAGCAACGATCTCGTCTTCAACGACCTGGTCGAACTCAGTAACCGCGTCATTATCGATACCAACACCTTTCTCAATCCCGAACAGGATTTGCAGGCGCTGGTCTCGCTGCTGCAAACGCACCAGGGCATTGCCATCAGCGACATGAACTGGGGGCGCATCACGCCCTGGCGGCAACTGGTCGCGCAGTTCTTCGACACGCCGCAATATTTGCCCTACCTGTCGGGTATCAGCGCCATCGAAATTGAACATGCCGTCGCGCCCCTCGCCGTGCCTTTTCGTGAAGAAGGAGGGGAGATTTCCCCCAACCCGACCTGCGCCCTTTTACTCGCCGCCTGGCTCAAAGGACGCCTCGGTCTGCAAATCGCTCCCGATCCGCCAGTGCGCGAGAGCGAGAGCGGCACCTATCGCTGGTACCTGGAACGCACGCTCACCGTCAATGCCACCGGCCCGCTTTCAGGAACACCGCGCACCAGAAAGAAAACAGAGCGCACGACGCTTGACATTATTCCACGTGTCCACCCGGAACTGCGCCCCGGCTCGCTCTGCCGCGTCACGCTCAAAAGCCGGGTAGAGAATAAAACGGCCAGCTTTACCATCAATCGCGAAAACGATATGGAACATGTGCAGACAACCATCGAACTCTCGCAGGAAACGCGCCCGCAGCGCACCGTCGGCCTGCCCGCCAACCACGAGGAAAGCGCCCTGCTCCAGGACGAACTGGAAATCACTGGGCGCGACTATTCCTTCGAGGAGACGCTGCGCGAGCTGCGCGAGCTGTTAGAATAGCTATGTAACAGGTACCCCATGTCATGCCGGGCGGCAATCAGCCTTTCGCCCTGAGTGAAGTAAAGGGGAAGCAGCAACCGGGTTACCCCTACGCGCAGCAATGAGCCTCACATGCTTCGCTGCCGCTCAGCATGACATGGGTATTGCCTGTAATTAAGGAGAGTGTGTTGATGAATATTGATATCTTCGCCAGTGATGACGCCTTGAACCACGAGGCCGCAAAATATATCGTGCGTCTCGCCAACCAGGCCATTGTCACGCATGGCCGCTTTACGCTCGCCCTGTCCGGCGGCAACACGCCGAAAACCGCCTACAGCCTGCTCGCCACCGACCCGTACCGCGAGCAAATTGACTGGAACGCCGTCGAGGTCTTCTGGTCCGACGAACGCTGCGTGCCGCCCACCGACCCGGAGAGCAATTACAACATGGCCGAGCAGGTGCTGCTGAGCAAAGTTCCCATTCCTGCCGCCAACGTCCATCGTATGCCTGCCGACGAGCCAGACCGCGAGGCCGCCTCTGAGGCGTATACGCGGGAGATGCAGCGCGTCTTCGGCACCAACGGCATCCCGGCCTTCGACCTGATCCAGCTTGGCATGGGCCCGGAAGGCCATACCGCCTCGCTTTTCCCACACCAGCCTGCCCTCTACGTCACCGGTCGGCTGGTCATGCCCGTCAGCGTGCCGAAGCCGCCGCCCGACCGGCTGACCTTCACGCCGCCCCTGCTCAACGCGGCCAGAAACGTCCTCTTCCTCGTTACAGGGGCCGAAAAAGCGGCGGCAGTCTACGCCGTCATCGAGGGCCCCTACGAGCCGGACGAATATCCCGCCCAGATCGTGCGCCCCCCGCACGGCGAAGTGACCTGGATGCTCGATAGCGCCGCCGCCTCTCAGTTGCGAGACACCTATCATACAGGAGCTTAATATGGTTGGTATCGTTCCATCTATTCTCTCCGCCGATTTCACACGGCTGGGCGAGCAGGTGCGCGCGGCGGCAGAGGCGGGGGCGGCGCGTATCCAGATAGACATTATGGATGGCCATTTCGTCCCCAATATCACCATGGGGCCGCTGGTCGTCGAGGCTGTGCGCCGCTGCACCGATATCCCCCTGGAAGCGCACCTGATGATTAGCAATCCGGCGCAATACATCACCGATTTCGCCCATGCCGGGGCCGATGTGATCATCATCCACCAGGAGAGTAGCCCGCACCTGCATCGCCTCATCCAGCAGATCAAAACGGCAGGCAAGCAGGCCGGGGTGGCCCTCACGCCCTCGACGCCCACTTTCATGCTCGACGACATCCTCACTATGCTCGATCTCGTCCTCATCATGACCGTCAATCCCGGCTTCGGCGGCCAGGAATTCATCCCGGAAACGCTGCCCAAAATCCGGCGCATGCGCCGCGTCATCGACGAACGCGGCCTCTCCTGCGACCTCGAAGTCGATGGCGGCGTCCACGAGGCCACCGTTCCCCTCGTCGTGCAGGCAGGGGCGAACCTGCTGGTTGCTGGTTCTGCCGTCTACAACAACACAGAAACCGTCGCGCAGGCTATGGAACGGCTGCGTAAGGCCCTCTCACAATGAATTGCCCACCGGCAAGTCAACAACATGCTTTGGCACAAAAAGAGAGCAGGCTGGATGTCCGCTCTCTTTTTGTGCAGGCCAGTTCTCTCCTCCTGTTTAGCTACCAGCAATATTATCGATCTTCCAGGTTCCGTTCTCATCGATCAAATGCCAGTGAATGTCCTGCGCTTGAATCCTGCTATAGGTTATATTCATCCAGCCGGTAGCTGTCGGGTCAGTTTCGACGACATCGCTCACGGTACAACCGGTCACCCCCCCTGCATTATCCATACTGCTTTTCACGGAAGCTATCCAGTTCGCCTCAGAAATTGAACCGTTCAGCGCGTTGCCTGTGAGTTGATCGTAGACCTCTGCGTAATTGCCGTTCCTCAGACCATCACAGACGTTATTCAGTGTCCTTTCTGGCGTTGAGCGATTGGCATAAGCATAGCTGCCCCAGATTAGCGCAATCAGGAGAACAAGCCCGATGATGCCCAGTAGCATGTTGCGGGTCTGGTGATTCGCTGCTGGCGGCACGACGGGGACAGGCTGTGCCTGAGCCAGCGGGGACTGAGCTGAAAACGCAGCAGGACCAGCCTCCTGCATGGGCGCATTGGGAATAACTGGCTCAGATGGGTATGAAGGATACTCACCTCCATATTCTGTCCGGGCATTCGCCTGGCCGACCGGCACAATCCGCTTTCCACATTCCCGGCAGAAAACGGCGTCTTGAGGATTCTCCCCCCCACAATCGATACAGAACATTGCATGCTCCTTCCTGATAGCTACTCCAGGTCAACCTCCTGCTCACGGGCAAACGCAGACAAACGATAACAGGTTTAAAGTACATCTGTGAAGAAATTATACATTATTGATGATGGAAATACCAGTGAAAAGATGGAAAAAAGCAGAAAATTTTGCCCTCACCAACGAAATCGTGTACAATGAAGCAAGCACTTTTCCCATGATCTCCGCAGAAATGGCAGGATAAGACAGTGTATGGCAAATCGACAGCATGTGAGTATGCTCAAGCAGGGCAGTGGCGCGTGGAATGCGTGGCGCAGGCAAAATCCCGACCTCAAACCAGACCTGCGCGAGGCGGCGCTGGCAGGTATGACGCTCCGCGAGGCCGACCTGAGTTCGGCGAACCTGACCGAGGCAGATGTAAGCGGGGCCGACCTGCGTTCCGCTAATCTCGCGGGGGCAACCCTGTGGGGTGCGGCGCTGCCCGACGCGCAGCTCTCACAGGCCGATCTCAGTTTCGCCGACCTCACCTATGCCGACCTCAGCCGCGCCGACCTGACCGGCTCGCGGCTCTGGAAAGCCGACCTCACAGCCACCAGGCTTATCCAGGCCAACCTGGCAAACGCGAATCTCGCGACCGCCACGCTACGCGAAACCGACCTCAGCGCGGCTACCCTCAACGGGGCCAGCCTGAATTACGCGCTGCTGGTCGAAACGAACCTCAAACAGGCCAATCTTACCGGCTGTTCCGTTCACAGTATCTGCGCCTGGGACGTGCGGCTCGACGAGGCCATACAACATGACCTGATTATCACACTCCCCAACGAACCTACCATCACCGTCGACACGCTGGAACTGGCGCAGTTTCTCTCCTTGCTGCTCAATCAACGCCAGCTTCAGCAGATCATCACCGGCATCAGTTCCCGCGTTGTCCTCGTGCTGGCTCGCCTGACGGCTGAACGCAAGGCCGCGCTGGAAGCCATGAAAGAGGCGCTGCGCAGCAAGCACTACTGGCCCGTCCTCTTCGACTTTGAAAAGCCGCTCAGCCGCGACTTCAGCGCCACCGTCGGCATCCTGGCCCGCGTCGCTCGCTTCATCATCGCCGACCTGACGCCGCGCAAAAGTATCGGGCAGGAACTTCAGGCAACTATTCCGCACGTCAATGTGCCGGTGCAGCCGGTGGTCAATGGCACGAAAAAGGTCTACAGCATGTTTCCAGAATTCAAAAAGTATCCCTGGGTGCTACCGGGATACAATTACCGGCATCTTTCCGACCTGCTCGGTGCGCTCGACGAAAAAGTGATTCAACCGGCAGAGGAAAAGGCAAGAGAACGAGAGAGGCAGTAACATCATGGCAATGCATGACGACATCACCGACATTCCTGGCATTCGCGTCGGGCATGACACCAACCTTGAGGCAGGCACCGGCTGCACCGTCATTCTCTGCGACCTACCCGCTACGGGCGGCGTCGATGTACGCGGCGGCGCCCCGGCCACACGCGAAACCGACCTGCTGCGCCCCCTGCATCTGGTTGAGCGCGTAAACGCCATTCTGCTTACGGGTGGTAGCGCCTTCGGCCTTGATGCCGCCAGCGGCGTCATGCGCTATCTGGAAGAGCGCAACATCGGCCACGACACCTTCGTTGCCCGCGTTCCCATCGTCCCGGCAGCGGCGATTTTCGACCTCGCCTTCGCCTCCGCCAGCATCCGGCCTGATGCAGCGTCCGGCTATCGCGCCTGCGAAAATGCCACAGGCGGCCCCGTCGCGCAGGGCAACGTGGGCGCAGGAACGGGCGCGACCTGCAACAAGACGCACGGTCCCCTGTTCCTCCTCAAAGGGGGGCTTGGCTCCGCCAGCACGCAACTGCTGGATGGCACGCTGGTGGGGGCCATCGTGGTCGTCAACGCCTTTGGTGATGTCATCAACCCGGAGACACAGCAGCCCTTTGGTCGTGACCAGCGGCCAGCGCAGGATGTGCCACCGGCTAACCCTTTCGGCAACACCACCATTGCCGTCGTCGCCACCAGCGCCTTCCTCACAAAAGAGGCGGCGAACAAAGTTGCGCAGATGGCGCAAAACGGCCTGGCACAGGCCATCCGGCCTGCTCACACCATGTTCGATGGCGACACAGTATTCGCCCTTGCCCTCAGTCAGCAACCGGAAACGGCGCAGGATACAGCCGCGCAGGCTTTACAGACCAGTTTGATCGGCGCCGCTGCCGCCTCGACGCTCGCGCGGGCCATCGTCAAAGCTATTCTTAGCGCAACTTCCCTGCATGGCGTACCGGCAGCAACATCCTGATGTTCTTTTGTGGGAAATAATCCATTTCAGAGACGGCTCAACTCCTCATCTGATCCTTGCTTTCAGGGCTGGAACATAATAATCCATAATACAATGCCCGCACTGAAAAGCATCAGCACGATACAGGCCAGCACCACCAGCAGGAAAGCATAGTTATGCTGGCTGTCCGCTGGCTCCGGCAGCTTCTCACTCAAACGCCGGTCGGGCAACGGGGGTAGCTGGCGTTTTGCGGTGAGCGTCTTCAAGCCACCGGTGGCAAGGTCCCAGGACGAAGAGGCAAAATCAATAGCCCGCTCATGCACAATCTGATCAGCATGTTCTACCGCTGGCCGAGAAGAGGATGGGGATGAGGGAGGAAAAGGCGTCCCTGTAAAAGGCGACGATGGAATACGGGGAGTATCCACAGGCGCGTGAGGAGAGTGTGGGACAGAGGCGGGGTATGCCGCATGGCCTGGAACGGCTGCGGCGGTCGAGTGAGGAGCCGCCTGTGGATGTCGTGGGCGTTGCGGCAGAAATCCCGAAGATTGTGCATCAGATGTTGGCAATGACACGTTATGCTCCGCCGGGGGCCTCGAAAAGGCCAGACCGCTACATCTTGGAAACTATCTACAGGGAACGCGCTACAAACACAACCTGACCAGTTTTATTGATATCCTGTTCTATCTCTATTGTAGTCAACGAACGGGAAAAGTCCAGGTAACCATGACTATTGGTTCCCTTCGCTCTTTGCGGCACCACGCTCAAGCAGATCGAGCAGCGTCTTTACCATACGCGCTGTCGCGCCCCAGATGCGGTACGGGCCATAGTCATAGAAATAGACGGTGTGCGGGCGACCACCACGTATCCATTCCTCGGCGTGAAAAATGGTAGGGTCGGCCAGCGCGGCCAGGGGGACCAGGATCACCTCGGCCACCTCGCTCTCTTGCAGGCGCAGCGTTCCCAGACCAGTCGGCAGAAAGGCCACAACCGGCGTGATCAGATAGTTACTCACGGAAGTAAAGAGCGGGGGCAGCAGACTAAGCACTTCCACCAGAGCGGGGTCCAGCCCGATCTCCTCCTGCGCCTCTCGCAGGGCCGTCTCCACCGGCGAGCCATCCAACGGCTCAACTCCGCCGCCGGGGAAAGCGATCTCTCCACTGTGAGAGTGCAGTTCCTGCGAGCGACGAATAAAGGCCAGTGCGGGTTGCCCCTCGTAGACAAAAAGCGGCACCAGCACGGCGGCCAGCCGGGCCTGCGGTTGAATTGCCAGCAAAGAAGCAATCATACGCTCCGCCTGCTCCACCGGCTCCAGGCGGGCGCGTAGAGTAGTCACGATTTCAGCAATATTATGTAGATCCATGCCATCATTGTAGCACATCCAGCCTGCCTCTCGCCCGACCCAATGCGGCTCTATCGTCCATCAGATAGATAATCTAATAAAGTAGGTACTACCAATCAAAACAGCCGGGCTGTATTGCCACACAGACCCGGCTGTTTCAACATATCTCCTCTATAGTTAAGGCTTCTCAGGAAGACGGGCAAGAATTTGCGTGAGCAGGGAGGTATGCTCATTAAGTTGTTGCTCTACCCCACCAAGTCGTTGCTCTACCCCGCCAAGTCGTTGCTCCATGCCATCAAGTCGTTGCTCTTGCGCCTCAAAACGGCTGTTCATTCCTTGTTCCAACGTGTCGAAGCGATGCTCCAGCCCGTCAAGTCGGCTGTTCATATGTTGTTCCACAGCCTCTATTACGCGCTGCTGCGTCTCAAAGCGATTATTCATATTTTCTTTGAGATCAACAAGATTGCCCTTTATCTCGCGGATGCTTCGCTGTTGCTGCGTAAGCAGACCCAGCAGCATGGTTTCATTATAGTAGATATCCTTGAGATCATCCCTCAGAACAGTGAAGGTCTGTTCCAATGTTGAGAGCCTTTCTTCTTGAGTAGCCATGGCATGGTCCCTTCAAAGTTTATGCTGGTAGTATAACACAAAAATTTGTGAGGCCCAATAGGAAAAAAGGGATATTACACGCTGAAGGGGCCTGCAAAACTGAAAAAAAACACTTGTCCTCCTTGATCTGGTGTGATACAATGTGACAAACAAAAATACATCGGGGAGTTTGGGAAAAAGGCACTGTATTGTCTTGCATTCAGGAAAAGCTTCTGGTATAATTAGAGCATCGAGTGGGGGTATGCTGACTTCAGGCTCTCATTGTGTGTTCGGAACCAGGCTATCTGTCTGCGAGCAGCGTTTCGTATGACGTTCTGTAGAGTAACGAACAATCGACTAACCGGTCGAAAAAGTGAAGATCTTTCAACCGAAACGAATCACCGCCTGAGCAACCTCCTCCGATAAAGCCAGACTCAACGGCACAATCCCCTGGTTTCCTGTGAGACAATCCATTCGCCAGAGAGGCGCGGCACATAGCCTGGCAGACTGGTGGGACACCCACCGGCGCTAAAGAGGCATGAACAGGCGCGCCCACAGGTGAACAAGGAAGAGAGCAGAAAGCCGGGGCAGGAAGCTGTGCAAGGACGGCAATAACCGTGGATCGAAGGGGGTATTTTACCCATGCAAGCACAACAGCACGGCGACCTTTCGACAATGCCAGCGGCAAATCACAAGAGCGGGCGGGTACACACCATGTACGAAGACGAAGAACAAAGCAGCGGCAACCCCGAAGAGGGCGGCTACAATGAGATGGCAGCATTGCTGGCAGAATCAGCAAATCCCATCAACATCAAACGAGGGGATGTAGTCGAGGGCGTGATCGTGCGCATTGATTCGGACGAAATCCTGGTCGACATCGGCCTCAAATCAGAGGGTGTCCTCTCGACAAAAGAGCTGCCGGCCACCGGCTATGGCTCCTTCAACGAGCTGCACCTCAACGATAAAGTTCTGGTGTACGTCATCCAGCCGGAAACGCAGGAAGGCCACGCGCTCCTCTCATTGAAACGCGCCAACGCCGAACGGCAGTGGCGCATTGCCGAGGAACAGTATCGCAACAACGAACTGCTCAAAGCGAAGGTCATCGACTACAACAAAGGCGGCTTGATCGTCGACGTGGCAGGCATTCGCGGCTTCGTGCCGATCTCGCAGATTCTCAACCTCAAGCGCGAAGAGGTCGCGCTGGGCGGCGAGAACCAGGAGACGGCAGCCAAGCTCGCGGCCATGAAAGACAAAGAGCTCCAACTCAAAATCATCGAGATTAACCGGGCGCGCAACCGCCTGATCCTCTCGGAGCGGCTCGCCGTTCAAGAGTGGCGTCAGCGCCGCCGCGAGGAGCTGCTCGATGAACTCAAACCCGGCGAAGTCCGCAAGGGCATCGTCAGTAACCTGGCCAACTTTGGCGCCTTCATTGATCTGGGCGGCGCGGACGGCCTGGTACATATCAGCCAGCTTGCCTGGAGCCGGGTCAATCATCCCAGTGAAGTTCTCAAAGTCGGGCAGGAAGTCGAAGTTCAGGTGCTGAGCGTCGACAAGGAGAAAAAGAAGATCGCCCTCTCCATCAAGCGGGCCGAGGTCGATCCCTGGACGACGGTAGAGCAGCGGTATAAGGTCGGTCAGCTTGTTACCGGCACGATTACCAAGATTGCTCCGTTTGGCGCCTTCGCTCGCATCGAGGATGGCATTGAGGGCCTGATCCATCTGTCCGAGCTTCCGCCCGGTACAGATATCAAGAGCGCCCTGCACGAAGGCCTCCAGCTTCAGTTGCGCGTCCTGCGTATCGACGCCGAACGCCGCCGCCTCGGTCTGAGCCTGCGACAGGTTGAGGAACTCGATAAAGAGCCAGAAGCTGCCGAAGCTCTCGCCGAAGGGCGCGCTCTGGAAGAGCCGCCGACACGCACAGAGACGACGCCTTCGCTGGAAACGCTCCCGTCAACTCCGCCACGGCCACGCGATCAGCGCTCCGACCGGCGCGAACGCGCGGAGCGCGCCGTCGAAAACTCGCTCCTTACCAACCTGCCAGAAGAGAGCGAGACAACGGCAATGGCGGAAGCCTTCCGCGCAGCCGCTCGTCAGTTGAACAAGGACGAGGACAATAAAGCAGAATAACTGCTTTCCTTTCTCCGTTTGCTCCTCCTCACCATTTGACCTTCTTGCATGAATGTTTCCAGAAAAGTGCAAGAAGGTCAAATTATCCTTGACGCTGTCCCCGGAGTGTTGTATGATACTCTCAATAGCTGACTTGAGCAACGCGAGTAAAAGCTCTTCTGTCTCCTCAACGGTGAGGGTTGAAACGGTTTCTTCCCGGACTGGAGCGGGACTGAAACCATACATCACAAGGGAGGTCCAGTAGAAGATACCGGCTTATTCCTTATTCGAACAATTCGCACCTGAACAACCAATTCCCCGGCCTTCTTACTGCATTGCACTTCTGATCGTGCAGTTAAGAAGGCCGCTTGTTTCCTGCGCCGCGGCGTTTGGAAAGGCGGAATGGGCTGTGAAGGCTGACTATAGGGAGGTCAATGGTGTTATCCTTGACGCTGTTTAGTACGTGTTGTATAGTGAAAACGGTGGTTTACCTGAGCGACACAGAGGGAGCGGTTCCACCCTCTGCCTTTGAAAGGGGGGTGACTAACAGGTGAACGATAGAGACAGGTTTGATAAGTTCACAGAGCGGGCCAGGAAAGTCTTGAGCCTCGCGCAGGAAGAAGCCCAACGCTTCCAGCACAATTACATCGGCACAGAACACCTTCTGCTTGGCCTGGTGCGCGAAGGAGAAGGTGTCGCAGCAAAAGTATTGAGTAACCTGGGCGTCGAACTCAACAAAGTTCGCAGCGCCGTAGAATTTATTATTGGGCGTGGCGATCGCATCGTCCTGGGCGAAATCGGCCTGACCCCACGCGCCAAAAAGGTGATCGAGCTGGCCGTCGACGAAGCTCGTCGCCTGAATCATCATTATATCGGAACAGAACATCTGCTGCTCGGCCTGGTACGCGAGGGTGAAGGCATCGCCGCCGGCGTCCTGGAAAGCCTGGGTGTCAACCTGGAAAAGGTGCGCACGCAGACCATTCAGGTCCTTAGCCAGTCCGGCGCGCCGCATGAGCGCGACGCCAAGCATTCGAAAACCCCCACTATCGACCAGATGGGTATCGACCTGACCGCTGCCGCTCGTGCTGGCACGCTCGACCCGGTGATCGGTCGTCATCAGGAGATCGAGCGCGTCATCCAGATTCTTTCCCGCCGTAACAAGAACAACCCGGCCCTCATCGGCGAGCCTGGCGTCGGTAAGACCGCCATCGTCGAGGGGCTGGCCCAGCGTCTGATCGCCGGGGAAGTTCCTGAAACCCTGGCCGGGAAGCGTCTACTAACTCTCGATGTCGGCTCCCTTGTCGCCGGTACCAAGTATCGTGGCGAATTCGAGGAACGCCTGAAGAAGATCATCGAAGAGATCCGCAACAGCCGCGACTGCATCATCTTCATCGACGAGGTGCATACGCTCGTCGGCGCCGGTGCAGCCGAAGGCGCGGTCGACGCGGCCAACATCCTCAAGCCGGCCCTGGCGCGTGGCGAACTGCAATGCATCGGCGCTACCACCCTCGACGAGTACCGCAAGTACATCGAACGAGACGCCGCCTTGCAGCGCCGCTTCCAGGAAGTCATCGTGCGCGAGCCGACCGTTGAGGAGACCATCGAAATCCTCAAGGGCATTCGCGAACGCTACGAGCAGCACCATCGCCTGATTATCACTGACGAGGCGTTGCGCGCTGCGACCGAGATGGCCAGCCGCTACATTACCGACCGCTTCATGCCCGACAAGGCCATCGACCTCATCGACGAGGCCGCCAGCCGCGTGCGCATGCAGAATTCTCTGGCGCCCCTCAACCTCAAAGAGGCGACCAAGGCGCTGGAATCCGTGCTGCGCGAAAAAGAGGCCGCCATCCAGCAGCAGGAGTACGAACTGGCTGCGGAACTGCGCGACCGCGAGGTCAAACTGCGCGACCGCGTCGCCAAGCTCGAATCTGGCTGGCATCGCGATCGCGGCAGCGACAAGCCGACCGTCGGTGAGGAGGAGATCGCGCAGATCGTCTCGATGTGGACCGGCATTCCCGTGATGCGTATTGCCCAGGAAGAGTCGCAGCGCCTGCTCCAGATGGAGGATGCCCTGCACCAGCGCATCATCGGTCAGAACGAAGCGATCGAGAAAATTTCGCGCGCCGTGCGCCGCGCTCGTGCGGGCCTGAAAGATCCCAAGCGCCCCATCGGCTCCTTCATCTTCATGGGGCCGACCGGCGTCGGTAAGACCGAGCTGGCGCGCACGCTCGCCGAATTCATGTTCGGCAGCGAGGAGGCGTTGATCAAGATCGACATGTCAGAGTTCATGGAGCGTCACGCGGCTGCCCGTCTCGTCGGCGCGCCTCCTGGATATGTCGGCTATGAAGAAGGCGGTCAGCTCACCGAGGCGGTACGCCGCAAGTCCTACAGCGTGATCCTGCTCGACGAAATCGAGAAGGCCCACCCCGACGTCTTCAATATGCTGCTCCAGATCCTTGAGGACGGCAAACTGACCGACGCCAAAGGGCGCACGGTGGACTTCCGCAACACCATCATCATCATGACCTCCAACGTCGGCGCGGCCCTGCTCAACCGTGAAGCCTCCATCGGCTTCAAACAGTCGAAGGACAAGGCCAAAGCCAACCAGAGCGAGTACGAGGCCATGAAGAGCAAGGTTCTCGGCGAACTGAAGAATACCTTCAAGCCCGAATTCCTGAACCGTATCGATGAGGTCATCGTCTTCCACTCCCTGCGCATGGAGGAGATGTACTCCATCGTCGACCTGCTGCTCAACCGCGTGCGCACGCAGTTGACGGAACAGCAGATCGAGCTGGTTATGCCGCAGCCGGCGAAGGATTTCCTGATCGAGAAAGGCTTCGACCCGCAGTATGGCGCGCGCCCGCTGCGCCGCACCATCCAGCGCATGGTCGAAGACCCCCTGGCCGAAGGTCTGCTGCAAGGCAAGTTCCATCCGGGCGATCTGGTGGAAGGCGCAGTCATCGACGACGACCTCGTCCTGCAGGTGCGCAGCCGCATCGAGCAGTTGCCCGCCCCCGCCACCCCCGAAGCGGCCCTACCCGCCGGTTCCGGCAGCAGCGACGGCGAGAGCCTGCCAGCATAATCGATTTAAGATAGGCAAACAGGGGTGCGACACGTTTGCACCCCTGTTTTATTTGTGTGGTTAGCGGTCTGATCCCGCATAGCAGGCCACCCGCCGACAGGCCACCCGCAAGAGGTGGCCCTACTATACCCGTTGAGAGTCCGTAGATATGACAGCAGTTATTTCTTTACCAGCGTTGCCAGAAAGGTTTCTTGTTGTTTTCAAGGAGATATCTCTCACCCGTCATTCCCAAAGCCAGTGCCAGCCCATTTCCGCTCATTGCCATCTCTGCTAGAATAGATACGTAACTGGCGTTTTTATACTGACATCATCAGGGTACCATTTTCATGCCAAAAATACGCACAAAATATGTCTGCCAGCAGTGTGGCGGCGAACAGAGTAAATGGGTGGGCAAATGCCCGGACTGCGGCTCATGGAATACGATGGAAGAGGTGGTCGAACAGCCGAGCCAGAATACCATCCAGCAGCGGCGGCAGGCTACAATTGGCCAATCTTCTCTGGCGCAGGGAACATCCATTCCGGTCGTGCTGCCAAATATCAAGCCGCTGGCGCAGGAGCGCATCTCCGTTGGCTATAGTGAGATGGACCGCGTGCTGGGTGGCGGGCTGGTCGCTGGCTCGCTGATTCTGATCGGCGGCGAGCCGGGTATCGGCAAATCGACGCTGCTGCTTCAGGTCTCCGGCGCGATCTCTAAAGACGTGGGGCCAGTCCTCTATATATCGGGCGAGGAATCGATTGAGCAGGTTAAGATGCGCGCCGAACGACTGGATATCAGCGGCGAACGGCTCTATTTGCTGGCCGCCATCGAGCTTGAGGTCATCGCCGAAGCCATTGCCCGCCTCAAACCCTCGCTGGTCATCGTCGACTCGATTCAAACGGTGCTGACCGGCCACCTGCCAGCCGCGCCGGGCAGCATCAGCCAGGTGCGCGAATGCACGCTGCAATTGATGCAGCTTGCCAAAAGTAGCCATATTCCCATCTTCATCATCGGCCACGTCACCAAAGAAGGCACCGTTGCCGGTCCCAAAGCCCTGGAACACATCGCAGACGCCGTTCTCTATCTTGAAGGCGAACGCTACCACTCCTATCGCCTGCTACGCGGCGTCAAAAACCGTTTTGGCCCCACGCACGAAATCGGCGTCTTTGAGATGCACGGCGAGGGCCTGCTGGAAGTCACCAACCCGTCCGCCGTCTTCCTCTCCGACCGCCGCGAGGATGCCACCGGCTCCGCCGTCGTTGTCAGCATGGAGGGAACGCGGCCCATTCTGGTGGAGGTGCAGGCCCTTGTTACCCCCACCAATTTCGGCATCGCTCGCTGCACCACCAATGGCATTGAACACAATCGCCTGCTCATGCTCCTCGCCGTTCTCACCAAGCGTGTCGGCCTGCCGGTCGGCAACCACGATGTCTACGCCAATGTCGTCGGTGGCTTTAACCTGGAGGAACCGGCCATCGACCTGGGAGTGGCCGCCGCCATCGCTTCCAGTTATCGCGAGAAAAACATCCCGCCCGATATGGCGCTCATCGGCGAAGTGGGCCTCTCCGGGGAACTGCGCGCCGTCAACCGCCTGGCCCTGCGCGTGCGCGAAGCCGCCAAGCTGGGCTTCAAGCGGTGCATCGTCCCCGCCGCCGGGCGCGGCGCTCAGGTACGCGCAGAACTCGAAGAAAGCGGGCTGCCTGCCGATTTTAAGATAATTACCGCAAGTTCTCTTGCAGTCGCCCTGGAAATTGCGCTACACTAGAAGAAAGGGTGTCTTCTTGTAGCAAGATGACTGAACTCAGAGGCTATTGATTCTTCAGTCATATGGGTGTATACTCCTTAATCGATAGAGAGTTTTTTGCGGTTAATACGGGCGCGTTCCTGGTTGAACACGAAAGGCCTGGCAACACTATGCTGCTATTATCATTTTTGTTTTTATCCATCATCCCGCCATCGTGTCATGCCTCACGTCGCCCCTCAGTAGTGCATTCAACAGCTCTTGCTGGCACTGTTTGGAGGATGCAGGGATGTCTGTTAAAACGATTGCCCGGATCGTCGGGGCGCTGGTCGCCATCTGCGTCGTCACCGGCCTCTACTTCTTTGATCCCTCTACGCATAGTCTGGGCCTCACATGGGCGGCTGGTATTGCCGTCGCCTGCGCTATCATAGCTTTTATCATTACACCATACATTACCGTCGTTCCCTATCGCTGGATGCGCGACACAGCAGCCAGCGACCTGATTGCCGCCGTCATCGGCCTGACCATTGGCCTGATCATCTCGTTTTTGCTGGCCGTCCCACTGGCTAACCTGCCCGCCAGCCTGGGGCATATCATGCCGTTCGTGGGCGCCGTCGTCTTTGGCTTCCTGGGCGTCGCCCTGGCCGTGCAGCGCAAGAACGATATCACCCACCTCTTCTCAACCGGCTTCTTCCAGCGCCGCCGTGACCGCGAGCGCGACCGCGACGAAGAACGCGACAAAGAGAAGGGCAAGGACAAAGAACACGACAAAGAACACCTGCCCCCGTCGGCCGCCTCATACCAGATTTTGCTGGATACCAGCGCCATTATCGACGGGCGCATCGCCGACATCAGCCAGACCGGCTTCGTCTTCGGCACTCTGGTCGTACCGCGCTTCGTTCTCAACGAATTGCAGCGCATCGCCGACTCCGCCGATACCATGCGCCGCAATCGTGGGCGGCGCGGCCTCGAAATGCTTAACCGCCTGCAAAAGGATACGCAGGTTCCCATCGAAATTACCGACGCCGATGTGGAAGGCATCGTAGAGGTTGACAGCAAGCTGGTCAAAATGGCGCGCACGCTGCACTGCCCGATTATCACCAACGACTACAACCTGAACCGTGTGGCCGAGTTACAGGGCGTCAAAGTCCTCAACATCAACGAACTGGCAAACGCCGTCAAGCCTGTGCTGCTGCCCGGAGAAGATATCTCCATCAAGATCATGCAGGACGGCAAAGAACTCAATCAGGGCGTCGGCTACCTCGATGACGGCACAATGATCGTGGTCGAAGGCGGGCGCCAGTACATGGGCATGACCATTGAAGTCACCGTCACCCGCGTGCTGCAAACCGTCGCCGGACGCATGATCTTCGCCCACCCGAAGCAGGGGAGCAACAACGGCTCTTCATCCGCGCAATCATCTGCCCGTCAAAAGCAATACTGAGGCAGTAAGCTATGGCAGACAGGACAGCCGCCATAATCGTCGCCGCCGGGAGCAGCAGGCGTATGCAGGGACGTGACAAACTCTGGATACCCCTGGCCGGACGCCCGGTTCTCGCCCGCACCATCGACGTCTTCGAAGCCTTTCCCCGCGTCGATAGCATCATCCTCGTCCTCAACGCGACGCGCATCGCTGAGGCCAGGGAACTGTGCGAGCGCGAAGGGTGGCGCAAAATCGCCGCCCTTGTCGCCGGTGGCCCACGCCGACAGGATTCTGTGCGTCTGGGCCTCGATAAACTGGCGGAGATCGCGCCGGAAACAGCGTGGGTGATGATCCACGATGGCGCGCGCCCCTTTATCACGGCGAACATTCTGGAAACGGGCTTGCAGGTAGCGCGGGAACATCAGGCCGCCATCGCCGCCGTCCCCGTTAAGGATACCATCAAGCGGGTGCAGGAAGGGCAGGTCAGCGCCACCCTCGACCGCTCGCAGCTGTGGGCCGCGCAAACGCCGCAAATCTTCTCCTTCCCGCTCATTCACCAGGCACATCATTCACCTGCCGCTGAAGGGGAAGTTACCGACGATGCTGCCCTGCTCGAATGCCTGGGCCGACCCATACATATCTTTCCCGGCTCCTATACCAATATCAAAATCACCACACAGGAAGACCTGCTGTTCGGGCAAGCATTGTTACAGGGACATACATCATGACAACACGTATTGGTTTCGGCTACGACGTTCACGCCTTTGCTGCCGACCGGCCTCTCATCCTCGGCGGCGTCGCCATCCCATTCTCGCTCGGCCTCTCCGGCCATTCAGACGCCGATACCGTCATCCACGCCATTGTCGATGCTCTGCTGGGCGCGGCGGCCCTCGGCGACATTGGCCAGCACTTCCCTTCCAGTGACGCGCGCTGGAAAGACCGGCCCGGCGCCTTCTTCCTCGACTACACCCGCGACCTCCTGCAACAGCACGGCTGGCGCATCGGCAACATCGACGCTACCATCGTCGCCGAACGCCCCCGGCTCGCTCCCCACGTTCCCGCCATGCGCGCCCACGTAGCCGAACATCTACAGCTCGATCTCTCGCAGGTCAGCATCAAAGCCACCACCACCGACGGCCTCGGCTTCGCCGGTCGCCAGGAAGGCATCGCCTGCTACGCCGTCGCCCTGCTCGCACAATAGCCACAACACATTTTACTAACTTTTTCTCAGGTACTTGACAAACGAAAGTTTAGATGCTATAATTCCTTCAGTTAGTAAAGTTACTAACTATTTATAAGTAACAAAACAAAACACGGTACATGGCTACCGATGAAGGAGTACAAAGCAATGGCGTGGCAAATTGACACAACGCACTCACAGGTCACATTCTCAGTCCGGCATATGATGATCAGCACCGTCAAGGGGCAGTTTGACGTGGTACGCGGCCAGCTTCACATCGACGAAGCGCACCCGGAAAATTCCTGGGTCGAGGCCGAGGCAGACGCGGCGACCATCAACACTCGCGACGCGAAGCGCGATGGGCATCTCCGCTCCCCTGATTTCTTTGACGTGGAAAAATACCCGCTCATCACCTTCAAAAGCACAAAGGTCGAGCCGCTAGGCGGCAACGAGTACCGTGTGACCGGCGACCTGACAATGCACGGCGTCACGAAAGAAGTCACCTTCGATGCCGAGTACCAGGGCCAGATCAAAGATGCCTGGGGTATGCAGCGCGCCGGTCTGAGCGCCAGAACCAGCATTAACCGCAAGGATTTTGGCCTCAACTGGAATGTGGCCCTCGAATCCGGCGGCGTCCTCGTCAGCGAGAAGGTCGCCATCGAAATCGAACTTGCCGCCGTCCAGGCCGCAGTTCCCACGAACGCATAATACTTTTTATCAAGCAAGAGACGCGGCACCATATGGCGTCGCGTCTCTTGCTTGAGTGATATCTTCTTCCTTTATGAGTGATATCTTCTTCCTTTATGGCTTATTGTAGGCTCCAATCCAACGCACCCGATCCAATTTCCCTTTGACAGCATTCCACAGTTTTGCATCAGCAGTCCAATACTCACAATTTTCACGTATTGCCAATGCCAGATAGTGTGCATCATATACTGCTGGCAGGTGAAAACGATGGGCTAACGCTATTGCCTCTGAACTCATGCCTTCGTAATCAGAGGAATCGAACGAGATATCTATCGCAAATAAATCTGTCAGCAATTGAACCGCTTCCTCGTAGGTCAGCAACTTCTGAACAACTCGCCGATAGATAACATTCGTCGCTTCGTAAGTAAACAGCGCCGGAGCGATAACTTCTTTTCCGGCGCTTGCCCACTCATTAAGTAAAGCCACCGCAGCATCAGAATCCGGCTCAGAAATTACCCATTTCACTGCGAGGCTTGCATCAACTACAACAATATCACTCATTGCTGCTCCAATTCACGTGTACGTTCGTCACGAAGGTCGCGCAGAATTTCCACCGAATCTCCAAAATCCTGTCCGGGATGAGCGCGCTTAATCGCTTCGCGGGTCTGCATTAATCTGTCAACGGCCTTGCGATTAAGTGGCTTTCTTTCCTTTTCAGGCTGACTTCTCTCAGGAGGAACTGCGCGTTCAAGAATCTGACCTACATACTCCTGGATAGAAAGGTCGTTTTCTGCCGCTGCTATCTTAATACGTCGGCGTAACTCAGGAACAATATCGATGATGAGACGCGAACGTTTCTTAGGATGCTCAGGTCGGTCATCATCATAGCGATGCTGTACTGCCATATATACACCTTCTTTCCTTTATTTCATGGCTCTCTTTCGTCCATGCTAGCTACCATTATACCATAGAATCCTGGCATAAAGGTACCATATATACCAGGTATCCTGGACCCGGCACACCGCCTCAAACGAAAAGGTCCTGTTATTGAGCGCGGGGTCTTGCCCCGACCAGGTCAGTTGTTCGCGTGGAGCGGCTTCAGATACGTGATCGCCGGTCTGATCTGCCTGCTCAACATCCTCAAGCAGGCTCACAAGGGCGGGCAAATCGCGCTGAATATCAAGATGGCGATAGATAAAGGTGCCGGTAAATTGCTGCATTGACCTACTCCACTGCTAAGAATTCGAGATAGATACACAACAAACTATATCTACGTTCTACAGGACACGGTAGCTCACAACAGATATTTTCCTTTGCGGTGTAACTTTTCGCCATTGCTGTTCGTATGATCTATGTAGCTCATCAATACGTATTATTGGAGAGAAAACTATCACCATAGGGTACGATACGGAAGGAGAATAACGAAGACCATGGAGAAGAACACCTTGTCCCCCCAGAAGCGCAAGGGATTCGCTTCGATGTCGCCGGAGAGGCGGCGCGAAGTTGCCTCGCGCGGCGGCAAAGAGGCACATCGCAAAGGCACAGCTCACGAGTGGACAGCCGAAACGGCTCAACTGGCAGGCAGGAAAGGCCGGGCAGTAGCCAGGAAGCGGAAAGAACAGCCGAAGTAATCCCTTTTCGTCAGGCGTTGGGGATTCGCTAGAACAGCCAGAACCTCACAACGCCGATCGCTGCCCCCACCAGGATGAGCCACGCCGAATTGAGCTTAAAACGGAAGAGAATGACAAAAGCGATGAGCGCAACAGCCCATGTCAGCGCATCGCTCAGGGCGTTCTGTCCCAGTTGCAGCAACACCCCGGCCATCAACGCCAGCGCGGCGACATTGACGCCATCAAGCAGCGCAGCCGTCCACGGTGAGCGCCGCAGGCGCGCCGCGACAGGGTGAATGATGGGGATAAAGGCAAAGGAAGGCAGGAAAATACCCAGCGTCGCTACCAGCGCCCCCTGCCAGCCTCCCACCAGGTAGCCAACGAAGGTCGCCGTTGAGGAAACCGGCCCCGGCGTAAACTGCCCGATGGAGACCGCATCAAGCAACTGGCGATCTGTTAACCAGCGCAGATTCAGCACAAAATCGGTGCGCAGGAAGGCCAGCAAGACGTAGCCACTGCCATAAAGCACCGCTCCGATCTTGAGAAAGGTCAGGAACAATGTCAGCAGACTGAAAGGCATGGCAGGGGCCAGCATCCCCATATTCAAAGCCGCTGGAGCGACTCGCTGCCACAGCCCGGTCATTCTCTCTACGGCTCCTGCCCCGCTCAGCGAAAAGGGCAGCGCCAGGCTCACCACCGTCTCTTTGCCGCGCCCGTGCCATAGCTCCCGCCAGCGCACGATGCCGAAGAGCAGCGCGCCACCGAAGAGCAGAATCAACACGTTGACCCCCAACAAATAGAGCGCCACCACCAGCAGAGCCAGCGCCACCTGCCGCCAGCCCTTCAGCACGGTGCGGCACAGACCCCACAGCGCACAGGTAATAATGGCGATGATGACGGGCTTGATGCCATACAAGAGCCAGGCCACCTGCGGCAGCGTTCCGAAACGTACATAGGCCCACGCCAGCGCCAGCACGATCAGCATAGCCGGGCCAATAAAGCAGGCACCGCCCACGATCAATCCCAACCAGCCCGCGCGCACATAGCCCAGATAAATCGCCAGCTCCGTCGAACTCGGCCCCGGTATCAGATTCACCTCTCCCATTAGATCAACAAAGTGTTGATCGCTGATCCACTTGCGCCGCTGCACGATCTCCTCGCGCATCATAGCAATATGCGCTGCCGGGCCGCCAAAGGCCGTGAAGCCCAGGCGCAAAAACACGCCCACCACCTCCCACAACCTCTCCGCTCGCGTCCACGTTCCCGCCTCCTCCGCTTCAGCCCCGCCTGCCGCCACATTCGTTTTCTTGTCCATCATTCCGTCTTGCATTCCTTCTTTCCATGAACTCTCTCAAAGTATACAATGTCACGTACACATCAAAGCAGAAAGCGAGACCTTGCACACTCAGCCTCTTTCGCCCTCTTCATGCTATGCTACTGAAACGGCGCGCGGCCATATCATGCGGAGCGAGAGCGAATCATCTGATATGGCCGCGCGCCGTTTCTCCAAAACATAACCGCAAAAAAAGGGTACATTCTGACCGCATTATGTGCTAGACTGGTGTAAGTAGACCGAACTTACGAATGAAGGCAGATCACGAAAGGGAGCTATTACCATGATAGCAGGACTACCCGGCTTTTTCCAGTACAACCTCTGGGCCAATCTGTCCCTGCTCGACGCCTGCGAGCAATTGACCGATGCACAACTGGACGCGACCATGACAGGAACGTTTGGCAGCATACGAGAAACCCTTATCCACCTGCTCGGAGCCGAAGAAGGATACGTAGCCGCGCTGACCGGAAACATCCCTGACCCCCGGCTACGAGATCTTCCCACCTTTCCCGGCTTCGATGAACTGCGGCGACGCGCGCAGCGATCAGGCAGCGCACTGATTGCCTACGCGGAGCAGGGAGACCCCGGCCAGACGCTCTATCTTGATGGGGGAACGTATGAGGCTACCACAACGATTGTCCTGATCCAGGCCATCGACCACGCCATCGACCACCGCTCCCAGATCTCCACGCTGCTCAGCCAGCAGGGCATCGAGCCGCCCGATCTTGATGCCTGGGCATACAACGACTCCATGCACTGAGAAAGCGATGATGAATGACCGTCACACCGAAAGTATGCAGCGTATGGTCGACGCCATCCTCACCACGCCAGGCGATACGAAGACAGCATTGCGTCGGGCGATAGAAGCGCGAGCGGCGGCTTATGGTGGGCGTCCTGGTCAGGAAAAGGCCAGTGAGGTTGAGGTACCAGCGAACCTGACAACATATGTCGATAAAGTGGCTTTGCACGCTTACAAAACAACCGATGCCGATATCGAAAAGCTGTTGCAGGCCGGATATTCCGAAGATGCTATTTTCGAGATCACATTGAGCGCGGCGCTGGGCGCCGGGCGGGCGCGACTGGAGCGCGGGCTGGCGGCATTGAAGGGAGAGAAGGATGAGGCTGAAAAACGTTGAAAGCGGGCATCGCCAGCCCTATAAGGCGATGCTGGAAGAGATGAAGGCGCAGCGCGGCGGCCAGTTGCCGGATATCCTGCGCACTACCCTCTACCGGCCAGAACTCTTCGGCCACTCTTTCTCCCTCGGCATCGATGAACTGCTGCGCGGCCCCTCTGAGTGGAGCGTGGGCGAGCGCGAGTTGTTCGCGGCCTTCGTCTCGCACCAGAACCAGTGTCCCTTCTGAACGGGCTCGCACGGCGCGGTCGCGTCGGCAGCCCTTTCAAGCGAACTGGTGCAGGCCGTCCTCGATGACTGGCGCACAGCCCCCATCGGCGAACCATTGCGCGCCATGCTCGGCTTCCTGCAAAAGCTCACCCTGCGCCCGGCTGAGATCACACCGGCAGACATCGCCCCCCTGCGTGCCGTTGGCCTGAGCGATGTCGCCATCGAAGACGCCATCTACATCTGCGCCTACTTCAACGTCATCGACCGCATAGCCGACTCCCTGCACTTCGCCGTGCCATCGCCCGAAGACTTCGCTCGCGGCGGCCCTGCCAATTTGCAGCGCGGATACGCGCCGCCGGGGATGAAGTAATGCAGCTACCGGGAAGGATATTTGTATCCCCCCGGAAATTATGACACAAGATGTCAGGTTTTGTGGTGTATGCTAGGAATGACAGGCAGGGAAGGGAGTATAGGAAATAAAGCCTACGGACTGAGGTGTTGTAATGGCTGGATATATGTTCTCTACCCGTTTCACCGTCCCCATACCTCTTGACGATGAGAGTATAGTGTAGTATGAAAGTTGAACGTTTGTATCAACGGGAGCAGGCAGGGAGAGATGCTATTGGTCAGTTTGATTGAGTGTTTGCACTGATGTTGTTCCTATGGGTGGTTTTGCCGTATGCCTCAAGATAAGATTGTTATTCGCGGCGCTCGCGAACATAATTTGAAGAATATCGATGTGACGATCCCGCGTGATAAGCTGGTGGTCATCACGGGCCTCTCCGGGTCGGGCAAGAGCAGCCTGGCCTTTGACACCATTTTCGCCGAGGGGCAGCGCCGCTATATTGAGTCGCTTTCCGCCTATGCGCGCCAGTTTCTAGACAAGATGGAGAAGCCGGACGTCGACCATATCGATGGTCTCTCACCCGCGATCTCGATTGACCAGAAGGGGGCAACGCACAACCCGCGTTCGACGGTCGGCACGGTGACGGAGATTCATGACTATTTGCGCCTGCTCTACGCGCGCATCGGCCACCAGCATTGCCCACAGTGCGGGCGCGAGGTGAGCCAGCAGACCATCCAGCAAATCGTCGATGCCATCCTCACGCTACCTGAAGGTACACGGCTCATGCTGCTTGCTCCATTGGTGCAGGGGCGCAAGGGCGAATATAAGAACATCTTTGACGAGATGCGCCGCTCCGGCTACATCCGCATGCGCGTCGATGGCAACATTGTTGATCTGAGCGACGAAATCGAACTGGATAAGCAGAAGAAACACACACTGGAAGTTGTAGTTGACCGCCTGGCGATTCGCAAAGAGCGGCGGCCCAGCGAAGAACGGCCCTCTCCCTTCCCGCTCAGCCAGCGCCCACAACTCAAGGCAGTAGCCGAACGCCCGGCGCTCTACGATATCAATGCCGGGCGCCATGCGAGCGAGAATGGCGCGACGCCGGAAGCCAAGCCAGACATATTGCCGCAGGCACAGGATGACGTTGATCCGGCCTTCAGGCAGCGATTGACGGATTCGCTGGAGACGACATTGAAGCTGGGCAACGGCGTGGTGCTGGTCAAAGTGGTGGATGGCGAAGAAATTCTCTTTTCGGAAAAGGCGGCTTGCGTCTACTGCGGCATCAGCCTGCCGGAGATCGCGCCACGTACCTTCAGCTTCAACAGCCCGCATGGCGCCTGCCCGACCTGCACCGGTCTGGGAACGCAGCAGGAGATCGACGCCGAACTGGTCGTGACCCACCCCGAACTGAGCCTGAGCCAGGGCGCGATTGCCCCGTGGAGCAAGGTGGTCAACGGCAGCCAGTGGCATGCCTCTATTCTGGCCGCGTTGGCGAAACGATACAATTTCAGCCTTGATACACCCTGGCGCGAACTGACAGAAGAGCAGCAGCATGTGGTGCTGTATGGCAGCGAGGAGCCGTTGACGATTCGCTACACGCCGCAGCACGGCCATACGCGCAGCTACACCATCCATTTTGAGGGCGTCATCCCCAACCTCGACCGGCGCTATAAGCAGACCGATAGCGATATGATTCGCGAGGAGATCGAGGGCTACATGTCGGCGCGCATCTGCCCCGACTGTCACGGCGCGCGCTACAGGCCAGAGGCGCTGGCCGTCACCGTCGGCGGGCGCAACATCTTCCAGGTCTCGCGCCTCTCCATCGTGCTGGCGCAGCGATTCTTTCAGGAGCTTGAGGCGGAAACGCTGACCGTGACACCACACCTGCCGGTCAGCAGCAATGGTAACGGACATAACAGTGACGGCGAACCGAAAGCGCCCGATCCTCTGGCAAAGATCGACCCCGATGGGCCACTGGTGCAGGTAACGCTGACCGAGCGCGAGCGTTTCATTGCGCGACAGGTGCTGAAAGAGATTCGCGCCCGCCTGCAATTCCTGGTCGACGTGGGACTGGATTACCTGACGCTGGATCGGGCAGCCGCCAGTCTTTCCGGAGGCGAGGCGCAGCGCATCCGCCTGGCAACGCAGATCGGCTCCGGCCTGATGGGCGTCCTCTACATTCTGGACGAGCCAAGCATCGGGCTGCACCAGCGCGATAACGAACGGCTGATTAAGACACTGCTCCGCCTGCGCGACCTGGGCAACACGCTGCTGGTGGTCGAGCATGATGAGGATACCATGCGCGCCGCCGACCACATCATCGACATCGGGCCGGGCGCGGGCGAACACGGCGGACATGTGGTAGCCGAAGGCAACTATCAACAGATCGTCGCCAACACGAACTCGCTGACGGGCGATTACCTGTCGCGGCGCAGGCATATTCCCATTCCAGAACGGCGACGCGTCGGCAATGGCCATTCGCTGCTCATCAAGGGCGCGCGCGAGAATAACCTGAAAAACATCGATGTTGAGATTCCACTGGGCAAGTTCGTCGTCGTCACCGGCGTCTCCGGCTCCGGCAAAAGTACGCTGGTCACGGATATTCTCTATCGCAAGCTGGCGCATACTTTCTTCCGCGCCCACGAGAAGCCGGGTCAGCACGACAGCATCGAGGGCATGGAGCATCTGGACAAGGTCATCGATATCGACCAGTCGCCAATCGGGCGCACGCCGCGCTCGAACCCGGCCACCTATACCAACGCCTTCACGGGCATCCGCGAACTCTTCGCCCAGGTGCCGGAGGCGCGCATACGCGGCTACCTGCCGGGCCGTTTCTCGTTCAACGTCAAAGGTGGGCGCTGCGAAGCCTGTAAGGGTGAGGGCATCGTTAAGATCGAGATGAACTTCCTGCCGGATGTCTATGTCCCGTGCGAGGTCTGTAAAGGCAAACGCTACAACCGCGAGGCGCTGGAAATCCGCTACAAGGGCAAAAGTATTGCTGATGTGCTGGACATGACGGTGGAAGAGGCCAGAGATTTCTTCGCCAACGTGCCTTCCATCTACAATAAGATGAAAACACTCTACGATGTTGGTCTTGGCTATATGAAACTCGGACAGCCCGCGACTACCCTCTCCGGCGGTGAGGCGCAGCGCGTCAAGCTGGCAACGGAACTCTCCCGCCGCTCCACCGGTCGCACGATGTACATCCTGGACGAGCCAACGACGGGCCTGCACTTCGCCGACGTGGATCGCCTGTTGCAAGTCCTGCAGCGACTCGTCGACGCGGGCAACACCATTGTGGTGATCGAACACAATCTGGAAGTCATCAAAAGCGCCGACTGGCTGATTGACCTGGGGCCGGAGGGCGGCGATGCCGGAGGCTATGTAATCGCCGTTGGCACGCCCGAAATGGTAGCCGAAAACCAGCAATCCTATACCGGCCACTTCCTGAAGCGCATGTTCAGCGAGGAAGCCGCGCATCAGCGCGCCAACGCAGAACCCGCTCACGTCCCTACACACGCGCTGTAAGAATTTCTGGCTCTCGTATGAACGTCTCGCGGATGTGGATGCTCTTGCAACCACGCCGCTCCCTTCCAGGCCATCCGCAAGGGATGGCCCTACTATATACGACCGCTCTACAAGCGGCCCGAACCCCTCGTATATAGTAGGGCCATCCCTTGCGGATGGCCTGTTTACGCCTGGAAATAATATTGGGCTAAACTTTAGCAAATGCCCGAACTATAAAAGCTTTTGCGCTTCTCGCGTGTCTGGCTCTTGCCGGGTCGCGCCCGGCTGGCTCTTGCCGTCAGGGTTCCGTTTGCTTTGCTGGCGCTGTCGATAGTCGATCCAGGCGATGAGGCCAATCATGGTAAGGACGACAAGGGCAATGCCGACCAGTTTGTAGATGAGATGGAGATTGAGGGCCAGCACGCCAAAGATGAGGGTGAGAGCATAGAAGACGTAGCAGATTTGCCTGACGCTCAGACCCGTCTTCAGCAGGCGATAGTGCAGGTGCGTGCGGTCGTAGTGCAGGGGATTCTGTCCGCGCCGCACGCGGTTTATCATCACGATGGCGACATCGAGGATAGGTAGACCAATTACCATCAGGGCCAGGGCGACCTTTGCTCCGCCGACAATGGAGAGAACGGCCAGCGTCAGGCCCAGGAACTGCGAGCCGCTATCGCCCATGAAGATGCGCGCCGGGTTCCAGTTGTGCGGCAGAAAGCCGAGAACGGCGCCCGTGAAGATGGCCGAGAGGACGGCGATGCTATCCTGCCCGAGCTGCCAGCTAATGATGGTGATAAACAGGCCGCTGATTGTCACCACGCCCGTCGCCAGCCCATCCAGGCCATCGATGAGGTTCACGGTGTTCATCATGCCCACAATCCAGAACCAGGTGAACAGCACGGCAGGAATGGCCATCCACGACATAGCGGTACTCTGGATAAAGAGATGGAACTGCGGTTCGTTTAACCAGGGCAGGCCGCTATGGTAGAAGGGGTTGTTGAAGGTGTAAAGCAACATGCCATGAAACATCGTGCGGCCAGGGGCGAGAATGATAATGACGGCCAGCGTCTGCGCCAGCAATTTCAGCCAGGGGTTGAGTCCTTTGACATCATCATAGGCATGCACCGCGACAATCAGCGTGGCGGCAGCGATGAGCAGGCAGTAATCGACCAGCTCTGATGAGATGTGCAGGCCAAAAAGCAGCTGGGACTTATCATTGGGGCCATACCCCGGCGTGTAAAAGAGCAGTGAGGCCAGCAAGAAAGCCAGGAACATGGCAACGCCGCCCAGGCGCGGCACCGCCTTTGTGTGTACCCTGCGTTCGGCGGGTTGATCGAGCCAGCCCTTTCGGAAGCAGACAGCGCGCACGACAAAGGTAAGCAGGTAGGAAAAGAGAAAAGCGCACGCAGCCCCCATGAACAGGGTGGCAATATCGGGCAGCAAGGGGAGCAACAACAGGAATGGGATATGCATGATGACCGTCTCTATCATAAATCTGCCCTTCTACGATACCAATGGACGCGCCGTTTCCCCTCATCCGGCGGTCGAGTCGAGTCCGCTCCTTTGCCCTCGATTATAGCCCTCCCTTCAAGAAAACGCAACCCATCTCTGTCATTTTGAGCGAGCGAAGCATCTCCTTGAGCCGAATTAAGCGGCAGGAGATGTTCGTTCCGCTCAGAATGCCAGGGATGAGGGACTTCTTTCGTATGCAAGAGGGCGTCTGTTCCAGTATCCTCCAGCGCGGTTCAGCGGCCTGGAGCGAGCGGGCGAGGGCCGGGGCGAGCCTGCCGGTCGCCCTGCACCTCCATCCTTACCAACCTCGCTTTAGAGAGCAATCTGTAACAAACGATCCCAGCCCGTGTAGTCTTTCTGGAAGGTAATGCTGGCGTGGGGCCAGATGGCGCGCGCGATGCGCGTCAGGGCTTCACGCTGCCGGTAGCCAATTTCGAGCAGCAGGACGGCGTGTTCTTTGAGGACGCCAGGTTGTTGGGCCTCGGTAAAAAACCGTTTGAGCAGGTCCAGGCCGTTGGGGCCGCTGAAGAGGGCGAGATGAGGTTCGTAGGCGCGCACATCAGGGGCCAGCCCGCTCATTTCCCCTGTGCCAATGTAGGGCAGGTTGGCGGTGATGATATCGACGGCTTCGGGCAGCGGCGCGAGCAGGTCGCCCGGCAGAAAGCGAATACGCGATTCGACATGGTAGCGTTCGGCGTTGAGGCGGGCGACGGCGAGCGCGTCCGTGGAGATATCGGTGGCGTAGAGATAGGGCAGGCGCGGCTCCTGCACGGCCAGCGTAACGGGGATGGCGCCGGAGCCGGTGCCGATATCGGCGATAATGGGAACATATGCGCGCGCAAGCAGTTCGCGCCCGGCAGCCAGCGCGGCCTCTACCAGCAATTCGGTCTCAGGACGCGGGATCAGCACGCGCTTATCGACAAAGAAATCGAGGCCATAGAACTCTTTATGACCGGTGAGGTAGGCAACAGGTTCGCCCTGCATGCGGCGTTCGATGAGAGATAGATAGTGTTCGGCCTGTTCCGCCGTCACCTCGCGTTCAGGGTAGGCATAGAGCAGAGGGCGTTCGAGGCCCAGCACATGACTCAGCAGCACCTGCGCTTCCAGCCGCGCGCTTTCTCGACCGCTCTTCGTTAAACGCTGCATCCCCTGCGCCAGCACATCCTGAATGGTGGGCATATCGCTCCTATCTCTAAAGTGGCTGGCGACCGGCAAAACCGGTATGGAGATAGTGCCAGTAGTTGATACGCTCCTCGCCCAGATACCAGCAGAGGTAGATTTCCTGACCGTCACGCAGGCTGAGGAAGTCGATCAGGCCCATATCGGGGTCTTTCAGTTCGCAGCCAAATTCGTCCAGCTCGGCAGCCAGGCGCTGCAAGGTGCGTATCTGCCCGGTGATCTGCTCTTGCAGCCTGGCCATGCGCCCGTGCAGGTGATGCCCGTTGCCCATTGCCTGCACCCGCAGCTCATCCAGTTCCTCTTCAGCGCGTTGCAAAGCCTTCCGGCTCTCTTGAATGTTGCGCAGGATGACCGAAATTTGCGGCAACAGGGCTTCGGCCTCTTCACGGGTAAAATAATGCGCCATATCCCATCTCTCTTTCTCCTGTTGATGTGCCTGCTCAATCATACCATGCTATGACAAACCACCGCCAATATGTCATGCTGAGCGGTCGCTCAGCATGACATGCCCTGATGATTTGTAATGCCTCTCGCTATGGCTTAGGCGTCGGCGTTATCACAGGAGCAGGTGTGGGCGTAGCTGTAGGCGTTGGTGTGCCGGAAGTCGGGCCACCCAGCTTGATGCTCAGGTCATCGAAAGTGGTGAAGTTTTCGACGGTGCCGCCGGTGTTCAGGTAGGTGCCGGTGACGACATCGCCCGGCTGCACAAGCGGCAGTTTGGGCGAGAGCGAGAGGTTGGCCGTAAAGATCACATTCTGGCCCGCAATCTGGATATAGTAGACGGTGGCGGTACTCTGCTGCACGGAAGAGATGCGCAATACCTTACCCATCACGGTCTGTGTCGTCCCGCCGGTGGGCGCGCCAGATGCGTTATTTCCCTGCGAGGTCAGCCATTGCTGGTAGTCCTGCAAGGCCTGCCCCAGCGTCGGCTCAAATTGCACGTTGCTGCCGTTCAGGTTGCGCGCATCGACAATGCCCACATCCTGGAAGATGTCCCCGCTGCTGGCACTCTGCACAAAGATGGCCACCCAGGTGGGCGTGTTGTAAATCTGGTACAACTGGATGCTCGCCACGTTATAGCCGCGAATATTAGCGCGGGTAGACTGGATGGTATCCTGTACGTTGCTGCCGATGCCCAGGCCAGAGAGGGGATAGAAAAAGCCCTGGTTTTTGTGGGTATCGAAGAGAAAGACGCCCGTACTGGAATTATCGTTTGAAGACGCCGAGGTCATGGGAACCAGCCAGACCGGCTGATCGACATTGTTGTAGAGCAACTGTGGGTCGCTGGCGGGGCTCTGCTGGCCCGCGCCGGAGGGGTTGAACCAGGGCGCAGCGTGGTAGAGGCCCCACCATGTCAGGTACTGCGTCACTGTGCTGGCCGGCATCACGCGATCCACCCAGGAGGGAACGTCCTGCGGCCTGTAGACCTGGATCGCGCCGGTGTGGGCATCGACGAGCAGCACCTGGCTCAGCACGTTGCCGGTGTAGCCGCGCGTTGGCTGCATGATGGAGATTGTCCAGTAGGGGTGAAGCTGGTCGTTCAGTTCCAGCGTAGGGTCAACCAGATTGCCATAGGTGTAGCCGCTCAGGTAGACGTGGCGCAGCAGGTCCTGATTCAAAATTGCCCCCGGCAGGTAGGCAAGAGAAGAACCGGGCAGATTCTGATTGGTGTAGAGCTGCGGCACCGCCTGCGGGTTCTCGGCATCGACGACGACGAAGCCAGGCGTAGAAGAGTTGCTCAAATTGACAAAGATGTTGTTGTAGACCAGCGGCGCTACGTAGTAGAGGTGATGGTTGATCGATTGCAGCGTATAACTGGAAGGATCAATGCTATACGCCGAACCCAGGTTCTGCCCGTTGGAGCCAAGTATCTGTTGCCCCTTGTAAGACGCCACGCTCTGACTGACCAGCACGATATGGCCGGGGTCGGTCGGCGGCAGCGTGGGCGATTTCTCCATCGTGATATTGGGAATAGCGGCCAGCGCCTTCGCGTTGCTATCAAACCAGGTCGTGAAGACGACGATCAGGCCGCCGACAACGATGGCGATAACGCCCACAAAAATCAGACCGAAGATGCCAGCCGCGATGGCCCCACGCGAGGCTTGCGAAGAAACTGAAAGATCAGGACGATTGCCCCGCGACCGCCCCTGGCTCGCGGCGGAAGCTTCCTCCAACGCCTGCAAAGCCGGTCGCGCAAAGGCGAACAGATTCGCAATACTGCTGATTGCCAGCGGCCAGAGCAGCCATTGCCAGCCGCCAAAAGGACCGGTCAGGGCAGGCTCTGCGAAGTAGAGGATGGCGAGGCAAAGGATGAAGTTGAAGACAAAGTACCAGGCAAACCACCTGAAAAACTTCTGCGCCACAAACTTCTCCCGCCTGCCAAAACCAAGCCGCCCTATGGTCAGGATCGCCATGACGATGATTGCTCCAATCAACGCCAGCAAGACGATAATCATGATACCTCTCCTGAAATCTATTTTTAAAGGATCAATGTAACGATGCCAACTCTTGAAGCCGGGTCGCTCTCGACGAAACGCCATCAAACCCCGGCTCTCACAGAGCGCGTATTGTTCCTGCTTTTGACCTGCACAATACCCGCTCTCTTTTCTCGCTCTATTGTAGTGTACGCAGGGAGTCTTGACAAGCAAAAAATTATCAGGTATTCTTCTCCTATATTGACTAATATATCAATCAAAAGAAGGGGTATAATGCAAGATATACCATCAAGCAGTAAGGCTGATGCCACTGATAGGAACGCTGAAGGGGACACCAGGCAGCGGGAGGAAAATGGCAAGTCATACCTTTATTCACGACGCGAAACGATTTTCACCATGATCGGTGTGATGTTGGTGCTTTTTCTCGCCACACTTGATCAAACGATTGTCAGCACGGCTACGCCGCGCATCATTGCCGACCTGCAAGGCTTTGACCGCATCGCCTGGGTCTCAACGGCCTACCTGTTGACTTCAACGGTGATGATACCGATTTATGGCAAGCTCTCCGATCTATTCGGGCGCAAGCTGTTATTCCTATGCGGCATCGTGATCTTTCTTATCGGCTCCACACTTTCCGGGGCTGCAACTTCTATTGACCAGTTGATCCTGTTTCGCGGCTTCCAGGGTCTGGGGGCCGGGGCGCTGCAACCACTGGCTGTTGCCATCGTCGGCGACCTGTTCTCACCTCGCGAACGTGGACGCTGGCAGGGTCTGACGGGCAGCATGTACGCGCTGGCAGCTATTGTCGGCCCGGCTGTCGGCGGCTGGCTCACCGACCATACCACGTGGCGCTGGGTGTTTTATGTCAATATCCCCGTCGGCATCGTCGCCTTACTGGTCTTGATCTGCCTCATGCCAGCGTTGCGTAGTCGGGAAAAAGCGGTCGACATCGATTATATCGGTTTCATCCTGCTGGTCCTTGGCACCGTACCATTGCTGATAGGCTTTACGATCGCGGGTTCGCAGTATACCTGGCTTTCACTGCAGGTGCCTGGCCTCTTCGGCAGTGCCCTCATCCTGCTGGCCCTGCTGGTAGCACATGGAGTACACTGGGAGCGGCAGGGAAAAGAACCCATTTTCGAGCCGGGCTTGTTTAAAAGTAGCGCCCGCATCTTTGGCGTCTCCATCATCGTGACAGTGATCTTCAGCATCAGTCTCTTTGGCAGCTCCTTCGGCATTCCCCTCTTCATCCAGGGTGTTACCGGCGCATCCGCCATCAACAGCGGCCTGGTGCTGATGCCGTTCATGCTCACAGCAATTGGGGGCAGTATCCTGGCCGGGCAGTTGATCTCGTGGAAGGGCAGGTACAAATGGATTGCTATAGCAGGACTGGCTATAGCGGTCGCGGGAACGCTGCTGCTGGTCAGGCTGAGTGTGCATTCGAGTAATGCCGATGTGCTGATTGCTATGCTCGTGCTGGGTCTGGGCGTTGGTTCCGGCATGGCAGTCTACACTACCGCCGTGCAAAATGCACTGCCGCAAAAGATCGGACAGGCCACCTCAGCCATCGTCTTCTTCAGACAGCTTGGCGGAACGATCGGGCTGGCGGCGATGGGATCGGTTCTGACCTCAAGCTACGTTCCAGCCTTCCACAACGCCCTCCCAGCCGCGCTTCGTCAGGGGTTGCCCCCACAGGTGCTGGCGACTTTCGACAACCCGCTCATCCTGCTTTCACCGGATGCGTCGGTACACCTACATGCTCGCTTTGCTGCTTACGGAGCGGGGGGCAGTAGCATTTTTGACAGCATCCTCGGAGCAGTCAAAATCGGGCTGGCGCAGAGCCTGCACAACGTCTTCGTCCTCTGTCTCGTAACCATCATCTTCGGCCTGCTCTCTGTGTTTTTCCTCAAAGAGATACCACTGAGGACGAAACGCCCCCTCGAATAGGGCTACAACATGCTATGAGAAGCGTCCCCTGACCTACCTGTCATGCGGAGCGGCACTCAGCCTTTAGCCCTGAGTGCCGCTCCGCATGACAGGTGAAGGAGCCTTTTTTACGTCATGTCACAAACAAGTTGCCAGACATCTAATGCTCTCATGCCTTTGCACTTGATCTTCTCGAGTTTTATAATATGCTTCCCGCGAAGGAAGACGAGAGGAAGCTGCGGGAACCAGGCACCTTTCCAGTCTTCTATCTGGAATTGAATTTGGGATCGAAATCAGGGTTTCAAAATGTGAAGAATGGTGTCGAGATCAGGAAGGTCATGGGAGAGCGCGTTATAGAATGTACGCTCTACTGCTAGCCCTTGCAAGCAGGCAGCGAAGACACTTGCCAGGTAGTCTGCGTTGCCCGCGACCACCTGGCCTGCCGCTTGCCCCTCGGCAATAAGCTGCCTCAAGGTATCATGTAACATTTTGCTCTGTTCTATCGCCCTCTCACGCACCTGCTGTGGCACCGCTTCACTCGTGAAAGCCTGCAACACAATCATCGCAAATTCTGGTTCGTCTTTCAATCCTTCGAGAATTTGCGCACCAAGCCAGAAGATGCGCTCCCAGGGGGTAGCAGGCATCGAGTAAGCTTGCTCCATCAGCCTGACAGTACCAGCCAGCGCCTTTTCCACCAGCGTGGCAAAAATCTCTTCCTTATTCTTAAAGTAGTGATAGGCAAGACCATAGCTGATGTCGGCAGCACTGGCAATATCGTTCATTTTTGTCGCCATCAGGCCTCTGTGCGCAAAAAGCTTGCGCGCCGCGTCAAGAATGTGCTGCTTCTGCTCTTCACGAATGCGCTGATTCGTCTCTTCCGTCCGTGGCGGCATAACGTAATACTCTCTATGATTGATAAATGGGTCAATATAGCTGTAGTTTATATCATGCTTTCCCCCCCTGTCAAGCAATGGCGAGGGTGTGCTACCCTGACGTGAGCTGGTAGCGTTTCAGGCCCTTCTTTCTGTCCAGTTCAAAGAGCGCACCGTGCAGGATGCCTTCGCCGTAGGCGCTGCCGGGGTTGATGCAGACAGTTTTGCCGATCTTGACAAGGCCACGCGATTCGTGAATATGGCCGTGCAGGGCCAGCAAGGGCTGGTAGCGTTCGATGACGTTGCGCACGGCCTGCGAACCGGCGGGGCCTGTGAGAAGTGTACCGCCCTGGATCACGGGGCGCAGTTGCTCATCGACAAGCGGCGCAGTATCGATGGCGGTCTGGATGGGAGGGACATGCAGGTTGAAGATAGAACGAGCTGGCTGCTCTAGCTGGCTGATCTGCTGCTCCAGGTGGCGCTGGAGCGCTTCCTCCGCCATCTCTCGCGGCGAATGCCAGGGAGTGGGGTTGGCGAAACCGCAGGAGAGCATCTGAAAGCCCTCCCCCAGTTCCACGATGCGGTCTTCGGGATCGACTACCAGCGGCGACTTCGCCAGAATTTCTCGTAATACCGGCTCGTCATCATTGCCCAGCATGACGTAGAGTCGTATACCCTTGCCGCTCAATCGCTCCTCGGCCAGACGCATCCAGCGTTCCAGCGTCTCCGCCATCACCCTGAGAAAGAGCGCATCTATCGCCTGTTGATCGTCTCGCACGGCGGCGAATTCATCCTCGCTCATACGATAGGGGTACTGCCCGAGGTCGCGCACGCGGCGCTCAAGGGCGGACAACTCGTCTTCCCTGAAGGTGCGCTCTCCAGCGATAGCGGGCGCGTAAAAGCTGTCGCCATGACGCACAATGGGAACAACGGCTTTCCCGGCGATATCGCCGCCCATAATCAAGACCTCAACACCATAAAAGCTGGCAGCGTTGACAAACTTGCGCCAGAGCAACTCCGAGCCGTGGATATCGGAAGCGTAAAAAGATTTGAAACTCAAGATAGAACTCTCCTGTCTCTCAGGCCGCTGGAAGAGGACGCTTATCCTCGCGGCCCCTGACCCTGCTTTATATCTCGCAAACCAGCCTGCACCTCGCGCACAGCCTCCTGTGGGGTCGCGGCAAAGCGGAGCAGGTCAAGGTCACTATCGCCGATTACCAGGTGCGCGCGTATGGCGGAGATGAGCGGGGGCCAGCACTCGCCAAGCAGCACCAGGGGCTGAGCCTGTCGTTCGGTCTGGCTTGCCGCCCAGGCAACGGCCAGTTCTGAAAGCGTGCCAACGCCTCCCGGCAAAGCAATGACAGCTGCGCAGCGCAGGATATGGTTCAAGCGGCTACCATAGTCTTCAGACCAGCGCAGGTCAGCATTCCACTCATTGGGCGTTATCGCCGACCAGTGGCGCATGGGCAGGCCGATGACAAAGCCACCTCGTTCGTGCGCGCCCCGGCTCACCGCTGCCATCAGGCCGCCATAGCCGCCGGTCACTATCACAAAACCGGCATCCGCCAGCAGTTCACCAAGCTCGTGTGCCAGCGCCCACCGGCGGTCGTCTTCGTTCAGACGGGCGGAGCCGAGAACGGCAATTTCAGGCTTGCCCATCACCGGCGGCCTGCCCTCGTCGACCTGTGGATCATTGCTCATGCTGGCTCCCCCTCTGTGACGCGGTGAATCGTTTCGTAATGTTCTCGCGCCGCTTCGGCATCAGGGAACTCGAAGCGTTCGAGGCCGCCGAGGCGGGCAAGGTAGAAGGCAAAGAGGCTGAGCGGCAGTGCTGCCAGTAGCGGTGAAAATTCCTCCGAGAGGCCGGGAGCGAGGGGCAGAAATGCGGACGGACTCTTTGCGGGTTTGACATCGCTGATGAAAGCCGACCGCGCGCCAATGAAATTCAGCTCGGAAAGAATTTCAGAGGCGCGATCAAACGAGGCCCCGGAGGGAGCAACCAGCAATACAGGCGTCCTCTTGCCGCTCACAAAATATTCTTCGTGCGCCCATTCCTCAATGTTTGTCGCCACACCCAGCTTCTGTGGCCCCTCGAAGAGCTTGGCGGCCCCGAATTGCGCCGTTGCCAGATTTGGCCCGGCGCCAAGAAATGTGATCCAGTTCTGTCCGGCGAATTGCTCTGCCAGCCTGCGCGTGGGTTCGTCCGTCTCTGCGAGCGTCTGCCGGGCCAGCGCGGGCGTGCTTTTCAGCAGCTTCCATGCCTCTGAGACATCGCGCCCGCGAACCTCAGCCCAGGCCAGCGCGAGATTGAGTAACGCGACGAGAATGGCAAGATAGGTGCTTGTTCCCGGCGAGTAGCCCAGCGTTGGCACAGAGAGTGGAAGGATATCCGTCGCTGTCTGTGCCAGTGGCGAATCAGAGTTGCCGGTGAGTACCAGTACGCGATGGCCGAAGCGTCTGGCCTGTAAAGCAGCCTCGATGGTTCTGCCAACTTTGCCGGAAAAGGAGATGCAGGCGACGGCGCTGTGCGGCGGCAGATAGCGCACGCGGTAACGCGCCAGGTCGAGGGCATGTACGCCTTCGGCATCAATTCCGGCATGTTTCTGGAAAGTCAGGGCGGCTGCGGCCCCGGCAAACGCTGAGTCCCCGCAGCCGCAGAGATAGAGATGCTCAATGCCGCCCGTATGCAGCGCACGGGCCAGAGAAGCAATCGGCCCGGCTAACGCTTCGAGTTGTTCCGCCAGCAGGCGCGGAATCATAGCGATCTCCTGGCGCATGATCTCTGTGGCGCTGCTGATGCCGCGATCAGCGCCCGCTACCTGCGCATCCTTCTCCGGCACAGGCAGCAGAAGCACGGCAGGCGGCTCCGTGAGAAGGCGACTCTGCGCTGCGGCAGGTTCAACACGCGCCAGCGAGAGGGAGCCGAAGCTGGCAACGGCGTAGGAGGCTGAAATAACGCCGCGTTGCGCCGCCTTCAGCGCGTCATCGCCCAGCGAGAGGCCGGCGGCCAAACCGCCACAGAAGGCATCGCCCGCCCCCGTCACGTCCAGCACCGGGCCGGGTACAATCGCTACTTCGTGCAGCGTCTTTGTGGCCCTTTGCCAGACCAGCGCCCCTTTCTCGCCCATTTTGATGACAATGATGGGTGTGGGCAGTTCAATAAGGCTGCTCAGCGCACGGAGCGGGTCATCATAGCCGACAAGGTCGGCCAGTTCGGAGCGGCTCGGCAGGAAAGCATCTACCCTCGCTGCGAGAGCGCGCAGGCGTTGCCGATAGTCGGCAACGTAATCTTCGTGCGTATCGAGCGTGATGACGGCACGAGGGGCGATATGGCGCACCGTCTCCACGATAGCCTCTGCCGCGTCCAGGGGCATGGCCGTTACATGCACAACCGGCGGCGGCTCCCCTTCCAGCCAGGCGACAGGCAGGTCAGCAGGCTGCACCGCCACCTCGCGTGATCGCTCTCGCGGCGTGCGATAGAGCCAGCGCCGCTCGCCGTTGGCCTCGTAAATCACCCAGTTGCGCACTGTGGGACCCGGAATATCCACGATGCCGCCGGTTGCCACACCAAGCGCGTGCAGCGCGTCGCTGTGTTCGCGTGGAAAATCTTCTCCCCGCCGCGTCACCATGCCTACGGAAGGCTGCCAGAGGCGCGCGCCCAGCGTCGCGTAGATGCTATTGCCGCCCACGCTCGCCATTCGTGTCGTGCCATCCGGTAACACCACATCATCGATGGTCAAATTTCCGACAACGATCACTCGCGGACGAGTCGGGGGAAATTCCCGCGACTCACCCTCTTCACGCGACCTGTTCGTTTCCATTGCCATATACGCTTACTCCGGGGGAATCTCACGGTACGACAGGCTCAGATCAACGCCTTGATTACGATTAATCAGGTAGGCGACGACGTACCAGATGATGCCCACAACCACGACGCCAATCATGAAGGAGAGCGACAGGCGGGCCGTTACGCCAAAAGTTGAGTTGATCGTGCTGTTGAAAATGAACAGCAGCATGAGCGCGCCCAGCACAATCACGCCACCAATACCGGCCAGCGTCACGGTGGGAATGCCGAAGATTCTGTGGCCGCCAGCCGCTTCCCAGACGTGGCGCAGACGGAAAGGGAAGACGATGCCAGCAATCGAGACGAGAATGAAGGCGGCGATTTGCGCCAGCAGCGCGCCAAGCAGGCTCGCCTGTGGAATCGTGACGAGGGCAATCAGGGCCAGCGTTCCTGTCACTGTGCAGAAAATGATAGCTTTGACAGGCGAGTGGAATCGCTCGCTGACATCGCCCAGCGGCTCCGGTATCATGCGGTCAACCGCCCAGGCCAGCATGTAGCGCGTGGCCTGAAGCTCTGAGAGCGGGGTGCCCATCAAGGCCCAGAAGATGAAGCCGATACCGATGAAAAGCGGCACCAGCACATTGCCGGTCAGCAGGCTCACAATGAAGTTGAAGCTTGGCGAGAGATTACCGGGCAGGTTGAGCAGGCTCGGATTATTGTTGGCGAGATAGCCAACGCTGCCAATCCAGTTGACGCCGACAGCCCCCGTGAAGGCCAGCACAAGCAGGGCCAGCATCAGGCCGTTAATCAGCACGCCACCCACCATCGCCAGGTACTGCGAGCGCGCTGCCCGCTTGACCTCGCCGCCAATCTGCGCCGACCCCTGAGCGTAGCCAACGACGAAAAACACCCAGGGCAGCATGAGCAGCGTATCGGTCAGGCTGAAGCCGTGAGGCAAGGTGTAGCCGTTCTTCACCGCCGTCGGGATGACCTGGTTGAACATTAAACCCTTGTGTTGCGCAGCAAAGGCATTCCAGGCGTTCTGAATATTGCCGCCATCAAAGAGCAGGAGCAGGAAAGCCAGAATGATGCTGCCGCCGGCGAAAAAGAAAAACACCTTTTGCCAGCGCCAGAAGCTCTGGCCGCCCAGGATGAGCAGCACGGCGAAGCCGACGTTGATGAGCAGGCCGATGATGAGTACCCACCACTGCGTCGTGATGCCCAGGATGGGGAACGAGGCCAGTAAATTGTTGCTCACCTCAATCCAGCCATTCTGCCCGGTGGCCGCGCCGATGGTGGAGAGGGCAACAGGGACGGCAAAGGTGAGAGCGAACCAGGCGTTGAAACCGATCCAGAAGAAGATCAGCCACATGCCCTGACTCCAGCCGAGCAACCAGCCCAGGAAGGGATGCAAGGCGCGGCTGACAAAGACGTAGTCGCCGCCGGAACGCGGCATAGCGGCGGCGAACGTAGAGTAGACCCACAGCAAGGTAAAGGCCATCAGTAGCGTGCCGATGATAACCGCGAGCAGCATGTTTCCCTGCGGAAAATCGGCGGGCGCCTGCAAGAAGAGAAAAACGGCCCCGACGGCAATATTCATGCCAAAGGTGTTCATAATGAACGCATCCAGCACCGATACCTCACGTACCAGCCCGGTCGCATTACGCAGAAATAGCTTACCCTGATTGATAGGAACCGGAGAAGCCTTACTCATGATTTTTGCCCTCCTCTGTCCCCGGCGTGCCGATCAGGTGCAGGACACGATCATCGCGCCGGAAACTCTCAATGGTGAAACGGAAACGGTCGGCTCGATAGAGTACCTGTGAGAACTCCACAAACTTGCCTGTTACGTCATAGGTTTTCCCCTCCACTTGCAACAACGGCGTTCCCGGCGCAATGCTCAGTGCCCTCGACTGGTTACCACGAGCGCGCACGACCTCAATCGTGCTTTCGGCCCGCGCCAGTACAATGCCATATCGCTCCTCCAGCGTCCGGTAAAGCGAGCGCCCGTTGAGGTCGAGCGTCTCCAGACCGGGAACCAGGCGCGCCGGGATGCAGGACAAAAGCAGGGCAACAGGCTTGCCTTCGAGCAGGGCCACCCGTTGGAGCAAGAAAAATGGCTGCTCTTTCACATCCAGTACGGTGCGCAGGGCCGCCGGAACCGCGTCAATTTTCTGCTCGACCACACGCAGGTCGGCATGCAAACCTTTGGCGCGCATACTCTCCGAGAAACTGGAAAGAATGCTGATCTTCTCCTCCACCTTCTGCTCGCGCACGAATGTCCCACGACCCGGAACGCGGTAGAGATAGCCTTCTTTGACAAGGTCCAGTATTGCCTGCCGCACAGGCGCCAGGCTAATGCCAAAACGGGCCGCATACTCGCGCTCTTGCAACAATTGCTGGCCGTGCTGTAACTCCCCCCGCTCAATACAGCCCAGCAGATAATTGCGCACCTGCAGGTGCAAAGGAACCGGCGCGTCGCGGTTCACAGGCATAATCTCTCCATGCTGCCCGCCCTCATAGAAAGATGCCATCATCTCATCATCGCGATTGACATTCATCAGCAGCTCCCTTTCAGATATATATAATATTATAATATAATAATATGAGCAAGTCAATACCCCAACAACAGAGTTGTTCAGCAACATTTGCGCATTCTGGAATAACCCGTACTGTGCCATTGTTGTCCTCTACAGAACGGGCCATTGCCTGAAACCCCCGGCATGCCCGGGTTCTGATCGTGAAAAGCAATGATATCGTATACTCTAAAAAAGGGAAAAGTGAATCGCTCGTATTTCCCTGATGATTGAGATTAAAGGAGCCACCTATGCAATTATTCGGCAAGAAGTCCGCGACCGAGCTTGAGAAGCGTGCCGATGGGCGGGATCGTTTGCCGCCGGGACAGTACCTGACGAAAAAGTGGCCGGTATTGAGCTATGAATCCACGCCAAAGCAGTTACCGGCAAACTGGAAATTGAAAATCTCCGGCCTGGTGGAGCATCCGTTTGAACTGAACTGGGAAGAGTTTCTCGCGCTGCCGCGCACCGTGCTGACGGCTGATTTCCACTGCGTGACCACGTGGAGTCGCTACGATAACACGTGGGAGGGCGTGCATATTCGCGAAATTTTGCAGCGCGCAAAGCCCTTACCGCAGGCGCAGTACGTCATGGCCCACTCGTGGACCGGCTACACCACCAACATACCCTTCGCCGACCTCAACGACGATGATGTATTGATCGCCATCAAACATGACGGCAAAGACCTGGAACCCGATCATGGCGGTCCGGTACGGCTGATTGTGCCGAAGCTGTACGCCTACAAAAGCGCGAAATGGCTCGATGGGCTGGAATTTATGGAACGCGACCGCCCCGGCTTCTGGGAGCAGCGCGGCTACCACAACCACGCCGACCCCTGGCAGGAGGAACGCTACTGGTGAACTCACTCCTGTCATTCTGAGCGCGACGAAGAATCTGAGGTGGGCCACCACGATCTGGTGCCTCGGATTCTTCACCGCGCTCAGAATGATATCCGAGGGGATGTTTTTCATGGTATGACAGGCGTGAGTCCACGATGTATCCTCTTTAGCGTGTCTAAAGAGGATACTTTTTTGTGGCGTCTATTTGACCTTCCGGGAGATTATGATGATGCAAGATGACGAATTTGATCTGGATGTGCGCCTCACCTTTGCGCGGCGCGACGAGCCGGTTTTTCAGACGGATGATAGCTGCGTGACGCAGTGTGATACCTGTGTCGGCACCTGCGGGCAGACCTGTGATACCTGTGGCAACTCCTGCGGCGATACCTGCGACCCGACCTGTATGACCTGCGGACACACCGCCTGCGACACCTGCATGTGCGCGTAACACTATGCTCAACACACAGACATGTTCCTGGCAGCCACAACTCGCAACAGAGCAAAGAGCCAGAGCAACGGAAATCGCGCGTGAAATCGCGGCTCGCCTGCGCGAACGTGGCAACATCGTGGCCGCGTATGAGGCAGCGCAGCAGCAAACAGCCTTTCCGCGCTCTGTCTCCTGGCAACCCTACACACTTGCGCAGGGCGATGCCGGTCTCGCCCTGCTCTGCGGCTATCTGGATGCCTGTTTTCCAGGTAAGGGCTGGGATGTGACCGGGTATCGTTACCTTGAGATCGCGGCACGGGCAGCAGAGCAACACTCCAACTTACCGGCAGGGTTGTTCTCCGGCCTCAGCGGCCTGACCTTTGCCGTCGAGTACCTCTCTCAAGGTGGGAAACGATACCGCAAACTCCTGGCAGCTTGCGAGGAAACGCTCTTTCCCCGGATCATTGCCCTTGCTTCCTGTCTCTGCACGCAAACCCATGACATTGCGGTAAGCCAGTTCGACCTGATCTCCGGTCTCAGCGGCATGGGTGCCTACCTGTTGCGCCGCAAGGGTGTGGCCGGGGCGCGTCCGGCTCTGGAAGCTATACTGCACAGCCTTGTCAACTTAATGGCAGAAGACACCGAAACTGCTTTGCCACGCTGGTATACGCCTGCCCACCTTCTATGGGACGAGGCAACGAGGCAGCTCTACCCCTACGGCAACCTGAATTGCGGACTCGCGCACGGCATTCCCGGCCCCCTCGGGTTGCTCTCCCTCGCCCACCTTGCCAGTATCAGTGTGGATGAGGTAGAAGAGGCCATCGCAGGCAACGCAGACTGGCTTTTGCGACACCGCATGGACGATCAGTGGGGTGTCAACTGGCCCACGGCAGTAGCTATAACAGCGGATGGTACAGTACCCGCACATGCGCCCGCTACGCTGGCCGCGCCATTTGAGCCGAGCCGCAGCGCGTGGTGCTATGGCAGTCCGGGCATCGCCCGCGCCCTCTGGTTCGCGGGTGAGGCGCTCAATCGTGACGAGTATCGCGAAGTGGCAGTTGCGGCAATGGAAGCGGTCTATCGTCGTCCACTGCCGGTGCGGCGCATCGATTCCCCTACCTTCTGTCACGGGATCGCCGGACTTCTGCAAATCACCCTGCGCTTCGCGCACGATACCGGCCTGCCCTGCTTTACCGAAGCGGCACAAACACTGACTGAACAACTTCTTTCCCTCTACGATCCCGGTGCTTTGCTCGGCTACTACAGCCTTGAGCCGGGCAATAAGCGCGTCGAGCAGCCGGGGCTGCTCGACGGCGTTCCGGGTGTTGTGCTGGTCTTGCTGGCAGCGACCAGTCGCGTTGAACCAACCTGGGATCGCCTGTTCCTTTTGTCATGAGGGAGGCTCGAACAAGATGCAACAGTTGAAAACAGAAGCGGCACATGCGCAGCAAACCGCAAAACCTGTCGCAGCCGCACTGCCGCTCTACCGGCCACTCGATAGTATTATGGTGCGCGCGACGCTTCTGCCCATCGAAACCTACCTGTCGCTGCAAGATGGATTAGGCGCAGAAAACCCACAGGTGCGCAATGCGCTGGCGGTCGGCAGTAGCGCGCTGCTGGATGAACTGGAACGCTCCCCAGGCAGTGACAAAGATGCGCGCCATCGCAAATCCAGGCTGTTACGTTTCCTCATTCGCATGTCGGCGCGTCCTACACCCTACGGTCTCTTCGCCGGTGTGGCGCTGGCGCACCAGGGCGAGCAGAGCAATCTCTCGCTGGCAGCGGAATCGCCGCGCATACGCACGCGCCCGGACATGGGCTGGCTGCTCACCTTTGTACACACGCTGGAGGCGCGTCCTGAAATTCGCCAGCAGCTCTGCCTGTATACCAACCCGACCGCCTTCATTCGCGGCAATCGCGTCTTCATGACACAGCAGACACCGCTCCATATGGACAATGCGGGCGCGATACCGGCTGTTTCGATACGGGTCACAAACGTGGTGCGAAAAGCACTTGCGTTCGCTCACCGGCCAGTTCCATACAGAGAACTGACGCAGCATCTGCTGGCAACCACGCCGGGCGCGGCACCCGAAAAAGTCGAAAAATTGCTCACTCAACTCTGGGAGCAGACGCTTCTGCTGACCGATCTGCGCCCACCGCTGACCATCGATCATCCCGCCCGGTATGTGGCGCAACGCCTCGCCAGGATTCCAGCAGCATATAGTGAGGCTGAACGGCTAGAGTCGCTGCTAGAGGCAATGGCGGATTACGACAGGCAAATTGCAAAAATTTTTGTTAATGGCTATAAGAAAAACAGTGGACATGAGACAATAGGCGATGGCGTTACAGCATACCGCCAACTGGTGAAGCAGGCAAGAACGACGCACGCGCCAGAGAGTGAAACGCCATTGCAGGTCGATATGGCGCTCTCGCTGAATGGCAGAGAGATCAATCAGATGATAGGTCATGAGGCGGCGCGGGCAGCGGAATTATTGCTCAGGCTGACACCCATGCCCTCTGGCCCGTCATACCTGGCAGCGTACCGTCAGGCATTTCTTGAGCGATACGGCGCGCAACGCGAGGTGCCGCTTTTAGAGCTGCTCGACCCACAGTTTGGCCCCGGTTCATTCACACAGCAAAAACAGAGAACGACCGCAGGCCAATCGCAGCATGCACGGCGAGCGCAAACGCTGCTCTCCCTTGCCACCACTGCCCTGCACGAACGAGCGCGGGTAATCGAGCTTGATGAAAAGACGCTGGCCGCACTGCAAACATACAGCCCTTCAACGGAGACAGCGCCACCTTCGCTTGATCTCAATGTGTTTATCGCCGCCCAATCGTGCGAAACGCTGGATGCGGGGAAATTTCAGCTCATCGTCGGGCCAAATCTGGGAGCGCAGGCAGCCGGGCGTAACCTGGGAAGATTTGCCGACCTGCTCGGCCCGGAGGCGCGTTCGGCGCTGGTTTGCGCAGCGCAGGCAGAGGAGCAGCACGAGCCGCAGATGCTGCGAGCCGAGCTTGTCTACCTGCCGCCCAGACTGCGTTCAGCCAACGTCGCCGTTCGCCCGGCTGTTCGCCAGTATGAGATCGCGCTGGGGATCAGCCCTGGCGTGGAAGCGGCACAGGTGATACCGCTCAATGAACTGGTGGTGGGCATACGCAATAACCGTTTCTATGTACGCTGGCCGCGCAAGAATGCCGATATTCTCGTTTGTGCCGGGCATATGCTCAACAGCATGCAGGCCCCCGACCTCTGCCGCTTCCTGGCGGAGGTCAGTCGCGACGGCGTTCCGCAGTTGAGTCCTTTTGACTGGGGACCAGCGGCCAACTTTCCCTTTCTCCCCCGCGTGCAGGTCGGCAACATCATCCTGCGCCTCGCCCAGTGGCGCATCGATGCTCAGACGCGCGAACAGTCCCTACCAGCCGCTTCGCTTCCTGCTTTTCGTGATGCACTGGCGCTATGGCGCGAGGACTGGCACGTGCCTCGCTACGTCTACCTCAGCTCTGGCGATAACCGTCTCCTGCTCGACCTTGAACAGACCGAGCAGGTTGAAGAACTCCGCACCGACATGTGCCACCTGTCTGAAAGCGGCTATCTCATTCTGCAAGAGGCGCTGCCCGCCCCCGATCAAGCATGGCTACAAGGCCCGGCAGGCCACTACATGAGCGAGTTCGTGGTCTCGCTGGTGGTGAAGAGTAACGATGACGCACTCGGCTCCGTCCCAGGCCACCCGCCCGCCACAGGCCAGTCGCAGGCCAGCGCCGCAGGCCACCCGCAAGGGGTGGCCCTACTATATACGACAGCCCTCGGAGCCACACGAAACCCATCGTGTATAGTAGGGCCACCCCTTGCGGGTGGCCTGGGGGGGAATGGGTGGTCTGGAGGGAATGGGTGGTCTGGAGGGAATGGGTGGCTTGCGGCGCGGGACGGAGATACACCAGAACGCGAACGTATGAAAGCGCCGGGCAGTGAGTGGCTGTTCGTTAAGCTCTATTGCCCGGAAACATTCGAGGAAGATTTGCTTGCCTATCCCATTCGCCGATTCGCGTGGGAGGAGGCGCTGGCAGCAGGATGGGCAGAAGAATGGTTTTTTGTGCGCTATCACGATCCCGATCTGCACATCCGGCTGCGTTTCCGGGGCGAGCCGGAACGCATCACAGGGCAACTGCTGCCGCAACTGTGCGCGTGGGCAACGAAACTGATGGACGAGGGCTATTGCACGCGCTTCTGCCTGGATACCTACGAGCGCGAACTTGAAAGGTATGGCGGCACGGCAGGCATAGCACTCGCGGAATCGCTTTTTGCTATCGACAGCCAGACCGTAGGTGATATTCTCTATCTTACGAAGGAACGCGCCTTCCAGATGGATAAAATTGTGCTGGCCGTACTGAGCATCGATCAGTTGCTCGCCCATTTCAGACTGGATGAGGCGGCACGTCTGCAATGGCTGCGCCAGTATGTGACCTCGCGCAACGAGGTGGAGGTCGGGCAAGCGTATCGCCAGCACAAAGTCCTGTTACGCTCGTTACTCGGCAAGGCGCACACTCTTCTCGATGAGCCGGGAGGCCAGCAGCTCATGCAGATATTCGAGAGGCAACAGGAAGCATTAGCTCCCATCACAGCGCAGTTGAGAGAACTGGCAGAGCAAGGTATATTGAGTGTCTCCCTTGATGCGCTTTACAGCAGCTACATCCACATGCACTGCAACCGGCTACTGGGAACCGACCGCGCTACCGAAAGAAAGGTCATGGGCCTGCTGCTGCGCACAAGGGAAGGATTGGAGCGATCAGGGCTGTAGAGCAGGACACGGTTCATTTTTGCAGAGAGAGGACGGATACGGTAGAGGCGATGAGGCATCCGTTGCAGTCCGGGCAGGCCACCCCTGGCGGCTGGCCTGCCTGGCCTTCGCACGGCCTGAAGTGAACGCCTCTGGGGGTGGCCCTACTATATACGAACGCATGACACAACTCTACAAGCTACATAAGAGCCGTAGTATAGTAGGGCTGGCCTGGGGCGGCGGCTTAAGTCGCCGCACCAGAAGTCACGCGCTATTTTTCTAACGAACTCTTGGAGTTGCGTTCTCCATCATACGTGAGCAGGATGCGTTTGCCTTCGTAGATGGTTTCGAGGTGGACGGGGCGGCCCCAGATGGTATAGACGTGCTGGAGCGTCTTCTCGGCGTAGACGAGGTCGAGGTCCTGACCTTCGTAGAGGTGCTTGATGTAGAGTTCGCGGTTGCCGCGATAGTCGCCGTTGTCGACCACCAGGTAGGGATAGCCAAAGTTGGTCATGCTGGCGACGATGCCATCGCGCACCTTTTCCCAGTTTTTCTCGACAATGACCCATTCGTCGCCCTCTTTTTTGTAGAGGTAGAGATCGAGGTCTTTGATCAGGTCCTCGGTCAGGTAGTTGCGCAGGAAGGAGACATCGTTGTCGAGTTCGCGCACCTCGAAGATCTTCTGCTTGCCCATGCCCGGCTTGCGGCCAAGCCGCTCCTGCTCCTCCTTCGTGGGATTGTCCCAGCGCCGCTCGATATCCTCGAATATCTTGTAGCCCAGGTAGTAGGGGTTGAGCGAGGTGCGCGAAGGCGAAAGGACGCTGGAATGCAACTGCGCGAATTCCATGAATTCGGAGTCGTTGATGACGCCCTCTTCGCTGAGTCGTCGCATAATGCGGGCATGCCAGGTGCTGTTGTGGTGCAACATACCGTTGGCAACGTAGCGATGCGAACGGTCAACTGTGATATCATACACATCGGCTACGTCATGCTCGATGCTCACCACCTCATCTGTCGGGTCTTCGCGCACAAACCAGCGGTGGCTATCGAGGTAGCGTTGCAGCAGGTCACGCTTGTGAGCCAGCCCGAAGCCGATCTCCTGAGCAAAGAGACGGGCCGAGTTGCCCTTGATGCATACATTCGGTCCGTAGCGCCGCGTCAAAATGCCGTAGTTGAGCAGGATGATCTGTAACGTCTGCGCAATGTCTTCGCTGTAGGTGGAGAGGATCACGCCATCGGTGAGCGAGGCATAGCCATCGCAGTCAAAGTAGGCGCGTAGGAAGGCGCTCATGACGCACTTTGGAGAGCGCAGGATGGCATCAGGAATGCACTTCTCCCGTGCCTTCGCCCTCAGATCGATGCCCAGTGACTGGATAAGGTCGAGTACGTTGGCGGAGTAGAAGACGACACGCCAGCGCCCACCCTTGCCACTGCCAGTTCTGTCATCCCAGAAGACAGTCGGCTCGATGGCAAACAATTGCGTCACCAGAGCGGCATAGCGGTCTGCCAGTGCGCGGTCTCCGGTTGTGTAGCCAATGGCGTTCTTTGAGACGTGAATGTTGCCATCGCCGACGAGATAGCCAAGAAACTCGGCAAACTCTTCGGTGACATGTGTGGGGAAGACGAGCGGCAGGCGAAGATTATACTGCGGCCTGTCCTCGTTTCCAAACGTGTAGCCAGTACTTTCAATGGCTGTTGCAATGCGATCTCTAGCAAATTCGGTCTTGCCACTCATAGAGCGATAGACCGTATGGACGCCCACACCTGCTGCCTGCGCGACATTGGCTACGGTGAACATCACTTTCCGTGCTGGCGCGTTAACCGGCACCAGTTGCTCCGGCCAGACATTATCGCCCACGCTCAAGGGGATACGCTGGCCAACTTTCACGTCTTTGAGCGCGATCCATTGATCGGGGCTAATGCTCAGCTTGTGTTCCTCTGCGCCCTCAAGCACGAGGCCGCGCCGGGTGCGCAGGCGAATCGTGGGAGCATTGCGTCGAATATGCCGATCGGTTATTTTGTCCTGCACACCCTCGCCGCTGTCTACCATGACCGATTCACCCTGCGCTAAAAGATTGTGCAAGGCATCGTAGCGCAGGAAACCACGCTCCGTGAACACGAGACTGTCCCCCTTGAGACAGGCCCACCCTTCGTTCATTACCTTCGTTTGCATCTGCGGCACGAAGTAGAGCATTTCGGTGCGCACGATTTCGATGATGTCGCGCTGCCAGGGTTGCAGGTGAGGGGCATGCTGGAGCAGGAAGAGCAGGATATCTTTCTGCGGCTTCTCCGGGAATTTCGGCGGCTTGCCGGGACGACGATCACGCTCCTCTTCCGCTTTCTGCGCGCGCTTATCTAGATTCCAGAGGTCATCGTATTCGCTGGTTGTTTCGGCGCGCTTCTCCTCTTTTTTCACGTCATCGCTTTGCAGGAAGAGGTTGTAGTCGACATGCTCCTGAATGGAGAGAACGGCGTCCAGAAAGCGTTCGACCACGTCTTTGCCATGATCGAATTCGTATTTAGCGATGCGTTCGGCATGGATGCTGACCTTGTCGATCATGCGGCGCGAGGTATGCTGGAAGTAGGCGTTATTCTTGAAGAAGTCGGTATGGCCGAAGACGTGCGCCGCCACGAAGGTATTTTGCAAGAGGTCATTCATTTCCATCAGGAAGGCATAGCTCGGGTTGGTGTTGACCACCATCTCGTAGATTTTGCTTAACCCGAAGTCGTAATGCATCTTTTGCCGGTAGTAGGCTTTGCCGTGCGTCCAGTGGCTGAAACGCCCCGGCAGGCCGTAAGAGGCAAATTCGTACATGATGCTCGCGGGTACAAGTTCGAAGTGGGTGGGAAACGGGTCAAGGCCAAAGGCCAGGGCATCTTCCCACGCACGATCAATCGCGTCTCGCAACCGTTCCAGTTCACTATCTGCCATAGGTGTACGCTCCATTTATCTTGTAGGGACGGCATCACCACGTGTCGAGAAGAATTTTCTCAGCGCGGGATAAACCTCCTTCTTGTCAGAGATGGTGACGGCGATAAATTTCTTGTCGTTGATTTTGTTGTAGGCCGACATGAGCGTGCTGGGGGAGCGGTAATGACCCTCGCGAATCTCGCCATAGCCGAAGATGTTGCACAGTTCCATCAGCTTGTTGACGAGCTGCACACAGCGGTCGTTATCCCAGGGCAGGTTATCGCCATCAGAGAAGTGGAAGGGATAGATGTTCCAGTCGCTCGGGTTGTAACGTTCCCCGATGATCTGCAAGGCCAGTTCATAGGCCGATGAAACCTGCGTACCGCCGCTCTCACCCTTGTGGAAGAACTCCTCCTCCGTGACCTCCTTCGCTTCTGTATGATGGCTGATAAAGACGATCTGCACGTTGTTGTACTTGGTGCGCAGGAAGCGAACCATCCAGAAGTAGAAACTTCGTGCAATGTATTTCTCGAATTCACCCATACTGCCCGACACGTCCATCATGGCCAGCACAACCGCATTAGACTGATAGCGGATAGTTGGCTCCCAGACTTTGAAGCGCAGGTCTTCGGTTTTGAGGTCCTGGAACTTCGGATTGCCTTTGGCGGCGTTGCGCTTCATGTTTTCGATGATGGTGCGCTTCTTGTCCAGATTGGTCATGGGGCCTTTTTTGCGCACGTCGGTGAAGCGGACGGCGTCGGTTTGCAGTTCCTGCTGGCGTTTTTGTTCGAGATTGGGCAGGGCTAAATCTTCAAAGATCATGGCCGCGAGTTCTTCCATAGAGATCTCGGCCTCGTAGTAATCGTAGCCAGCCTCTTTACCGGCCTCGCCCTTCTTGCCCTTGCCCGGTCGCGGCTCCTGGGCCACGACATCGCCAACTTTGCTCTTGCCATTACCCTGCCCGGCGTGCTGCTGGCGGCCAGGGTCGAAGCGGAAGCGGTATTCGTCGAGGGAGCGAATGGGGACGCGCACCATCTTCTTACCGTCGGATAAAATGATGCCCTCTTCGCTGACAATTTCCTGCAGGTTTTTCTTGATGGCTTCGCGAATCTTCTCTTTATGCCGTTCCTGGTCGATTTGCCCTTTGCGGTGCAGCGACCAATCATGCTGTGAGACAGACATCAGCGCCCTCCTTATGCTATTAATCACGCTAAAAGGCGAGGCGCGGTGATGAACCCTGTCACACTATAGAAAACTTCATCACCGCGCCCTGGCTCTTAACGGTTGAGCAAACTACCGGTATAGCGCAGGATTTCGTTGGCGCAAACGTGGCAGTAACCATGCTCGGCCATCAGGCGATTAACCACCTCGTTGATCTTGCGCAGTTGCTCCTTGTCGGGCGTGCGTGCGGAAGTGGTGATCTTGACGACATCACGCAGGTCGGCAAAGAGTTTCTTTTCAATAGCTTCCTTCAAACGCTCGTGGCTGGTATAGTCGAAGGCCAGGCCCTTGCGCGCCAGCGAGGAGATGCGGATCAGAATCTCTTCGCGGAAGGAACGCTTGGAGTTCTCGGTTACGCCGATCTGCTCTTCGATGGAGCGCATCAACTGCTCGTCAGGCTCCACTTCCTCTTCGGTGATGGGGTCGCGCAGTTTAGTCTTGTTGCAGTAGGCTTCGACGTTATCAAGGTAGTTATTGAGCAGGGTGCGCGCCGACTCCTCGTAGGAGTAGACGAAAGCACGCTGCACCTCTTTCTTCGCCAGCTCGTCGTATTCTTTGCGCGCCTCGCTGATGAAATTGAGGTAGCGTTCGCGCTCCTCGCGGGTGATGCTGGTATGCTGGTCGAGGCCGTCGCGCAGCGCGCGCAGGGCATCGATCGGGTTGATGCAGGTTACATTCTGCCTGACGAGCGCGTTGGAGAGACGGTTGATGACATAGCGCGGCGAGATGCCGTCCATGCCCTCGCGCTGCGCCTCCTCCTGCAGTTCCTTGATATCCTTCTGCTTGAAGTCCTCGATATCCTCACCATCGTAGAGCTTGAGCTTCTTCATCAGGCTCATGCCCGCCTTCTTGGACGGCTCCAGGCGGGTCAGGACGGCGAAGATGCTGGCAATGCGCAGCGTGTAGGGCGCGATATGCACATCCTTGAGCGCGCTCTGCTTGAGCAGCTTCTCGTAAATCTTGACCTCATCCGAGGCGCGCAGGTTATACGGCACCCTGACCAGAATGATGCGATCCTGCAATGCCTCCGATTTCTTATTGCCCACAAACGCCTGGTACTCATGCTCATTGGTATGGCTGACTACCACCTCGTCGGCGTAGATCATGCTGAAACGTCCGGTTTTGATGTTCTGCTCCTGACTGAGCGTAAGCAGGACATATAGAAATTTCTCGTCCGTCTTCAACATTTCTACGAATTCCATAATTCCTCGGTTGGCAATGTTCAACTCGCCATCGAAGCGGTAGGCGCGGGGATCGCTTTCGACGCCGACCTCGCCAATGGTAGAAAGGTCGATTCCTCCTACGAGTTCACTTATGTCTTGTGATTTCGGGTCAGACGGCGTGAATGTGCCGATACCTATGCGGTATTTTTCGCTGAAGGTGATACGCTTGACCGGCACATCTTCGATATGACCCTTGTACTGGGTATCGACCATGTAACGGCAGTGGGGGCAGAGGTCGCCTTCGATGTAGAGGCCAAACTCTTTTTCGACATCAGCCCGCAGTTCGTTGGGGATCAGGTGGAGTGGCTCTTCGTGCATGGGGCAGTCTTTAATGGCGTAGACCGCGCCTTCCGGCGTGCGGCTGTACGCCTCCAACCCCCGTTTGAGCAGGTAAACAATGGTAGATTTGCCGCCGCCGACCGGACCCATCAGCAGCAGAATGCGCTTGCGCACTTCCAGGCGCTGGGCAGCGGAATGGAAGTAGTCAACAATTTGCTGAAGTGGCTTTTCGATGCCGAAGATCTCCTGGCTGAAGAAATTGTAACGCGGTTCGCCAGTGCGGGTTGTTTCAACCCCCGCGTCCATAATCATATGATAAACGCGCTCATGCGATAAGCGGGCCGCTTGCGGCTTCTTGCTCACAATTTCAAAGTACTGGGCAAACGTCCCCTCCCACAGGAGTTCCCGTTCGCGGTCTCGATATTCCTCTAACCGCTTCACCAGGTCCATAGGTTATCCTCCCTGTTCTAAGCTGTCTCAACGATTTTCTCACCGTCGGGCAGTTGGAAAAACGCACTACACGCTCGAAGAGCCGATTTCTTGTGGGCGGAACAGTACAATGATGTATGATTTCGCCCTCTTGCTGAAGCAGTACCTTTCCGATACGAAACTGTATGAGGCCAAAAGAGCCGGTTTCTCGCTCGCCAGCCGAGTAGAGAACCAGCCCTTTCCTACGTCGCAGAGGATATCTCGGTATAAAATTGTCAGATGCATCGTATGGATGCTCTCGCAATGTTTACTCTTTCTTCTGTGTGTTCGGCACGCCCTGAAACGCAACCGGCGACGGGTTCCATCTCACTGCTGGCAAGAACCGGGCCACCTGTACGTTTACCGGTAAGTCATCTCCCTTCAACGCTCCTCTCTCCGCATCTGCGAGCAACCACCAGACCTACTACCGGCTTCTGTCCTCAGGTTTAGCCGCTCTGTCGCGCTTCGCTACAAACATTGCTATAGATGTAGCATACAGTACAGATAAGCCTCTGTCAAGAGTCTCGACGCACACTTTCTAGCCGCTACACCCCTCTACCTTAAATACGGTGAGCAGTGAGAAGCGGATACACCCTGTTTCATGGATGGTCTGCACTTTTTCCAGCTATCTCTTATTTTTTTAAGAATCCGCCTATTCCTTAAGAATCAGCGTTACAGGCGTACTCGCGCTCACGCCGAGCGTGCGGGCCGCGTTGCCGTTGCGCACGGCGATGCCGACATAGCCAGAGCTATCGCCATAGAGAAACGGGACGCCATCAGCCGCGCCCCCGGCAAAAAAACGCCGACGCTGCGTGACCGCCGGGTGATTGCCCGCGAATTCGGCCCGCACCTCGCTGAGGTCAAACAGGTCTGGCACCAGAGAGAGCGGGATACTGGTGATGATGTTGCCAAAATGATCGATGTGCAGGATACCGGCCTCAATCGAGTTTCGCCTGCGCGCGGGCGGCTCAATGGGAAGCCGTTGCAGCGCGGCAGGCTCGACCGGCGCGCCAAATTCCTGCAAGGCGACGCCGCGCGCGAGGTACGCTCCGGCAGGGGCAAAAATGTCGCGCCCGTGAAAGGTCGAGCTGACCTGCGGCAACTGATAGGCAGGGTTCTGTAACAGCACCGCGCCGTGTACGGGCTGTTCGGCATAGATGTAACTGAACAGGCCATTATCGGGGCCGACGAAGAACCAGTCCCCGGCGGCAACGGCGACGGCACCACGAGAACTGCCAACGCCGGGGTCAATCACGCAGACAAAAACGGTACCGGCTGGAAAATAGCGATAGGCGGTAGAGAGAATCCAGGCGGCGGACGCGACATTCTGCGGCGCGATCTCATGGGTGATATCTATAATCTGCGCCTGCGGCGCAATACCGGCAATCACGCCCTTCATCACGCCAACATCGCCATCGCCCAGGCCAAAATCGGTCATCAAGGCAACCACAGGCCGCTCCTGCGGTTGAAGCTGAGAAACTGGTTGTTGTTGCATGTACTTGTACACCTCTAAAGGTACTTATCCTTATATTCTTCTTAGCAGGGGAAGAACAGGAAGCGATATCGCCTGTTTTCGTTTTACCGCGCTGCATCAAGATATGTCAATAGTCCCACTGGCTATCATTCTTGCACCGGTATGTGCTATACTAACGCCTGAGTTCCAGGTCTGGCTTGATACGGATCACCTTGCAGCAGACGGGCTGGTAAGGAACCCTGAAGAGAGAAGCATGAAGTTCGTTCTCACCATAGCGGTCATGGAGGAGGCATCGTTATGAATATCAGCACCGGTGGGCCTCACATCCTGTTTTTTGAACGCGATCAACAAATGGCGACCTTGCTGAGCAGCGAGTTCCAGCTGGCGGGCTACGAGTGCCATACAGCGCGTACAGCAGTGGAAGTATTCGACGCCATAGCGCGTCATTCGGTGCGCATGTTGCTGGTCAACCTTGCCCAGGCGGCAGCAGGCCGACGTGAGTTCTGGGTAGCTCTGGACACGCAGCGCCGGGGACGCGGCGTGCATGTCCTTACCTATCTCTGTAAAAATATTGCCGGCTACGGCCCTTCCATCTCAAGCGACGATGCCGATGAACGCCCATATGCCATGAAACCGGAGATTGAGGTCGAGGGGATGCTCGGTGTGGTGAATCTGCTCGAGGCAGTAAAACGGGTGATGCGCGCGCCCGGCAGCGGCACGAACACGGGTACAGGCCCGAACGCAACCGCGACCACCGGCGGCATTCCTCGCATTACCGCTACCCCGGTGGTCAACGGCAAAACGATGCAGCCGCAAAACACGACTCTGCCGCCGCTGCCCGCAACGCCGCCCGCCCGCGATATTTTTCCGGGCGAGCGTACCGCGCCCCTGCAGGCCGTCAATCCAGCAGGCATCCAGCGGCCAGCTTCGTCTTCACAGCAGCCACCTGTGCCAGCTCCAACGGCCAGTACAACGCAGGGTGAGCTACAACCTCAGATGAGCAGGGACGGCGAAGCGCCCCCTGTTCAATCCGCTTCAGAGAAGATTCGGGCGGTGATCTATCCCGGTCAGCAAAGCTGGAACAGGAATGGAGCAGAAAGACAGGAGGGTATGGTCATCAGCAGTGACCAGAAAGGGCAGGCGGTGGAATCGGGTCTGGCTCAGCTTTCTCGCATGATTGAAGAGCAGAAAGGCGGCGCACAGGCGTCTCAGCCAACACATGCAACCACTTCGCAAGCAGCGCCGTCTGCACCTCCACAGGAACCAGCCGCTCCGTGGCAAATGCTCTCGCCGGTCGATGCGGCTCCCCCGGTCACTGGTTCACCGCCATTACGGGTTGCGCCTATTCAAGACATTCCCTCCGGGCGCGATGACTACCCCTATGGCAATGGGACACGCGGCACGTCCTTTGAAGGCAGGGGTCCGAGCGAGGCTACGCGACCGGAACAGGCGAACGCCCCCGGCGCAATGCAGTCGCCCCCGGCAACGCCACTATCGGTTCTGGCGTCTATGATGGCAGGTACAGCGGCCCCGGTCTCTCCCACGCCGCCCATTATTGAGCAGGAAACTTCTCCTGCCGATATGACGCTGGAGACCACCATCAGCAACGGCAATGGTCACGGGCGCGCCACCGGCGAAGCGGGAAAACTGCCCTATGTTGATACGAGAGAGGAAAGCGCCGACGAGCCGAGACCGCAGGCCAGCGCGAGGCCGGTAATACCACCAGCGCCACCCCCGGCACCGCTCGCCGCTCCTGCGATAGCAAACGGGCAGGGACAGGCAACACAGCCAGCACCGATCGCGCCCGAGATGGAAACAACCGCAGCGCCAGCAGCAGATACGACACTGCTCGATATTATGCAGAGTCTGCCGCCGATGTCTTCGCCTGCGCCGCAGCAGTCCGCCATCCAGCCGTCCGTACTCACCGGGCGCGCTACCCGCTCGCTGGGCAGCGTGCTGCTGGAAGGACACCTGGTGCCGCAGGATCGCCTGGAGGTCGCCCAGAATATCCAGCGCATGCTGCGCGGCGTTGATATGAACTACCAGCTTGGAGAAATCTTGCTTATGTTTAAGCTGCTCACCCCCGATCAGTTGCTCGCCGCCAGCCTCGTCAGCTACGGGCTGCTGACAACCGCGCAGATTCGCGCCCTGGGTCGTATCCGCCAGGAGCTGCACTCCATCGGGCTGGAATACGACCTGGAAAATCTACTCATCCTCTTCCGCATCCTCTCCCCCGAACAACTGCGCGAAGTGCGAGCAAGCTGGAATGCGTAACGGCGCGCACGACAGGTGACGGAAACACACAGGGTAGGCATATAAAAAAGAGGGTAGCTCTTAAATAGAGTCACCCTCTTTCTTATCTTCAGATAAGGAGATGCTATGCCGCCGAATGTGGCCGGAAATGAGCCTGATCGGAAGGCATTCTTTCGTGTGCCGTAAGGCGATCATTGGTTATCCCATTCATCTCAATAAACTGCCTCCCAAAGTTATGCACAGCTGCGTTCAATGCCTGCACATCTCGCTTGATTGACAGCGTATTATCTTCGACCCGCTCCTCCAGCGATTGCTGGCTTCGTTGTAACTCATTGATCGCTTTCGTTGCCTCGTTCAGAACATGTATCGTCTCTGAAAGATCTATCTGTAATTTATGCACCTCAGATTCAAGCGGTCTTACCCGATCCTCAAGGCGCTCCAACTGGCCCTCCACTCGCCCCAGACGATTCTCCAACTGACCCAGACGATTCTCCAACTGACCCAGACGACTCTCCAACTGACCCAGACGATTCTCCAACTGACCCAGACGATTCTCCAACTGACCCAGACGCGCCATTATGCGCGTTTCGCTGGCATAGACAGCGGCGTTGACCTCCTCGCGCACAGCCATACGCATAGCGTTAGCTTCTTCACGGAAGATGGTGCGAACTGCGCTTAGCTCTTCATTTGTCATAGACAGACAACCTCCGTACCCGAAAATAAGACTTGTAGGAAGTATACTCGATAATTCGCGAAATTGCAAGGAAAATGGTATCTTTACGCAAGCTCTGCCAATCACGGGTTGAGATGGTTGCTTTGATCGGCCTCAATGGCGACCGGCTGCAAGGGGCGCACGTGTTCGATGCGCGCACCCAGGGCGCGCAGCTTGGCGTCCAGGTGTTCGTAGCCGCGTTCGATGTGGTCGATGCCGTAGACCTCGGATTCGCCTTCGGCGCAGAGGGCGGCAAGGATGTAGGAGCAGCCGGCGCGAATATCGGGGATGTCCAGGCGCGTGCCTTGCAGAGGCGTGGGGCCGCGCACGACACAGCTATGCACATATTGCTTTTCACGGAAACGGCATGGCACCTCGCCCAGGCACTTGGAGAATAGCTCCACGTGCGCGCCCATGCGCTGCAGCGCGCTGATATAGCCGAAGCGATCCTCGTAAATGGTCTCATGCACCACCGACATGCCGGAGGCCTGGGTCAGCAGGACAGTGAAGGGCTGCTGCCAGTCGGTCATGAAGCCGGGGTGGACGTCGGTTTCCAGCGCGATAGAGGGTAGCGGGCGATCATCGCCGATGAAGCGAATGCCTTCATCATCGACGTGGAAGCGCAGATCCATTTTTGAGAGTGTGTTGAGGAAGGTCAGCAGGGTATCCTGCTGCGCGCCGCGCAGATAGACATCGCCCCTCGTGAGATAGGCGGCAATCGCCAGAGAAACCGCCTCGTTGCGGTCGCTCAGCAGCGTATGGCAGGCGCCGTGCAACCGCTGTCGGCCTTCGACGACAATACGCCGATCAACCTTTAATTCGATAATGGCTCCCATCTTCTGCAAGAGTTTGATGAGGTCGATGATCTCCGGCTCGGTAGCCGCATTCTCGATAATGGTCACGCCGGGAGCCAGCGAGGCCGTAATCAGGAAATTTTCGGTTGCCATGACGCTGGGAAAAGGCAGGCGCAAGGTAGCCCCATGCAAGCCATGCGGGGAGGTGCAGAAATAGCGCCCTTCCTGCTCGACGATTTCCGCCCCCATCAGTCGCAGGCCATCGATGTGAAAGTCAATCGGGCGCGGGCCAATGCGGTCGCCGCCCGGACGAGGGATACTGGCCTCGCCGTAACGATGCAGCAGCGGGCCAATGGCCATCACCGCCATGCGATTGAGGCCACCCACGTGCGTAGAGACATAGCCGCTGTTGATCGCGGGGGTGTGGATATAGAGGGTGTGGTCGTCCAGTTCGATACTGGAACCCAGGGCGCGGCAGAGCGCGATCGTCAGGTGCAGGTCACCGATGAGCGGCACATTGCGCAGGATGCAGGGTTCCCCGGTCAGCAGGGAAGCAATCACCATCTTGGTGACTGCGTTTTTCGCGCCACTGAGCCGCACTTCGCCATGCAGGGGCGTCCCACCCTGTATCAGATAAAAGGGGGATGATTTCTCCATCACCATAGGTCTCAAGCTCTCCTCAGGCATTTCCAGGGGCTTTCCATAACCAGCGTAGAGCATTGAGACGCGAGGCAGGCCGCGTGACATTGCTTTGCCCGCCAGCATCCAGGTGATCGAGGAAGGCGTTGACGCTCTGGGCAACACCCTCGACCATTAAATATCCCGACGGCTTCACTGCATCTCCCACCAGATACAGACCCTCTACAGCAGTTCTGGTAGCCACGTCCGCGCCCTGAGCAATCCTGTTGACAGGCCACTCTCCGCGATAGGCGCTCATAGTAAGAACACGGCAATGTTTTGCAAAAGTTTCACCGAATAGTTGGTGGAGATCGGCCAGCGCCAGCGCCTTCTCTTCCTCTATATTATCGCTCTGTATCACCTGATGGCTGATGAGCAGGTGCTTGCCCGGCGGGGCAAGGCGAGGATCGCAATTGGTGGGCTGCACAATACCGGCGATGCGCCGCGTATCCAGGCAATACATGATACCCCTGTGCGGAATCAGGGATACATCGCTCAGCACGTGAACTTTCAGGCCAACTGCCTCGACCTGTTTCTCCCCGGATATATCTCCTTCGCCATCATTATCGCTCTGTTGCCCATTCGCGATGTCTTCAGCAGGTTTCCGTTTTTTCAGCACGTCCGCCTGCTTCACCTGGCGGTTTTCCAGCAGGGCATAGGTGGCGCGGGGGCCGATATCGCTGATGAGCAGGGGGGCGAAATAGAAGCTGTCCTCGCCGCTCTCTTTATCGCGCACGCGCACGCCGGTCACGCGCCCGTCTTCGCACAGAATCTGCGCTACGTCACTGCGCAGGCGCACCTCAGCTCCGCGCTCGCGCACCTGCTGTTCCAGTGCGTCTGTCAACGCTCCGCAGCCGCCCTCGACGATGCCGGGAGCGCCGAAGAGAAACATGTTTTTCGTCGTGCGCACCACCTCGGCGGTGGAAACAGCATCGAGTTCAAGGCTGAGGGCGAAACGGGAAATACGCTCGAAGAAGGCCACTAATTCGGGGTTGCGTTTCACGTCGATATGGCGCTCCAGCCACGCGCTGAACGGTAAATTCTGCTCGGCAGCGGGCAGCCGCCGTAGGAACATGAGGTAGCCCAGGCGTGTGAACCAGAAAAACTGGCGCGGGCCAAGAAATTTGTAGACGCCGAGCAGGCCGCGCGAGCGGTACTGCCTGCCACGCACGTGAAAGGAGCCAAAGACATCCGCATCAAAAATACGATGAGGGATGCGCAGGCGGCGCAACATGTGCGCCAGCACGCCGCTGCTGCCAAAGGGAATCATGTGAACGGCGCCGGTACTGACCTGCGCCCCCTGAAAGGTTTTGGCGGTGAAGCGGCCACCGCAGTGGGCCAGCCGCTCTAAGACGAGGACCCGTTTACCGCGTTGGAGTAATTGCGCCGCGCTGAGCAAGCCGCCCAGCCCGGCCCCGATAATAATAGCGTCGTAGTTCTGTGCCTGCATGATAGCCCGATACGTCGTATGCCGCTCCCCATGTCATGCTTCGCTCTCGCTCAGCATGGCATGGAGAGTATTTGAAACAGCATACCGTACAGTTACTTTTCTTCGCCGATCAGACTGCGCAGAAGACTGTTGCACTCAGCCATTGTGCTGAGGACATTCTGGTGCATCTGGAATACTTTACGCAATTCACGCGCCTTGCGTGCCAGTTTGGTCACATACTCGATGTCACGCGGATTGTTCTCTACGTCTTCCATGAGTTGCAGCAACTCGGCCCAGGAGAGTTCTTCGCGCTTGCGCGCCACATCGGCAATCGTGCTGTCCATGCGATCGGAGACGCGGCGCACGCCGCTACGCAGTTGAGCCGTGATCTGGTTCAGATCGTTCTCATGGTTGCGCAGGGCCTCCTGCGTGCTGTTCAACTGCTCCTGCAGAGACATTACCTGCCCATCCAGCGCGGAAAGGGCCGCCATCAGGGGGGCGATATCCGGCAGGTCTGGCAGTGGAAGTGTAGTAATGCGACCAAAGGTAACACCCGTGTCATCCGGTAGTGGGGACGGTATAGAGGTTGATGCAGCCACCGGCATGGAGACAGAAACGGGAGGCGCCAGTGGGGCCGATTGCGTCGGCGCGGGCGCTGGTGACGGTGACGACGGCGCGGGCGCCTGGACGCTTTCCGCCGGTGCAGGCTGGTTCATCGTCACATCGGCGTGCGTGGTCTCCTCCACAGGAGATTCTACTACAGGCGGTTCGGCCATCACATTTGTTCCATAGTCTTCGCCTGGAGAGACTGTCGCCTGCTCATCTACTCGCGTCTGGTAGGTCAATTCACCGGCATCGTATGGTACCGAGATGGTAGGCAGGTCTTCAACATCCGCGCCGGTCGAGCCATAGGCGCGAAAGATCAACTCATGCTCGCCGATGCCCAGGCGGTCACGGTCTTTGAGAACCTGGGAACCATTCTCTTCCAGTTGCTGCCCGTTGACAAATGTTCCGTTGGAACTACCTTCGTCACGCACAACATAATTGCCGTTCTCATAATGGATGCTGGCATGACGACGTGAGGCCAGTTTATCCTTCGGCAACAGGATATCGCTGCCAGCCAGGCGACCGATAGACATATCCAGCTTATCCAGGACATACTCCTTCACAACGGTGCCATCCTCGGAGCGTAAGATCAGACGTCCGGGATTCTCTACGCGGTCAATGGTCGCCTGGCCGACGGCGACGGGGCCTTCTGAGCGCAGCGTCGCATCGTAATCAGAGCCGGCGGCCATTGTCGGCTCGCTGGCATTCGCCCAGGAGGGCGCAGGTGAAGCGGGGATGGTTCCCTGCATGGGCGCAGCCCAATCGACAGGCTCAGCAATAGTCGCCTCGTAAACCGTCTGCGCCTGCTGAGGTGAGGAAGGGGCAGGAGTCAGGCGGTTCCCACATTGCAGGCAAAAGTTATCTCCTGGCCGTGTTTCCGCGCCGCAAAACTGGCACTTATCCATGATAAAAATTCCTCCCTTTACTAAATTCGTACCGACCGGTGCATTGCTACACACAAAACTGTTGCCATTATACCAGAAGAGTATCCGTCAAGGGAAGCACAGTAGGATTACTGAGTGTCTTCCCCTTGCTCGCAAGCATGTCATGCTTGCCCCTTTATTCTGGTTGTAACCGTTTTTTTTATTTCGAAGCTGGCATCCAGTCAACGTTGGGCTGCAGCGTGTTGAAAAATTGCTGCAACTGAGCAACGGTGCCGGGGGCCGAGAAAAAGATGTTGGTATTGCCCTTCGCGCCGGAACATAACTGCGCTGGCGTGGTGGTCGGCGTCGGCGTTGCCTCAGGGGTGGCCGTTCCGGGCTTCGGCGTGCCGCTCTTCGAGGGCGTCCCGCTGACCGTTGAAGACGGGCTACACTGGAATTGCTCGTTCTGCGAGCGCAGGGGCGCTTCCGACAGGCTGATCGAGCTATGGTCGGGCAGCAGGTAGCCAATAATAAAGCTGCTGCCGAAAATAGGGTCGTGGATCGTGCCGGAAACGCTGACCAGACACGTATGCGTCGGCAGTGTGGGCGGCAAGTAGACGGTGAAATCCAGTTCTGGCTTGACCTGCGACCAGTCGGTAATGGTCCTGGGGCCGCTGGCGGTCGGCGTTGTTGTCACCGTCGCGGTCGGCGTCCCACTGGCCGTTCCCGTTGCTGTCGCTGTTGCCGTCCCCGTTGCTGTCGCTGTTGCCGTCCCCGTCGTTGTCGCGGTGGGCGTCGCTCCCTCATCACGGAAAAGCACCAGCGGTTTGCCGCACCACGCCAGTTTAGAAAGGGCCTGGCGCGCGGGCGTTGAAGTTGGCGTAGGACTGCCACCGCCAAAACTCAGCCCGGAGCAGGCAATCATCGTTATACTCACGAAAAGCAGGAGCAGGACAAGCCCCGTTTTTCTCCAACGCCCTACGGAATCCATTCTCGAAACCATACGCATAAGAAACGCTCCTTGATAGAGTTCACCTCGACGCCCATCCGCAGAGACATCTTTCCTACCCCATTCGGGCAGTCGAGTATCCAGTTTAGCATGCTATTGCGCACCAGTATACGGTACACCGAAGAGAAAAGCCTGTGAGCCAGCTCTCAATTTAGTACCAAAAGAGGGCTTTACAGCGTTTTGATTTAATGCTACCATTACTCTCTGTCTATCTCAGAAATCTGTCTATCTCTGTGGCCTTCCTTACCCTGGTACACTATATACTATCCAATAAGATACAACGCACAGCCCTGGCGACAGATACCGAAATCACCTGAAGAGGTGGATGTAATTGAACGCGAAACAAATCTGGCAAACGACCTTAGAACGCTTGCGGACAAAAGTTCCCTCTGCTGTCTTTACGACCTGGTTTCAGGGTACTTCAGCCGTCTCATTCCAGGATGGCATCTTCGTGGTGCGAGTTCCTACCACGTTCGCCAAAGCCCACCTGGAAGGACGTTTTATTAATGTAATACGTCCTATTCTCATCGACATCAGCGGGCAGCCAGTCGAGGTACAATTTGTGGTGGCAAAAGAGACAGCGCCTACGCCGAGCGATGCGACCGAGTTGCTTTCCGGCAAAGAGCCGCCGCAGACCCATCGCGCAACAAAAACGCGCCACGCCGCTCAACCGGCTATGCCAGCACCATGGGAACAACAGCCGCCCTCAGCTCTACCGATTGCGATGACTTCCAGCGCGCCCGCACCCGCACGCCCCACCGCGCACCGCGAGCATGACAGCGAGAGCGATAACCGCAGCGATGGCCACGATCAAACGCCCGACAAGCAGCCTGACGGGCAAATGCATGATGGGCGCGTCCGGCAAACGCTCCCACCTGAACGCGAAGGGCTGACAGTATCGCCGCCGCTCAAGCCGCCAAACAGCGAGGGCCTGCTGAACCCGCGCTACAGGTTCAGCACCTTTATCGTGGGAAAATCGAACAAACTGGCGCACGCCGCCTCGCTGGCCGTGGCGGACAATCCGGGCCGGGCATACAACCCCTTATTTTTCTACGGCGGCGTGGGCCTCGGCAAGACGCACCTGCTGCACGCCATCGGCCACGTCGGCGAGTCAAAGGGCCTGAACGTCCTCTATGTGACCTCGGAAAAGTTCACCAACGAGATCATCAACGCCATTCGCTTCCAGAAAACCGAGGATTTTCGCCTGAAATACCGGCAGATCGATATTCTGCTGGTGGACGATATTCAGTTTATCGCGGGCAAAGAATCGACGGAGGAGGAATTTTTTCACACCTTCAACACGCTGCATAACGCCAACAAGCAGATTGTCGTCACCAGCGATCGCCCGCCGAAGGCCATTTCCAGCCTGCAAGACCGCCTGCGCTCCCGCTTCGAGTGGGGTCTGCTGGCCGACATCCAGCCGCCGGAGTACGAACACCGGCTGGCGATTCTGCGCTCCAAAACGGAGTCGCTGCGCTTCGATGTCCCGCCCTCGGTCATTGAATACATCGCGCGGCCAGAGTGCAAAAGCGTGCGCGAACTGGAGGGCGCGCTTAACCGCGTCATCGCCTACGCCACGTTGCAGCAGGCCCCGCTAACCGTCGGCCTCGCCATGCAGGCGCTCGAACACCTCTACACCGATAGCAAGCCGCTCGCCAACCTGACCGTCAGCGAGGTGCTGGAAGGCGTCTGCCGCTACTACGGCATCGACCCGGCCCTCATGCGCGGCAAGCAGCGGAATCGCGAGATCGTCTGGCCGCGCCAGGTCGCCATGTACATCATGCGCGAGGAGACCGACGCTTCCTGGCTGCAGATCGGCGCCGAGCTTGGCGGCCGTGACCACACCACCATCATGCACGGCTGGGAAAAGGTGCGCAACGAAATCGCCAACAACGACACCATCCGCCGCGAAATCGCCGCCGTCCTCGAATCGCTCTCGCAACCGCAACAATAACCATCCCGCACGCAGGCCGACTGCCCCACAGGCCACCCGCAAGAGGTGGCCCTACTATAGACGACGGGGCGCGGCCCCATAGGCGTTAACTTAAGCCCGTGCGAAGGCCAGGCAGGCCAGCCGCCAGGGGTGGCCCTCCTCTAGATAGACGATGGCTCCCCAGGGGGCACGAGCTGCCCGTCTAGAGGAGGGCCGCGCCGGGCATAGCTGAAGCTGTCAGGAATGGGGGAGATAGCCATTGCTCTGCTACCCACGCGCGTTTTCTTTGGCTATAATACACACAGGAATGACCCATTACAGTGAACTCTCAGGAGTGTGTTATGCCACAGCAACAGCAACAACAACAATACGCCGACCTTGACCTGTTGGCGGTTTTTCCTGATCGGGAGAAGGCGGAGGCGGCGGCATCGAAACTGCGGAAAGAGGGCTTCAACGAGGAGGAGATTGTGCGCCCGGCAGCCGGGACGGTCATAGGCAGCGGCCAGTTCCGCGAACATGGGCCGAACACGAACCGGGGCGCGCAATTTCTCCAGACGACGCGCAGCCGTCCCAACCCCGGCGTCGTCGTTCTCCTTGCCCTCGTCATCGGCCTCGTGCTGGCGGTCATTATGTTCGCCCTGCACTTCGCCTTTGCCGCGCTGCCGGAGCCGACTTCCACCATCATCGGGGCCGTCGTGGGCATCATCATCGGCGCGCTCATCGGCCTGCTGCGGCGCGGCCCCGTGCGCGGCAACATCGGCCAGAATATGGCCCAGGTCAGCGCCGCCACGCGCACCCCCACCGACTACATCGCCGTCGGCGTGCGCTTCCAGGACCCGACCAACGTCAGTCGCACCTCCCGCGCCCGCGCCATCCTCATCAACAACGGCGGCAAAATCGACCGCAGCGTCGGACGGCGGGAATAAACCCTATCATTCAAAGAGAGGCTGGCATCTGCGAAAGATGCCAGCCTCTCTTTTTTTGCCGCTTTCATACCATTTGAGAATGAACTCAACCATGTCATGCTGAGCGAAGCTTGCGGGGGCAAGGAGCTACAGCCATGTTAAGAAGATATGGCGCAACCCCCATTACGAGATAAACATTGTCACCCTGCACAAAATAGCGCAGACGTTAGGAGTACCCACGTCTACGCTGATTGAAGACGTACCAGAAACAATAATGCAGCTACCCCACCCTGCGCAACGGCCAGACCAGCACATCCTGCTGTCGCGCGTAATGCAGCAAGGGGGGGGTATCGGGTAGACGAACGCCGTCGGCGTGGGCGACGGTGTTGGTAACAAGTTCGAGTTCTGCCGCTTGCAGGGGCCACCGGGGATGGTGGATGTGGGCGCGATAGACCTGGTTGCCGCGCACGACGGTGTAGAGGCAGTATCGTTCGGTGAACCAGTATTCCAGGCTGTCGCGCCCGGCGAGGAAGACGGGACCGGTCGGGCGGTAGCTGCCGATGAAGTCTGCGGTCGCGGGGGGATGATGGAAGCGATGGCTGCGGTAGTGGATGGTGCCTTTGATGTTGTTGCACTGCATGGCGGCATGAAAGTAGGGCAGGGAAAAGAACTGGCGGGCCAGGCGAACGGCGATGCGGTTGCTGGCATCCAGGCTGAAGAAGTAGACGCCGGGGATACCATTGAGGGTGACATAGGTGCGCACGTTCATCTCGACGAACTGCGAGAGGCCCGGCACGGATGCAGTCAGGCGCGGGTGTACGTTGGTCATGCGAAATGGGACGACGCCGACCCAGGCCTGCCCCTCAAAGGTATCGAGGGAGAGCGTGGGCGGAACGAGGGGGCGCAGCGTTTCCGGCGCGAAGGGCCAGTGGGCAAACAGCAGCTCGTGCCAGGATTGCGTCATGATCCAGGGGCCAGCGGGCAGGGGATAGGGGCGATGAACAACATCCTGTAAAATAGCCTTCGCGTTCACGGTGGCCCTCCTGTTTTCCTGACACTTTTATTACTATAATAAATGATAGCGTCTCAGAGGAGGGAGCTTCAAATGATGGTGCCGCTCTCATGCAACGGCTAGCCGACGTGTCTGTTGCACCACTTCCTGATAGCCCTGCATGAGACAATCCATTGCAGATTCCCAGGAACGCTGTCGCGCCTCGTCAAGGGCAGCCTTTCCCATGCGCTGGCGGAGTGTGGCGTCTTGCAGCAAGCATTGCAACCGCTGCCGGTAGCTCACTGCCTGCTTCTCCTCGTCGACCTGCTGGATGTCGAGGAGGCCGGTGTGGCCGTCGCTGACAAGGTCGCAGACGCCAGGTGAGTTCAGGGCAACAACAGGGAGACCAGAGGCCATTGCTTCCAGGACGACCTGGCCGAAGGTTTCTGTGCGCGAGGGGAAGGCAAAGATATCCGCCGAGGCGTAGGCTTTTGCCAGAGCTTCGCCGCGCAGGTAGCCGGTAAAGGTAACCGGCAGGCCCGCGAATTCCTGCCGTATTTCAGCAGTCGCCGGGCCATCGCCGACAATCACCAGGTGGCAATGCCGGGTTTCCAGCTTCCTGTATGCTTGAACAAGCAGGCGCAGGTTTTTTTCCCAAGAGAGGCGGCCAACATAGAGCAACACGACAATGTTTTCAGGTTGTTCTCTGTTCTCCAGCCAGCAGGAACGCAACGCTTTGCTTCTCTGCCCCGGATAAAAAAGGGTGGTATCGACGCCGCGTGGCCAGATGCGCACATGTTGAAAGCCCTGCGCTTGCAGCAAACGAGCAGTAGAGGGGGAAGGGCAGTAGGTCAGATCACAGTGATTGTGGATCAGGCGGTTGTACTGCCACATCGGCTCTGAGAAGGGTGCAAAGCCAAAGTGCTGGCAGTACACGGCGAGGTTGGTATGGTAGGAAGAGACCAGAGGTTTGTTCAACAGGCGTGCGGTCACCAGCCCGGCAGCGCCCAGCACTACAGGATCGACCAGATGAACGACATCGGGATCAAATTCCTTGAGGCGGCGCACAAACAAGGGACGAAAAAAGTTTAAACGCAGCTCTGGATAAAAGGGTAATGGCACACCGACAGTACCAACGACTTCAGCGCCAGCATATTCCTCCATCCCGCTCTCTGGGCCGAGCAGCAGCGCCTGCTGCCCATGAGCATGCAGGTACTCCAGTAGCATTGCCAGAGTGCGAGTGACGCCATCCAGTTTTGGCAAAAAATTTTCAGTAACAATCGCGACACGCATCATCATCACCGATCAGATCATTATGCTTCCTTTTCCATCAATAACTGTAGCTGCCGCACGTTATCAGGAAGTTAAAAATGGTTCAGAAACCTGTAAAAATCGGGTAAGGTTTTCTCGCAGGATGTTAAATAATGTTGCGCATTGACGGACGAAAGTGCGCGCCAGGACTGGTAATAGAGGGCATATTCGTATACAATATACCCATAGAGATAAAGGGCTTTTCCTGGGCAAACACGGCATGAGTTTACTTCGGGGAAGATGCGCTATGACCAGAGCTTCGTTCATACGATCAGGACCAGAGATAGATATCGAGGAGTTGCAGCGACTGCGGGCGCGGTTGCTGCCGCCATACCGGGTGATTCTTTTCAACGACGATTACAACGAAATGGACTATGTCGTTTTCGCTCTCCTGCACGCCGTCAGCAGCCTGACCCAGCAGGAAGCGGAGCAGATCATGCTGACCGCGCATCTGACGGGTAACGCCATCGTCATCGTCTGCCCGAAAGAGACGGCAGAATACTACCAGGAACGCCTGCTCAGCTATGGCCTCACCGCGACTATAGAACCCGATTAGTTGCGGCCCGATCAGTTTACTCCGGTGGTATACTTCCTGTAGCTCTCATGCGTACCTGAATAGGATGGGATGGCCGAGCAGGGTGAATACGGTATTACGCCTGTCAGAGATAGTGCAAAAGTCCGGCTATTCTTGTACAATTCAGCCATTGACGTGCAGGCAGTTTGCGAGTAGAATCTATATTAGCCTGGGTGGAATGCTCTGACAACGGTGCGCTGCATTACACCATGCACGTCGCTGATCATAACGAGGCTAAAATGATACTGTTTATCATGCTCCACCAGGAGGAGAGTCACAATGGTTCAGTTCTGGCGAGCGAAAACCAGGGATGAGGCAGACACGCTCAAAACCGCTCCTGAAGTAGGAGCAACGGGCGATATCGCCGTCATCGTCGATGGGAAGAAGCTCGATAACGAATTAGTCCGTCTCGCCTGTTTCATGGCGAGAAAAGCGAAACGCAAAGTTCATATCGTTCACATAATCGAAGTTCCACGCACGTTACCCCTCCACGCGAACATCCGCACCAAAGAGACCGAAGCAGCCGACAAACTCCTGCAAGCCGCCATGTCCATCGCGAGCGAAACCGGCTGTGACGCCGTCGCAGAGGTGGTAGAGGCACGTGACGCCGGCGCGGCCATCGTCGACGAGGCCCGCGACCACGATTGCGCGCTCATCATGCTTGGCATGGTTCGCGACACGGAACATAAGAAGGTAAGCAACGATTTTGGCAAAACCATCCTGTACGTCCTCAACAATGCGCCTTGCCGCGTCTGGATCGTCCAGGATCGTCAGAAAAGCAGCCAGAAGCAGCTATCTGTATAGATGTGTGAGCCACGCCCCGGCCAGCCCACTGGCCGGGGCGTGGCTCACACATCTCTTCTTTTCACTTTTCGCCTCTCATCACTTTCCTATGGTATAATAGAAGTACATAGATTGGCTTTCCCCTGTGTACGTTCTGTTTACTGCGAGGTATGATTGAGAGGTGTAAAGAGACATGACCGATTCCAGTTCCAATGGCGGCCCCGGAGGGGCGGCAGCGCAAAACCATCAGCGGACTCATAAAGATTACTATACCGCTCTCTACCAGGCCGCGCTGGCTTTTTCCTACAGCCTTGACTTGAATGAGGTATTGCAGAGCGTCGTCAAGAGCATCACCGAGGCCATGCAGGTCAAGGGCTGTGGGCTGCGCCTGCTGAACCCCCGGACGGGGCAACTTCAGATTGTCGCGGTCTATGGATTGAGTAGTGACTATATCGCCAAAGGCCCTGTCGAACTGGCGCATAGCCCGATCGATAGCGAGGCCATGTGCGGGACGCCGGTGGTCATTGAAGATATCGAGACCGATACGCGCTTCCAGTATAAAGAGGCGGCGAAACGCGAGGGCATCGTCTCTGTGCTGTGCGTCCCGTTAGAGGTGCGCGGCGAGGCCATCGGCGTGCTGCGCGTCTACACAAGTGAGCCGCGCACCTTCCACGAAGACGATATCCAGTTCCTCTCCGTTCTGGCCAGCCTGGCCGCGCTCGCCATCACCAACGCTAACCTCTACGAGAACCTGAAATACGCCTATGATGGCGTTATGGATGTCCTGTGGGGTACCAGCAGCGTCGAGATCGCCTGACCCGACTACCACTACGGAACCGGCGCTAATGGATCAGCGTATTGGTCAGATATGGCGAGGTGAAGGTGGTGTACTCGCCGCTGCGCTTGCCCGGCACGGGGAAGAGGCGCGCCGAGAGCGGCTTGTTCAGCCGCAGCGCCATCGTCGCCACGTCCAGCAACATATGCGCGATCTCTTCTGCTGGCATATCGCCGGGCAGGGGGATTGTATCCAGCCCGGTGCCGCAGACCGAGGAATAAAGGAGCAACTGCTGTGCATTGACCAGCCCGTTGGCCCAGCGTTGGCCCAGCAGCGCATCTTCCAGCACGGGCAGCATCAGGCCGCAATAGCCACAGGTGGGCAGTCCCGTCTCCTTCAGGGCGTAGGTCAGCGTGGCGCTCACGGCGACCGAACCGGGCGTGCCGAACTGTCTATCCCCCAGAGCTTCCAGCCCCGTCACGATGCTATCATCGCCCATCGGCGCGGGCGAAAGATCGATGCCGCCGAAACTTATCCCCTGCTCAGCCGCTAATTGCTCTGCCAGCGCCACCACCGGGGTAGCCTGTTCGAGCAGCGCCCCGCGCACCCACTCGCTGGCCGCCATAAGGTGTCTCTCCTGCCCGTCACCATTCCATGCCTGCGCCGCCCTGGCGATGATGCCAGCGCCTTGCAGGCCGAGCGAGAGGCTATCCGTATCCGTATCAGGGTCGGCATGGTAGGCAGCAGGAAAGAACGCGCCGCCGGGCGGCACGCAGGCCAGCATGGCGAAGCGAAAATTGCCGAAACCCTCCTCCGTCTCCTGCGCCAGCCGCCGGATGACTCGCGCCGTCGGCAGCGCCGCCTCCTGGCGCAGCCCCATTGCTGGCAGCGCAAGCTGGACCGTCGCGTTCAGCGCGCTCGTCTCGGCCAGCAGATCAGCAATGACCTCAATGCGCTCCAGAGGGAAATCGGGCCGCGCCGCCATTGCGGGTCCCAGCGAGCAGAAAGCAATTCCCACGTCATCCAGCATCTGCTGCAACTCTCGCACATAGGTCAGCAAGGCGGCAGGCGACCGGTCTGGCAGAGCGTCAAAAAGCGGGCGGGTCGAGATGCGCAGCGTCTGCACTTCGTAGCCCACCTCCGCATAGCGTTGCCCGGCGCGCCGCAAGATCGCTGCTGCCCGCTCGATGTCCTCCCTGCGCAACGGGTGCGCCTGCGCCATCCCCAGCGTCACAGTACGAATCGGTGTCGATGACATACTATTTTCCCCTTGTATAAGTTGCACAAAAATAGAACGAAAGAAATCGGCAGAGGAAGAGATTTCTTGCGTCATAGATACCCTGTCTTCATCTGATCTGACAATAAATACTAATAAGCCTACAATACATCACGGCTCATTTATAAGGGCCGTTTCAAGCGGCAAAGAGAACCCGCGCCTTCTATTATACACATCCTTCATACCCTTTCCAACAAAGTGCAGGACTGCTGTTTTTCCTATCTCCCCTTGACGAACAAAATTTCGTCCTGTACACTTCCAGCAAGGGAGAAAAGCTGGCACGTTCTTTTTCGTGTCACAAACAACACAACAGGGGGTCGCTGGATGGCAGAACCCGATCAGAGAGGGCGGGCGCAAATGGATGCGACACCGCAGGAATGTTTTCTCTGCGCCCTTGACCCGCACCCTTGCACGCAAAAACGCATCGAGGGGACTATCCGGGCCGTAGCGGAACGCAAGGTGGATGGCGAATGGATACCGTTCATCACGCTCAACACCGGAACCGCGCTTATTTCTTTACAGTTGACACACTACTATCTGAGCCTGGTGCGCGAATTGAAACGGCTGGCGCAGCAGGCGCCGGAGAAGCCGCTGCGCGGCTACCGCCTCATGTTGCGCGTCTATCACCTGCCGCCTATGACGCATAGCAGCACGTTCAAGGACTGGCCCGTACATCACTATCAGGCCAATCAATACACGCTGGCCGTGCTGGAACCAGACATCCTGCTCAACATCACCGATCTCAGCCAGTCCGAATATTGTTCGCGGCAGTATCTGCTGAAGCAACTGGTGCCGTCCGCGCCCTCGGCTGCGGCCATGAGCGGAAACCTGGTCCATCACAGCTTCAAGGAACTGCTCAAAGAACACGATCGCGGCGCGCTCATGCACGGCCACGCCGGTGAAGAGGAGACGCCGCTGGCCACGCTGCAACGCCACTTCGAGCAAGAGCTGGAACGCAGCAGCATTGATCTCGCGCTGGCCGGCCTCTCCGCAACGGCCATGCGCGAGCGCGTCGAGCCGCACCTGAGCAGCCTGGCCAACTGGTTCGCTCAGGAACGTTCCACGCTGTGGGATATGCCCGCCAGCTACCTGGAGACGCCGGGCGGCGATGTGAGCGAGCAGCAGAGCGAGAATATGGTGCGCGCCGAAACGTTCCTGCTCGCCCCGGAGATTGGCTTGCGCGGTCGCCTTGACCTGCTCTGGCAGCAATCGAGCCGCCAGCGCCTGCTGGAACTCAAAACGGGGGCGTTCAGCGGCGACGCGGCTAAACAGGAGCATCGCTGGCAGGTATTCGGCTACCACGCGCTGTTGACGGTGCGCCGAGACCCGCGCATGAAACGCGCCCTAGCCACCCTGCTCTATAGCTCCACGCCCGGTGCGGCAACAGCCTTTCCTGTGCATTTCTCCATCCTCAACATGCAGCGCGTCAATGAGGTGCGCAACCTGCTCGTCCTGGGCCACCTCACCGGCATCGCGCCCGCGCCGCCCGGCCCTTCGCGCTGCACGCGCTGCTCCCTGCTGGCCCACTGCGAGCAGATCTCCTCGCTGCTCGGCTGGCAGCCCCCACAGCCCGATAGCGCCGCCAACGGCGATGGAGCCATCATAAACGACGCCGCCCGCGCGCCCCGGCCCGCAGTGACGGCGGAAGACCGGGCCTTCTTCGCAAAATTCTACCGCCTGCTGCGCATCGAAGGGCTGGAAGGCGAAAAGCACCAGGCGCTGCTCTGGCAGGAGACGCTGGCCGAACGCGTCGCGCGCGGCGCGGCCATCCAGCAGCTCGTGCCGCTCGGCGCGCCGCAGCCAACCGGACAGGGCGAATGGTGGCAGACATTTCGCTGTGAAAACACCTCTGAACTGCGCGCCGGAGATGAAATCCTGCTCAGCGACGGCGATCCGGTGACGGGCGAGGTGGTGACCGGCACCGTCGTGGCCATTAGCGCCGAACAGGTGACGGTCTGGACGCCCGAACTGATCTCCCACCCCGGACGCATCGACAGCTACGACACCGACCGCGTGCATATACGCACGCTCAAGAATCTCCCGCGCTGGCTGCTGGTCGATGCTCGCCTGCGCGCCCTCGTCGCGGGCCAGCTTCGCCCAACCTTCCAACAGTTCACGGTGCCGACGCGCCCGGATTTCAACGTCGAGCAAAACCAGGCGGTCGAGCGCGCCATGCAGATGCGTGATTACCTGCTGGTGCATGGGCCGCCGGGTACCGGCAAAACCGCCGTCATCGCCGAGATCGTCAAACGCCTGCACGCGCAGGGGCAGCGTGTCCTGCTCGCCGCCTTCACCAACCAGGCCGTGGACAATATGCTCAAACGCTTAGAGAAAGAGGGCTTCCGCGACTACCTGCGCCTGGGACACGAACGCAGCGTCGACCCCGCCATCCAGCAGCGACTGCTCAAAACGCTGGCATTGTCGCAGACAGGAACCGTGCATGGCTCGCACAACGCGAACGGTAGCACAGACCATCCAACCGGCAAAGACGAAGACACGGAGAGAGAGGAACAAGAGAACGCTGTACGCGCGCTGCTGCAAGAGATGAGCGTCGTGGCCTCGACAACCGCCACGTGGTCGTCAGATACCTACGATTTTCTCTTCCCTGCCGGGGCCGAGGGCGACCAGCCCTGGCAGTTCGATGTCGCCATCATCGATGAGGCAGGCCAGTTGACCATCCCCGCCATTCTGGGCGCGCTGCGCTTCGCGAAACGCTTCATTCTGGTGGGCGACGAGAAGCAGCTTCCACCCCTGGTATTGAGCGCAGAGGCAGCACAACAGGGCCTCTCGGAATCCCTCTTCGGCTACCTGAAACGCCTGGACGATGGCTATATGAAAGACCACGCGGGTGAGATCAGCGCCTGCGTGCCTTTGCGCGTGCAGTACCGCATGCATCAGGATATCTGCGAGTTTGCTTCCAGGATGTTTTATGAGGGAAAGCTGGTCGCGCATCCCTCGGTTGCGCGTCGCCAGTTAGAAGTGACGAGACGGGGCATGAAACTGGCGGGGGAAAGCAACGAGCTTGCGCGCGCGCTCACACCCCTGCTCCCAACCGTCTTTTTAGACGTGCGCGAGACAGGAGAGATTCAGGCAAAGACGAGCGACGCGGAAGCGCGGACGGTGCGTGATGTGGTAGCAGGGCTGCTGGCCCGGGGGATTGGGGAGAAGGATATCGGCATTATCGCGCCCTATCGCGCCCAGGTTGCGAACCTGCGCCGCCACCTGTTCGATACCGATAGCGAGAACAGCAAGGGCGGCCAGGGGGGATTGCCGCTCGATTCTTCGCTGATTGTCGATACGGTTGATCGCTTCCAGGGAGGTGAGCGCAAGGTGATTATTATTTCCTTCGCCACCGGCAGCGCGCCCGGTCCTTCCAGCCTGTTGCGCGACTTCCTCACCAACCCCAACCGGCTCAATGTGGCCCTGACACGCGCGCAACGCAAGTTGATCCTGGTTGGCAATGCGCACGCGCTGAAGACGCTGCCGGTTTTCAAAGAACTTCTGCGCTATTGCAGGTCTAAAAACACATTGATTTCGCTGGCATCGTCGGCAGCTACTGTCCCTACGCCTCGCTGAGCAGCGCCGCCAGCTGGTGCATGGGCGATGTTGCATCGAGCTGTATCGATAGATTGAGAAACGAATAGCAGGCGTGTTCCAGAGCAGAAGGCGCGTGCGCGTGCAGGTGCTGGCCCTGCAAAATGCCTTCGGCGGCATCTTTCAGGTTCATGAAGATACGGAACGGCCCGTTTGCTTCGTGGTAATGATCGCGAAATTGTTGCAGGCCCAGACCGGTCAGCACCAGAATAGTGTGGACACCGGCAGCCAGGCCCGCGCGCACGTCGGTCATACTATCGCCGATGAAGATGGCATCTTTCAAGTCAATACCCAGTTCGTCGCGGGCGCGCAGCAGTTGTCCGGGGCGCGGCTTGCGACAGGGACATCCGGCATCCTTCGCGTGCGGGCAGTAATACACCTTCTCGATCACGCCGCCCACCTCCGCGATAGCGGCGACCATACGGCTATGAATCTCTTCCACCGTCTCCGGTGCGATAATGCCGCGCGCCACCCCTGCCTGATTGCTACAAACCACAATGCGATGCCCGGCCCGCGTCAGACAGGCGATAGCCTCGCGCGCACCCGGCAGAAAGCGAAATTCATCCCAACTTTTAACATAATCCGCCCGATTCTCGTTAATCACCCCATCCCGATCAAGAAAAATTGTCGACACTACGGCACCTCAACTCAAATCAAAGAGTCCTGGCCGGAAAAACCTTTTTTGCCGCCAGGCCTGGAAAAACCCTATATGTCATTGATATCGACCAGCCCCTTTTTCATGGCGTAGATGACCACCTGGGAACGGTCGTAGATATCCAGTTTACGATAGATGTTGCTGATGTGGTTGCGCACAGTCTTCTCGCTGATGGCAAGGGCGCGCGCGATCTCTTTGGCCACCAGCCCTCTGGCAACCAGCACCAGCGTCTCCATCTCACGGGAGGTCAGGCCGTCATAACTCTGCGCTTTTTCAGGATTCTGTCGGTCCAATAATTGCATCATCCGGGCAGCAATATCGGGTGCAGTAACCTGTTCTCCATTATAGACCGCGCGAATGGCAGAGACAAGACCAACAGTAGAAATGTCTTTCAGCACGTAGCCGTTGGCCCCTGCCGCCAGGCCTTCCAGTACGTAGCCATCGGCGGTGAAGGTGGTGAGCAGAATAACTCTGGTTTCCGGCAGTTCGGCTTTGATCTGGCGCAGGGCTTCAATGCCATTCAGATGGGGCATCTTGACATCCATCAAGACGACATCCGGGCGCAACTGGCGCGCCAGTTCGACGGCTTCCAGCCCGTTGCCGGCGGAGCCGATGACCTCAATGAAGGGTTCGCCATTGAGCATGCCCACAATACTCTCGCGAAACAGGCGCTGGTCATCGGCCACCACAATACGGATGTGCGGCCTGCTCTGCTCCCCGACAGCGCGACTGCCGGTGCGCGTATGCATCACTTCTTCCAGTTGAATTGACATCGAGTTCACCTCCCGCAAAACGCTTTCCATCATTCAAAAGCCGTTAAGGCATCGGGATTGCTATATCCAGCCGCGTCCCTTTCCCCGGCTTGCTCTCAATCGATACCTGTCCACCAAGCAGCGCGGCCCGCTCGCTCAGCCCGATCAGCCCCTGCTGGTAGCCAGCCGGGGGCGAAGGCAACGGCGCGGCAGCGGACATGCCCACGCCATTATCGCCAATACTGATATGCAGATGTTCTTCAAGCTTAAACAGGAAAAGGGTGATTTTGCTCGCCTGCGCATGTTTGCGAATATTAGTGAGGGCCTCACGCACCATCGCATAGATATTGGTCGTATAATCATCCGGCAATGGCTGGGGCCAGTCGCTGCATTCATAGATGACCCTGTAGCCGCTGCGCTGAAACTCGGCCAGTAATGCGGTAATTGCCGCTTCCAGACCGGCCTCAAGCTCGCTTCCCCGGCGCAGGCCGCCCAACGTCTGGCGCATCAGCAGCAGGCTATCGCGGGCCAGTTCCTGCCAGACCTGTAATTTCTCGGCGACCTCGGCGCTCACCTCATTGCAGGCAGGCAGGCGGCGGGTACGAAAATACTCAAGGTCGACCACCAGCGCGGTTAGCGACTGCACCACACCATCATGCAACTCTCTGGCGAGCCGCCGCCGCTCGGCTTCCTGCGCCATAGCCATAGCCGACGAATCTACCATCGTTATCATGGAAGCTACCTCCCCTTGCAGTTATTCCTCTTGCTCCTGTATCCCCTCTCCAATCACCCTGCCAGCACGTTTCCTTTTCTGTCATGAGACATATATACCCTGTTCGAGTTAATCTTTCATGGAAGAAGCATGTTATACGGGTTGAGATTTATCAATATAGGCGTTGAGATCTTAACCTTTCAGGTTATTTACCTCAGCTTTGTGCGGGAACATCCTGCCCCGTTGCAGAGTTCATGCCCGGTTGCCGGCGCAGTTTGCCTGGTATACTCTGGGCGTCTGTCCCCTGTGTATCAGTCTTTTTCCCCGTTCCAGCTTTTTATCACAATGCCGCTCTCAATATCCTGCGGCTCGGATGGAGCCGTCAACCGGCGTGTGCCGGTTGAGAGGCCCTCCGCTGTAGCGGCAGGGAGTCGTTACCGGCTTGCACCTCCCGCTCTCCATGTCATATGCTGGTAGCACGGGCGCAGCCAGTTGCTATTTGTATAGGGAAGCAGGAGGGCAAGCGTATGGCGAACAGGAGCATTCTCGTCGTCGGCAGTTTGAATATGGATCAGATTGTGCGCGTGCCGCGCCTGCCCAGACTGGGCGAGACGTTGCTGGGGGCAGGCTCGCTCAGGCTTGTTCCCGGCGGCAAAGGGGCGAACCAGGCGGTGGCGATGGCCCGGCTCGGCGCGGGCGTCGCGATGGCCGGGCGCGTGGGCAGCGACCCCTTCGGCGAGCGTCTGCTGCATGCGCTGCGGCGCGATGGCGTCAATACCGACCTCATCGCCGTTGACTCGCAAGAGGCCAGCGGCACGGCCTTTATTTTCCTGATTCCCGATGGGGATAATGCCATCGTGGTGGCGGCAGGCGCCAATAGGCGCATGGGAGAGGACGCCACACAGCTCGCGCGCATCAATGACGCGCTGGCCGGGGCGCTGGCGCTGGCGCTGCAACTGGAAATTCCCCTGGCAACGGTGATCTCTCTGGTTGCCGCCGGTCATCACGCGGGCGTGCCGGTTGTTCTCAACCTGGCGCCCGCGCAGCCGCTGCCGGAGGAGACGCTGCGCCAGGTCTCGCTGCTGGTCGTCAATGAGAACGAGGCCAGCCTGCTCTGCGGGCAGCGCGTGGAGACGCTGGAAGACGCGCGTATCGTGGCGGCAGTCCTGCGCGAAAAGGGCATCCAGCAGGTCGCAATCACGCTGGGCGCGCAGGGGGCCTTACTCGCCGTCGGCACCGATAGCGGCAGTACGCGCACATTCTACCAGCCTTCACCCGCCGTACAGGTTGTAGACACCACCGCCGCCGGTGACTGCTTCGTCGGCGCCCTGACCGTCGCGCTGACAGAGGGACAGGCCCCCGAAGCGGCGTTACGCTTCGCCGTCTATGCCAGCGCGCTGAAGGTGACAAAATTTGGCGCGCAATCCGGCCTGCCCACCCGCGCGGAAGTTGAGGCATTTGAACGCTCGCACGGAGTGTAGTATAGAGAGAGAGGTATTCTATGGTGCGCATGATTCTCGATACCGACCCTGGCATTGATGATGCACTGGCGATCTTCCTCGCCATTGCCTCGCCAGAGGTGCAGCTTGAGGCTATCACGACGGTGAGTGGAAACGTCCCCGTCGAGCAGACGACGCGCAATGCGCTGGCGCTGCTGGAACTGGCGGGCAGCCCGCATATCCCCGTCGCGCGCGGCTCCGCCCGCCCGCTCGTGCGCAAGCCGGTCGATGCCGCCTACGTGCATGGGCATAACGGGCTGGGCAATATTGAACTGCCCGCACCAAAGATCAAGCCCGTCCCTCAGCACGCGGTCGACCTGATGATCGAGAAGATTATGGCCGCGCCGGGCGAGATCAGTCTGGTGGCCATCGGCCCTCTGACCAACCTGGCCCTCGCCGTGCGCACGGAACCGCGTATCGCGCAGCGCGTGCGCGAGGTGGTCATCATGGGTGGCGCGCTGCGCGTACCCGGCAATACCACCCCGGCAGCCGAATTCAACATTTATGCCGACCCGCAGGCCGCGTCCATCGTCCTGCACGGCGGCTGGCCCATTCGCCTCGTCTCGCTCGACGTGACTAATATCACCTGCCTGCAACGCGAACAGGTCAATCTGCTGGCACGCTCCGGCGGCAAAGTCACAAAGTTCATCCAGCGCATGCTCGATTATTATTTCGATGTCTTCGGCCCCGTCTACGGCGTCAGCGCCTTCCAGATGCACGACCCGCTGGCGCTGGCCGCCGCCTTCCAGCCCGACCTCATCACCTGGGAAGCCAGTTTCGTAGATGTCGAACTCAGCGGCACCCTCACCCTCGGCGAGACCGTCGGCTACTTCCATCGCCCCAACGCTCCCGCCCCCAACACCCTCGCCTCCGTCGCCGTCGACTCGAAACAGTTCATCCAGCTCTTCATGAAACGTATCGAGGCGTATTATTACAAGGGCGGAGCGTAGAACAAAGGATGCATATAACCATATCATGCCCTGAAAAAAGCATCATCGGCCTGTCATTCTGAGCGCATAAGCTTTGCCGCAATTTCGTAAATATCTGAGCGATCACCCTGCCTGTGTATGCCCACTGCGACGACAACTACGATAACGCGCTCCCGCTCAACCCGGTAAACAATACGATATCGCTGCCCGATGGCTCGCACACTGCGCAGGCCTGAAAGTTCATTCTGTAATGGCTTGCCCTGGCGTTCAGGATCATTTGCCAGTTGCTCAATCCGCTTGAAAAGATTCTCACGAACCCGTTTATCCGTGATTCTCCGAAGATGCTTCAGCGCATCTTCCGTAATCTCAACCCGCCAGTTCATTCAAGTTCTAATGCGCGCCGGGCTTCCTCAAGAGAAACCGTTCTGCCTTCCTGCAAGGCTATCATCCCTGCGCGAATTTCCGCCATCAGCTCGGCGTCCTGCAAAATTTCGATAGTCTCTTGCATGGCCTCTATCTGCTGGCGCATCCTTTCTATCTCTTCACGCATGGCTTCATAGTTCTTCATGGAAAGAATAGTCGCGATGGGAGAGCCGCGACGGGTTACCGTCACCGGCTCGCTCTCATCCAGAAGCTCCGGCAAGTGCATTATCTCCTCTCTTAATTTAGTAATAGGGATCCTTGCTGTATCGCCTTTCATCGGTTTGCTCCTTCATGGTCATCGGCCTACGGCGTTTGTCGCATCTAAGCGTACGTTTAGGTGTACACTTTGTCAAGAGCAAGCTAAGATACCCTGGCCACATTCGTTTTGACAATCGTTCGCAAATACGGTATATTACAGGAAGATAATTCCTACTATTTTACTAGGATTAGTCAGTAATGAAGACAACCAACAGATAAAGGAGCCACAGGATGGCAAAGATTAATGAAGCGGAAGTGATGGACGCCCTGCGCGAATGCTATGACCCGGAAATCCCGGTCAACATCGTTGACCTCGGCCTGGTCTATGGCGTCGAGACCGATGATGAGACGGGCAATGTGCATGTGACCATGACGCTGACCGCGCTGGGCTGCCCCCTGGCCAACGAGGTCGTGGAAGAGATCGAGATGCGCGTCGGCCAGGTCGAGAACGTCAAATCATGCAAGGTTGATCTTACCTTTGATCCCCCCTGGTCGCCCGATCGCATGACCGAAGACGCCAAATGGGAACTGGGCATGATTTAACCGCCTGCACCTGAAATCTTCCTGAGCTGCTTCCCCCTGCTCTCAGAGCAGCCAGCGACATAGACCCATAAGGCATACTCTGACGCGGGAACACTTTACATGAGGTATGTTCCCGTGTATACTATCTCTACATTAGAGAAGCAGGGAAAGAAATGGCACTGGACGAACAGCACAATGGGGACATCCGGGCAACGCTGGCGGTGAGCAGTGACGAGGCGCGCCTGGGTACGACACGCATGCTCAATCTCCCCGGCGGTCGGCAAATTACGCTGACGCTTCCGGCGGGGCTGTATGATGGGCAGGTAGTACGCATAGAAGGCCAGGGACAGACCGGCATCGACGGCAGGCCAGGCGCGCTCGTCCTGACCATCGCCGTTGCCCCGGTAGAGAACTTCGGCGCCACTCCATTCCCCCAGGCCGAGGCGGATGCCCGCACCGAGTTCATCGCCGCGCCTCCTCCCCCGCCTTCCAGTTCTTCGCCATCCTACCCGGCGGCAACGTCCGGGGTAACGTTCCCCGCTTCCAATCCGGGCCTGCCTTCCGGTTCCTACAATAGGAACGCCCCGACAGAGGCGGCAAGACCCATCTATCACCATACACAACCTCCTGCGTCCATGCCACTACAGCAGTACGGGCAGACAACGCAGAGCGGCACAAATCAGAGCATCCAGCCACCACAGCCGCAGCCAGGCGGCCTGCGCAGGCGCGGCCTCTCGCCCGTGATGATCGTCTCGCTGATCGTGCTGGTTCTACTCATCATCGCTGCCAGCGGCCTCATCTATTTCGTCGCCGTCTACCAGCCGCAGCAGCACCAGGTTCAGGCAACGACGACGGCGCAGGCGCAACTGACCGGCACCGCGCAGACCAGTGCCACCGGGACGGCCCAGGCGAACGCGACCAGTACGGCACAGGCCAATGCCACCGTCACGGTACAGGCTCAACAGACAGCGCAGGCGTCCGCGACGGCGGCAGCCTATCAGGCTATCTACATCAACGCCACCGGCGGCACACCCGCCCTGAACGATTCTATGACTTCAGGCAACACCGCCAGCAACTGGGATGAATCAAGCGGGCAATGTACCTTCACCGGCAGCGGCTACCAGACCAGCGAACCTACAAAGGGCTTTTTCATCCCCTGCATGGCCGAAACGCCAACCTTTAGCAACTTCGCCTATCAGGTGAAGATGACCATTAACAACGGTGACGGTGGCGGCATGCTTTTCCGTGCAGACAACGCAAATTCAAAATATATGCTCTTCTATCTCGATCATACCGGCAGCTACGAACTCTACCTCTATGTCAACAGCAACGGGAAAGAGGCGAAAGAACTGGCCGCCGGTTCAGTCGGCTCCGGCATGAATACAGGTTATAACCAGACCAATACACTGACGGTGATTGCCAGGGGGAATGACATTTACCTGTATATCAACCAGGTCTTTCTCACCCATGTCAGCGTGAATCAAAGTGGCGCGCTCAGTTCCGGTCAGATCGGCCTGTTTGCCGACGCGATCAACAGCGCCACGCAGGTAACGTATACCAGTGTCAGGGTATGGAAGCTCTAAATGTCCATACCGGTTATATCGATGCTGTTCAGGTTTTCTCTTCGGGCCGACGATGCACGAAAGCGCATGTTCTGCCGATCTATTTTTGTAGATACTTGTAACAGGAGATTATTTGTATGCATTGTACTTCTTGCGGGAGCCTGCTCCCCCCCGGTAGCCTGGGGACAACGATTTGCCCCGGCTGTGGCGCATCCAACTTCGTTCCGCTCTCCGCGCCTGCACAGCCAGAGCCTGCAAGCGAGCCTGGCGGGGCCGGAGCGATGGTCGAACCTCCCGTTTTTCAGGAAACCGTTTCATCGCCACGACCGCAGCAGCCACAATCACCGCAGTCACAGCAAGCGGAGTGGATGCCGCCTGCATTCGATGCGTTTTCTTCGCCCGCTTCAGATATCGATAAGCGCACGACGGGTTATGGCCCGGCCTATCAGTTCTCGGAAGCGGACGTTCCTACCGTTCGCTCGGTGCAGCCCAACCAGCCGCCGGTCTTTTCGCCCGCGCCCACGCCCACGCCCGCACCTGCTCCCGCGCCATTTGCGGCGCCATCGTGGCAGGTACCCCCGCAGATGCAGGCACACACGCAGCCTGATCTGCCCGCTATACCACCCATCTCGCCTGTATCTCCTGTAGCTCCCATGTCGCCTGTGCCACCGGCCAGATTCGCGCCCCCTCCTGCGCAAAGCCACCGGGGACTCTCGCGAGGCACGATGATCGCGGTCATTGTACTATCCGTGCTGCTCATTCTGGCAGGCAGCGGTCTCATCTATTATTCTGCCGTCTTCCATCCCGCCCAGTTGCACGCGGAGGCTACCGCCACCGTGCAGGCCATCTACACGCAGCAGGCGCATATGACCGCAACCGCCAACGCCCAGGCCACCGGCACAGCTATTGCCGAGGCGAACGCGACCGCAACCGCCAACGCCCAGGCCACAGCAATGGCCGTCGCCACCGCGACCGCGGAGGCAAACATCTATGCCCAGGGTACCAGCGGCACGCCCGCGCTGAGCGATTCGCTGAGCTATCCCAACAACTGGGCAAACGAGTATGGCACCAATGGGGGCGGCTGCAACTTCTCGGCGGGCGCATACCACATTACCGAACCCACGAAGGGCTACTTCCTCTTCTGCCCCGCGCTGGGTAGCAACTTCAGCAACCTCACGTTCCAGGTCAATATCGATATCATCGCAGGCGACTTCGCCGGTATCGGCATTCGCGGTAACGAATCGGCAGGCAGCGCCTACTACTTCACGATCTACGTGGATGGCACCTACGACTTCTCCGTCTGGAAAAACAACAACGGCGATGACTCGCGTTCGCTGCAAAGCGGCACCTCAACGAGCATCAAAAGCGGACATAACCAGATCAACCTGGTGACGATCATCGCGCGCAACCATACATTCTACCTCTTCGTCAACAAACATTTCATTGCCAGCGCGCAGGATAGCTCGTTCAGTTCAGGAGAAATTGGTCTGTTCGCCGGAGACCAGACCCACCCCGCTGATGTCGCTTTCAGCAACGCGAAGGTATGGAGGCTCTAAGCCACTCCCTGAATGAGCGCAGAAATACAATGAAATAAGGAGAGATATCATGCATTGTGCTTCATGTGGAACTGCACTACCGCCCGGCACAATGACGTGTCCGGCCTGTGGTATACCTGTGTCCGCTCCATCCTCTTCCCCGTATGAGGACGCGGACCTGGTCCCCTATGATGTTGAAGCTGTTCCCTACAAAGAATTTGGCGCGCCGGGCCAGAGTGCAGCGCCGGTCATATCACCGTCTCCTGCCCAGATTCGGGAGTACGCGCCTCAACCGGCTGCGTTCAGCCCGGCGGCCCCCGGGCCACAACTGCCGCCCGTGGCGCCGCCCGTCGCAATGCCATATACGCCTGTTGCACCGCCTGTACTTCCCACGCCGCCAGTACAGACGACGCCAACGCGCTCTTCCCGGCTCGTCGCCGTCCTGTGCGCGCTCATTGCCCTGCTTGTGTTGAGCAATCTCGGACTGCTCTATGTCGCGTTCGTCTACCAGCCAGCGCAATTGCACGGTCAGGCAGATGCTATTGCCCGGACAGAAGAGGCCCGGGTTTCGGCTACCGCCTATGCCAGTTCGCCACAGGGCCTCTATGCTCGCTACACCAGCAAGAAACCCAACCTGAACGACCCGTTGAACAACACCTCCGCCAGTCTCTGGTCTGAATATACCAGCATCAACGGGCGCAACATCTGTGAGTTTACCGGCAATTCATACCACGTCATCAATTCTGATCCCGCGCACTTTTTCTACTGCCCTCCAACCTACCATACCCTTTCCAACTTTGTCTTCCAGGTGCAGATGACTATTATCAGAGGCGATTACGGTGGCCTGGTCGTGCGCCTTGATGGCGCTACAGGAACCCTGTATCGCTTTCGCCTCGACCCGGACGGTTATTTCAGCTTCTACCTCTACATCAGTCGCAGTGGAGCTGACAGCCGCCTTCTGGCAAGAGGATATGCTTCATCTATGAATCTGGGGCCGGCCCAATCCAATCTGATCACCGTCATCGCGCAGGGCAGCCACTTCTACCTGTATGTGAACAAACAAAACATTGCCAGCGTAACTGACAGCACATACAGCTATGGCAGTGTCGGTCTTATCGCGGGTGATATCAGCCAGACAACAGAAGTGGCCTACAGCAACGCCGAAATCTGGGAGCTTTGACAGGCATGATATGATAAAAGCGTTTGCGGCTATGTTCAGTTGTCTGTGGAGGATATGGATGTACTGTGATGGCTGATGAGACCTTCTCAGCACAACCGAATAGTATTTCGCCCGACGATACATATGAAACGCGGCTCGATACCACCCTGCCGATGGGCCTCAACGCCATTTCAGAGAGCGTCACCATTCCTGCCAGCCCTCCTGTCTGGCCGCCGCCGTATCCTATGTACCGGCGGCGTGAAATAATCTCTTCAGGCCAGCTTGTTCTGATTATTTCGCTGGTGGGCCTGCTCATCGTTGGCGGGCTGGCCCTGGTTATCTATTCGGCGACCACGCAATATCACAGCAATCTGAACGCTCAGGCCACCCGCGAGGCTCAGGCGACCGCGCAGGTCTACGCCACAGGAACGGCGCAGGCTCAGGCAACCGACCAGGCGCTGGCAACCGTGCAGACTAATATCAATGCCACTGCCACCGCTCAGGCGAATGCCGCCGCCAGCGCGACGGCGCAGGTCAACCAGGCGACGGCTACCGCGACCTCCTTCCAGGACATGCTTTCCAGCGCCACCAGCGGCACGGCGGCGCTGGATGACCCGTTGAGCGACAATTCCCAGAACAACAACTGGGACGAAGGGGCAACAAAAACCGGCAACTGCATGTTCACCAATGGCGTCTATCAGGCCAGCGAGGCGCTTCAAGGCTATCTCCAGCCCTGCATCGCCGAAGCCACAAACTTCAGCAACTTCGTGTACCAGATACAGGTAAGCATCACCGCGGGCAATCAGGGCGGCATCATCTTCCGCGCAAATGGCGCAAACGGCACGTTCTACCTCTTCCGTATTGGCACCGATGGTTCCTACGCCCTTGATCTCTACAACGGCAAGCAGCACAGCGCGACGCTCGCCAGCGGCTTCACTGATGCTATCACCGTCGGCCTCAACCAGGCCAACCAGCTCGCCGTCTACGCGAAAGGCAACATACTCTACCTCTTCATCAACGGGCAGTACGTCACCGGCCTCAAGGATAGCACGCTCAGCAGCGGCCAGATCGGCGTTGTCGCCCTTGATTACAGCGTCCCCTCACAGGTCACGTTCAGCGATGCCCAGGTCTGGAAATTATAGTCGCAACATGCTTGACAAATCACTAAAGTGCTGCTATGCTGGTAGCAGCAAAAAAAGACAACAGAGACAGGCAGTGAACAGGACAAGTATCTTTTGTTGAGCGGCAGAGAGCTGCGGGCCGGTGCGACGCAGTAGCCAGCAGGAGAGAAATCCACCTGGGAGCCAGCGCGCTAAGCGCCTCCGGTACCCACCGTTAGCGGGAACAATGAGCGCCTCGTTCTCTCTTTCGAGAGAAGGTGAGAGAATGAGACAAAGCAAGGTGGCACCACGGCTCGCGCGTACTTCAGCGTTGTCGTCCTTTATGGAATGGACGATAACGCTTTTTTTGTTGCTACGATAGATAATCTATGGCTATAGGAAAGGAAGTGAAGGACAATGTTAGATTTAGCTTTTATTCGCAGCAATCCTGAGCTTGTGAAGGAGGCTGCACGGGTCAAGAACAACCCGATTGACATCGATCACCTGCTGGCAGTGGATCGGCAGGTTCTCGAACTGCAGCGTCGGGTGGAGGAACTGCGGGCGCAGCAGAACCAGATATCGCGGCGCGTCAAAGAGGCGGGAAAGGATAAAGCTCTGCGCGAGCAGTTGATCGCCGAGGGGCGGCAACTGGCCGAGCAGATTAAGGCGCTGGAGCCGGAGTTGAATGCCCTGACCGAAGAGCGTTATCAGTTGCTTCTGCTTGTTCCCAACATTCCCGATGAGAGCGCGCCCATCGGCAAAGACGAAAACGATAACGTCCCCATCCGCTACTGGGGGACGATTCCGACCTTCGACTTCGAGCCGATGGATCACTATTCGTTGATGCAGACGCTTGATCTGGTGGACATCGAGCGCGGGGTGAAGATCGCCGGGACGCGCAGCTACATTCTCAAAGGCGACGCCGCCCGTCTCGAACTGGCTCTGATGAACTTCGCCTTCGACCGCATCGCGCGCAAGGGCTTTACCCCCCTGATCGTACCGGCAATGGCGCGTGAATTCGCCTTCATCGGCAACGGCCAGTTCCCGAAGGGCCGCGACCAGGTTTATGAGATCAAGAACGAGGAGCTTTTCCTGGTCGGCACGGCAGAGGTAGCGATCACCGGCATGTTCAAAGACGAGATTCTCAATGTCGAAGACCTGCCTATGACCTTCGTCGGCTTCTGCCCCTGCTTCCGTCAGGAGGCGGGAACCTACGGCAAGGATACACGCGGCGTTATGCGCGTGCATCAATTCAACAAGGTGGAGCAGTATGTGATCTGCCGGGCCAGCCATGAAGAGTCGGTCTACTGGCATGAGCAATTGATCAGAAACGCGGAGGAGCTGGTGCAGGCGCTGGAACTGCCCTACCGCGTCGTCAACGTCAGCACGGGCGACATGGGCGACGGCAAAGTCGGCATGTACGATCTCGAATGCTGGATTCCGAGCGAGGGCCGATACCGCGAGACGCATTCGTGTTCGTACTTCCACGAGTGGCAGGCGCGGCGCGCCAACATCCGCTATCGCGACACCGATGGCAAGGTGAAGTTTGTCCACACGCTCAACAACACCGCCATCGCCTCGCCGCGCATCCTGATCCCGCTCGTCGAGACGCACCAGCAGGCCGATGGCTCGGTGCGCATCCCGGAGGCGTTGCGCCCCTACATGGGCGGCCAGGAGTATATCCGGCCACACGAGAAGGCGAGAGTGTAAGCCGCAGGGAGAAATCTCTATGGATCTCATCAACCTGCATGACTACGAAACCGCCGCGCAGGCATGCATAGAACGCACAGCCTGGGACTACTATCAGGGGGGCAGCGACGATGAAGTGACGGTGCGAGCGAACAGAGCCGCGTTCGAGCGTATCCGTTTACGCCCGCGCATGCTGGTCGATGTCTCAAGTATCGATCTGTCGACCACCGTACTCGGTACAGCGATCAGCATGCCTGTGCTGGCCGCGCCAACCGCCTACCACCGGCTCGCGCATGATGAAGGCGAGTGCGAGACGGCGCGCGGTGTGGGCGCAGCCGCAACGCTGATGGTTCTCAGTACATTTTCCACGCGCTCGCTGGAAGATGTTGCTGCCTGCGCGAGCGGCCCGCTCTGGCTGCAACTCTATACCTATGGCAGTTTGCAGCGCGCCGAGGTCCTTATCAAACGCGCCGAGGACGCCGGTTACAGAGCGGTGGCGGTGACCGTCGATACGCCGCGACTCGCCAGGCGCGAGAAGGATATTCGCAACCAGTTCAGGCTGCCGCCCGGCATGCACATTGCCCACCTGACGGCGCAAGAACAGAACCAGCATTACATCCCTGAACCGCTGCCGCTGACGTGGCAGGATATCGATTACCTGCGCTCGATCACCTCACTGCCCATCCTGCTCAAAGGCATTCTTACGGCGGAGGACGCGCTGCTGGCCGTAGAGCGCGGCATCGAGGGCATCATTGTCTCCAATCACGGCGGTCGCCAGCTTGATGGCGCGCTGGCAGGGATCGAGGCATTGCCGGAAGTAGCCGGGGCGGTCGCCGGGCGCTGCGAGGTCTATATGGACGGCGGCATCCGGCGCGGCACCGATATTCTCAAAGCCCTGGCGCTGGGCGTGCGGGCCGTTCTCGTCGGTCGCCCCATCCTCTGGGGCCTTGCCGTCAACGGCGCGCCAGGCGTCCACCACGTCCTCGAAATCCTGCGCCGCGAACTCGAACTGGCAATGGCGCTTTCCGGTCGCCCCACCCTTGCAAGCATTGATCGCTCTCTGGTGCAGGTGATGTAGCCAGACAGCTGTAATACCTCTGACATGAGGTGGGTAACCAGGGTAATCTGCTCCCTCCCCTGGAGCGTAGTCACCAGCAGAGTGAGGAGTCTCACTCGATAGAGATTTATCCAGGAAAGGAGTTTTCTATGCGTACCTGGTCACTCAATCGGTTGTTTGCACTGGTCATCGGCATTGTCTTTCTGCTCGTTGGCATCCTGGGTCTTCTGCTTGACCCGACAAAGGGTAATCTGCTCGGCCTGTTCAGCGTGAACATCGTGCATAACCTCGTTCACGTCCTCATCGGCGTCCTGGGCATCATCGCAGCCTTCACCGGCTGGTCCCGCTACTATAACCGGGGCCTGGGTATCGTCTACCTGCTGGTAGGCATCCTCGGCTTCATTCCTGCTCTGACTCCCGGTGGGGAGTTGCTCGGAATAATGGATGTCAACCTCGCCGACAACATTCTCCACCTGGTCGTGGGCGCTGTTGCCGCTTACCTGGGCTTCTTTGTTCGCGAGTCCGCTGTTCGTGTCAGCCCTACAGCGTAACATGCTCTTGAGCGATCGGAGATGGTGAGGCATTCGCTTCACCATCTCCGACAGCATACAATGATTTCTCCAGATAGTCCCACCATGAAGCACAGCCCTGGCCGGGCGCGAACAAAGATACGCTCACAGCGGGATAATCTCTCCCCGAACGTCCCCTGTCTCGTCATCGATATACAGCAAGCCGATGCTGCACGTGGGCTGCCCGCGCCGATCGGTCGCGCTGCCCGGATTGAACAACAACTGCCCGCGATGTTCTCTATTGTAGGAGATATGGCTGTGGCCGTAGACAACGACACGAGCGTCGGGAAATTCCTGCCGAGCCACCTTTTCACGATTATGTGAATCGCCCAGGATATGCACAATGCCGATGCGGCAGCCACCAACCAGAATCTCGCGTTTGATGGGCAGCGCCTCTACCACCTCATCGCGCTCAACATTGCCCTGCACAGCAACCACCGGCGCAATTGTTTCCAGTTCATTCAGTACAGAAAGGACGGAAAGGTCGCCAGCATGAATAATCAATTCCACGCCGTCGAAATGCTGCCAGATGGCCTCCGGCAACTGCCTGAAATGAGGGATGTGCGTATCGGAAATGACACCTATTTTTCTTTTCATATACTTTTGCCTTTACAGTTTCTATGCCCGGTTTTTATTATATATCAGCATGTAGAGAAAGAAAGATGTGCATCTTCCTTCGTGTCTCAGCGTCTCTGGAATACGCGCCGCTTTTGCGATATAGTAATGGAAGGTTGATACTCACAGCCCTGCCGACAGGAAAAAAGCAACAAAGGATGCATGGCACATGCGGATCGCTGTCATATCGGATATACACGGCAATCAGACTGCACTGGAAGCGGTACTGGAAGATGTATCGCAGCAGCCGGTCGATCAACTCATCATTGCGGGCGATCTTTGTCTGAACGGCCCGCGACCGGCACAGGTGCTGGAAATCGTTCAGGGGCTAAACTGCCCGGTCATTCAGGGAAATGTCGATGTGGAAGTTGTCACCAGCGCGCCGGATAAGGGGGAAAAGAAACGCAGCACGGCGGCCTGGACGCGAGAGCAGATCGGGCAGGCAGGCGTTCGTTACCTGGCCTCGCTGCCCACCTCCTATCGAGTGGCGAACGGGGAAGGCAGCGATCTGCTGGTCGTCCACGCCAACCCGCTCAATCTGGAAGATGCCATCTTCCCCAACGCACCCGATTCAATGCTTGAACACCTGCTTGGCTCGCTCGATCCTGCCATCGGGGCGCTGGCTTTCGGCCACCTGCATATCGCCTACACGCGGCGCTGGCGGCATCTTCTGCTGGTCGATGTTGCCAGTTGCGGCCTGCCGCGCGACGAGGACTTACGCGCCGCCTACGGCATCCTGAGCTGGCAGGATGGCGCCTGGGAGGCTGAAATACGCCGCGTCCCCTACGATGTCAAAGCGGTGGTGAAACAGATCAAAAGCAGTGGCATGCCCAACCCGGACAAGCGCATCAAGACGCTGCTTGAAGCGAAGTATTAAAGCGAGGTTGGTAAGGATTGAGCGCCAGGGCGACCAGCAGGCTCGCCCTTCCCCTCGCCAGGTAGCTTCATGCACGTGAACCGCCCTGGAGGTGTTGCGCCCATATCATAAGGAGCGGGAGCGAAGCATCTGATGTAGCCCTTTCGAGCAACCTGTCCCCTCAGATGCTTCATTCCCGCTCCTCATGACATGTGATGACCGATTATACTACTGTGCCTGGCACGTGACCCCTTCGCACGGCCCCGGTTCTTCGGCAACGGTGGTAAGAATCAGCGGCGACTCTACCGGCATAGTCGATTCTTCTTCCACCATCTTCTCCTCTTCCCCCAGATAACTGGCGGCATCTCCGATGTCAACCAGTTGCAGTTCCTGGATAATTGCGCGCAATTCACCTGTTGTGGCCATTGTTATACTCCTGATCTTCAGGTTATAGAGGTCCAGTACGGCTCGTTCCCCTTCCACCGATACACCCGGTACCCGCCACCGCAGCTATTACATACCGGCGTGTTCAATATGTATCAGACATAAGTGCCATACAGCCATTTCAGAGCAGAGACAGTTTATTGCCTCTGCATTTATAAATACGTTTATACGTTACGTTTTTATCACTTCGTCCGCTTCTCTAACCCTGTTGGGGGATAGCTTCGACCATCTGTCCTACCAGTTTATCCCTACGGGTCATCCTGCATAGTGAAGCTACGTGGCAGCCAGCGCACAAACGTGCTATACTGAAGCGGACAGCAAATAACGGAGGTCAGGGGACAACTGGAACGGGCAGTGAAAGCGATCATTTATTACTCCTATGATGAGATTTGCCTTGAGGACAGGGCGCTTCCATCCATTGCCGGGCGCGAGTTGCCGGTGCGCGTGCATGGCTATGGCCTCTGCGGCTTCGATACTCTCAAAATTGCGCAGCAGGCGTCTATTCCAGCAGGCGCGGGCGGCAATGGGCCTCGTCAACCTCTTCGCGGCGCACGCGGGGGCCGTTCCCCTGAACCTGGAAACGCTCTACCAGCAAGAATTGACGCTTACCGGCACCTACTCATCATCCCCGGACGAGCTGCGCCTCGACCTGCTGGCAAACGGCGCTGTGCGGGTCAACAACCTCATCAGTCACCGCCTGCCACTGTCCCGCTTCTCAGAGGGCGTCGGGCTGGTGTGCGAACGTGCAGCCCTTAAAGTTTACTTTCAGATTGCAGGAGAATAACACATATGGCAAGTACACAGTATGATGTCGCGGTTATTGGCGCGGGTCCCGGCGGCTATGTCGCGGCCATTCGCGCCTCGCAGCTTGGCGCAAAGACGGCCATCGTCGAAAAACAGTATCTGGGCGGCACCTGCCTTAACGTCGGCTGCATCCCGTCAAAGGCGATGCTGCATATCGCCGAGCTGATCCACACGCTCGAATCGGCGGAGGAACTGGGCGTCATTCTCGGCGAGAAGCCGAAAATCGACATGCGCAAAGTCGTCGCCTTCAAGGACAAAGTGGTCAAGCGCATGACCGGCGGCGTGGGCGTTCTCATGAAGGGCAATAACGTCGATGTCTTCGACGGCCAGGCTTCCGTCGACGCCGACCACACCGTCACCGTCACGAAAAACGACGGCACGCAGCAGCAGTTCAGCGCGAACAAGATCATCCTCGCCACCGGCTCCGTTCCGCTCATGCCCCCCTGGCCCGGCATCGATGGCCGCAACGTCATCAACAGCGATACCTGCTGGAACCTGGAGAAGGTGCCGGAGAGCATTATCTGCGTGGGCGGCGGCATCATCGGCTTCGAGCTGGCCTGCATGTTCAACGCCTTCGGCTCCAGAGTCACCATCGTGGAAATGCTGCCCTACGTCCTCGCCCCCGTCGACGAGGAGGTGCGCAAGCTGCTCGTGCGCATCCTGAGCAAGCGCGGCATCACCATCGTCACCAACGCGAAGGTCGAGTCTATCTCCGATGAGGGTGAGCAGAAGAAGGTGACGGCCAGCGGTGAGAAGGGCGAGCAAACCTTCACCGGCGAGTACGTGCTGGTCGCGGTCAGTCGCAGGGCCAACACGACGGGCCTGGAAAACCTGATCGAGCAGGGGCTGGACCTTGATCGCGGGCGCGTGCGTGTCAACGAGCGCATGGAGACGAACCTGCCCGGCATCTACGGCATCGGCGACCTCGTTCACGGCGCGGGCCTCGCCCACGTCGCCTCGATGGAGGGCGAAGTGGCGGCGGACAACGCCTTGGGCCACGAAGCCACCATGGACTACAACGTCGTCCCCAACCCCATCTACACCTTCCCCGAAGTCGCCTTCGTCGGCCTGACAGAGGCGCAGGCAAAGGAGCAATATCCCGCCTCAGAACTGCGCATCGAGCGTTTCCCCTGGACGGCCATCGGCAAAGCCGTCGCCAGCAACGAGACGGAGGGCTTCACCAAAGTCATCCTGGGCAAATACAACGAAATCCTGGGCGCGCACATCATCGGCCCCGACGCCACCAACCTGATCAGCGAGTTCTCCGTCGCCATGCGCGGCGAGCTGACCGGCGATGAGATCATCGAGACCATCCACCCGCACCCCACGCTCAGCGAGGGCATCCGCGAGTCCGTTATGGCCGCCGAAGGCCGTCCGGTACACATCCCACCGAAGCAGCCCGCGCGGGCAAGGTAGTCCGGTTACTGCCGCGCTAACGGGGCCAGACAATCGAGGCCAATGGCCTGATGGGTGGCCAGGCCACCACATCAGGCCATTGGCCTCGATTGTCTGGTCCCGTTAGCGC
>CADDYT010000004.1 GCA_902810755.1 Chloroflexota bacterium
GTAGCACCCAAACCACCAACTACTTCCTCAGCGACGGCCTCGGCTCGCTGCTGGGCGTCTTCAGCAACACGGCTAACAGCGCCGCTCTGCTCGCCAGCCAACTCTACTCTCCCTACGGCGCCTCCCGCTACGGCAGTGGCACGGTCAGTCCCTACACCAACAAGGGCTTTACAGGCCAGTATAACGACCCCACCACCGGGCTGGACTACTACGGGGCACGCTACTATGACCCGGTGGTCGGGCTATTTGTGTCGGCGGATAAGAAGTTGGGCAATGTGCAAGGGGCCGATCCTTATGAGTATGTAGGGAGCAACCCGGAGACTTATAACGATCCGACGGGGGAGATGTACGCTCCAAGGCCGACCGGAGGGGAAGGTGGCCCCAGCCAGCAGCAACTGAGCAATGATGCGGTGGCCTATACCCAGCATACCGCCCCCGTTGGCGGCTACAATGAGAGTACCTTGCCCTGGCTGCTCTATCTCTTCCTCTATGAGCATCGCAGCTATAGCGCCCTGGAAGGGCAAGCCGAAAATCAAGGCTACAGCCTGCTGGCCCTGCTGGCGGCGCAGGCCAGCGATTACCTGGCTTTTACTGCCGATGCCGACTGGAATGCCAGCGAGGCCTTGCGCGCCCTGCATGCTCAGTTGCTTGACCTGGCAGCCATTCACGTTATTCAGACGCTGGGCAGCAGCGGCATGGAAAACCACCCCGATCTGGTGAGGAGCGAAGAAGCCTTCCAGAGCATGCTGAGCAAGAGTGAAGAGACTTTAGCGGGAGGTTGTACTTCACCGCCAGCACGCTGGTGACCACTGCACAGGGTAAAGAGCCAATCGGCAAGCTGCATGTGGGCGAAAAGGTGCTGGCTTACAATCCTGAGACGAAACAGATGGAGGATCAGCCCATCTTGCACGTTTTCCTCGACCATGATAACGACCTGGTGGATGTGACGCTGACCACCATTCACCGGACACAACAGGGCCGAGGAGTGAGCCGACAAAGCGAAGTGATTCATACCAACAAGAAGCACCCTTTCCTGACCAAAGAAAAAGGCTTTCTGCCGGTGGGACAAATCAAGCTGGGTATGCATGTGTTGCGCGCTGACGGGACTTACGGGGTCGTAACGGGCTGGAAGGTGGTGGCTGGCTCTATGACGATGTATAATCTGGAAGTCGCGCAGGACCACACCTTTACAGTGGGGGCGGGCGAGTGGGTGGTGCATAATTGCGATCTGACCATTACGGGGAAAAAGTACTCGCAGGATGAGTTGGATGCTGCCAATTATGTAGCCTCCATTAAGAATGATCCAGGCGATTCGGTCATCTTGAGAGATCCAGGTTCAAACAGGGACCCATATACTGGTGATTCCTCTGATCTCGTGGTTAATGGGGAAAATTATGATATTATTACCCCTAGAACCAACAACATCAACAGAATCATCGATGCTGTCTCTAAAAAGAATGACCAAGCGGTGGGCATAGTTATCAATCTCAAGTATACCTCAGTGACAGAAGAGGATTTAAGTAACATTTTAAATCGTGTAAGAGGAGCTGTTACAAAAAATGGAGGTACCATGAATATTCAAGATGTCATCTTCTATAATCCATGAGACCAAAGGTTTTGAATGGCCTTCTGGTAGGGGAACAAAAGGGCACTATGCTTGGCGTGCTACTCACGTAGTTGAAGACATAGGCTTCTTTAATGGGAGGTGAGGCTTTGATCCAAAAAAGATCTCTTGAGAAAGAGATTGAGAGGAAAGGAGAAAGGTGACATGTCTAAGAGGATATGTGTCTGCGGACATATTATCGTCGATCAGAGAGAGGATTTGCCTTATAAGGCAGAGTACATCGCAGATGAAGATTACGAAGCCAGTTATGGGGACTTTATCACCTTCGTCACCGAACTGGTGGAAGCGAGAGAACACGGGGAACAAGAACGATTTATCATCAAACGCTTTGGAGAGCAATATCCCAGAGATTTAGACCTCTCGGATGTGATTAGTGATGCTCTCACGGCTGTACGCGTTGGTTTTGGTCATACCATGTATGAATGTGAACAATGCGGTCGATTATGGATCCAACCTAATCCCGAAAAGGATCGCTATGTCTCCTATCTCCCTGAAACAGAGACGAGAGGGGTTCTCAGATCACGGAGAAGTGAAATATAAGATTATCACGATTAAGGGAAGTTAACACCGCCAGCCGCGCCAGCTTGCTGACCAGCCAACTCTATGCCCCCTACGGCGCCTCGCGCTACGGTACGGGAACCGTCAGTCCCTACACCACCAAAGGTTTCACCGGCCAATATAACGACCCCACCTCCGGGCTGGACTACTACGGGGCGCGCTATTATGACCCGGTAGTCGGGCTATTTGTGTCGGCAGATAAGAAGCTGGGGGATATGCAGGGAGCCAACCCGTATGAGTATGTGGGAGAGAACCCGGAGACCAACAATGATCCGACAGGACAATACTTTGTGCCAGGTGGCGGCAATGGCTCGGGGTCGCCTCCCCCTCGCCCGACGCCATCACCAGCAAATCCTCCTGCGTCACCTCCTTGCACTATCAGTGATTGTTCCGTTACACTTAACAACCAGGTGTACAGTATAACGAATATCTCTGATCTTAGTAAGCGGAGAGATTTCTTGAGCAATTTTTATAACGTCCTTGCTAATGGCTTTGGGGTGGCAGAACTCGCTTTCTTCGACTACTTAAGAAATAGTGGGCGATTTGATAACCTGGGAGGATATTGGAATGTGGTAGACTTCGATTTAGCAAGGGATGAGTTGATCGCTGCCTATGATTACATCCACCATATTGGGTACCAACAAGGGCAGGGACTTTCCAGCGTCATCACCAACTGGCTGACCTTTCTGAAAACGCCAACGAATAACACGTGGTGGGCAGCCCATAATGGCAGTATTGATGCTGGTGATCGACAGGAACGCGGCCCTGGTGGACTTTCCAGAAAGGAAAGCATCACAGAACAGCTCTTCATCAACGAAACGATTAATGTGCTGAGCAACCTGCAGTCACTTTCACAGGAAGACCCCAATTTGAGTGATATGTTCAGTCCTAAAAGCTCAAGCACAGCAACTCTCACCGCCATGTTCTATCCTCAACAGGATAATGCTGTCACCACGTTTGGGTCCTTCATCAAACAAAGTCTCTTTGCCGGATTTGTGGGAGGTACTGGAGGCGGCCTGGTGGGGGCTGATGTCGGCGGTCTGAGTGGAGCTGTTGGAGGATTTTTTGCTGGCTTTACGGCAGGGGTAGTACTCTTCCAGACCTTCTTGAATCCACCTACCTCTTGAAGCAGCGATGGGCTGATACACCTTTCAGTCATATCATGAGGAAAAGCGGGAGGGCTTTCATGGCAAAGGCGCTCTCGCTTTCAGAACAGCAGATAGCTATAATCTGACTATGGAGGAAAGAAAGGGATGTATAGAGATTTCAAGGCCCTTTGTGGAAAAAGTCTTCTCTGGATAGGGGTGATGGTCTTCGTTCTGGAAGGCTGTATGTCCTCTCCATCTGATCTCACCGTATTTTACCAACCGCAGTCATCAATTGAACGATATGGGGGGCATGGCTGGTCTCCCAATGGAGAATGGTTGGCATCGGAAAGTAGCGATACAACGCAGCTTTCCCTCTTTCATGCCAATGGGCAACTGGCCAACGAACTACGATTGGGTTGTGATCTAGGAAGTGGTTATGAAGATTTTTCCTGGTTAGCAGATGGCCGACTCAGTTGTCTCACGAACAGTGATCCTCCAACGGTCAGTCTGCTCACTCTGACTGCTCAAGGCAAAATCAGCAAAGAAAGCTCCATCATTGTCTCACGCCCTTCCGATAGTATAATGTATGGGATGCAATGGAATCCTCATCATTTCTGGCTGGCAACTATTGCCGATCAAATTCCGGGAGCAATCTCGCCCACCCTCTACATCACCGACCTGCAAGGTCATCAGCTTATCTCTCCAATGAACCTGACCACTCAAGACGGAGAAGAACTCACCTGGTCGCCAGATGGCACAATCCTGGCGATTGTTGACCACAACGGGAACATTCTGCTCTGGAAAGTGCAACAGAGCAACACGGGACGGTTGATGCTAAAGCAATTGCGCCTGTTGAAAGCCGAGACTACCACTGGTGAAAATATAGCCTGGTCGCCTTCGGGGCACTGGCTGGTTTGCCGACATGGAACCTATCAGGGAGAAGATTATCTGTTCCTGCTGGCAACTGATGGCTCAGGTAAGCAAGTCAAACTCACTTCGTCGGATACCGATGGACAGTTATACGATCCGGCCTGGTCGCCAGATGGCAAGCAGTTGATCGTGGGTCGTGTTTCTGATGGGGCCTTGATGTCACTCAATATTGCACAGCTTCTCAAGGACAAAGGTGTGAAGCCTTAACAATCCCTTGTTGGCTTCCTCCTGGGCGTCTTCAGCACCAGCGCCAACAGCGCCAGCCAACTCGCCAGCCAGCTCTACTCTCCCTATGGCGCCTCCCGTTACGGCACCGGCACGGTCAGCCCCCATAGGCGTTAACGTAAGCCCGTGCCAACGCCGGGCAGGCCAGCCGCCAGGGGTGGCCCTACTATAGACGCAGCTCCACAGGCGGCACGAACGCCGCATCTAGAGTAGGGCCACCCCTGGCGGCTGGCCTGCGGCGGCCTGAAGTTAACGCTTATGGTGTCAGCCCTACACCACCAGGGGCTTCACGGGGCAGTACAACGACCCCATATCGGGATTGGACTACTACGGGGCGCGTTATTATGATCCGGTGGTCGGGCTGTTTGTCTCGGCGGATAAGAAGCTGGGCGATATGCAGGGAGCCAACCCCTATGAGTATGTGGGGCAGAACCCGGAGACCAACAATGACCCGACAGGGGAGATGTATGCGCCTCCGCCAGTGAGTGGGGGTAATCTTCCTCCTTCCAACAATCCAGCTGCCAGCACCCCCTGGTGGCAACAAGTCTGGAACGTCACGACGAAGGCAATCAACACCGCCGCCCAGTTCGGCAATACCATCACCGACTTGCAACTTCAGCTCGCCGATTTTGTCTTCGGCTTCTCCTCGATGGGCAACGATCTGGGAACCCTCTTCAATGGCAACAGCAGCATCGGCGACAAAATCTGGGCCGGTCTGGATCTGGGGATCAACGCCGGAACCGATATCGCCTTACTCTTCGGCGTCGGCGAATTGATTCGCGGCGGCGAACTGGCGATCAAAGGCGGGGAGCTGGCCCTCAAAGCCGGAGAGGATATCCTGGAACACGGTGGAGAGGAAGCCCTCTCCCATGTTGGCGAAACGTTGCTGGATGATGGGAAGAGTTTGCTAGAGGGAAGCTGTAGTTTCACGGCCAGCACTGCCGTGCTGACGGCAGTGGGCAAGCAAGCCATCAGCACGCTGCATGTAGGCGAAAAGGTGTTAGCTTACAACCCCAGGACGCACAAGATGGAACTGCAGCCCATTCTGCACGTCTGGATCGACCGCGATAATGACCTGGTTGACCTGACCTTGACGACTGTCCAGAGAGTGCAACATGGTCGAGGAGTCAGCCGACAAAGCGAAGTCATCCACACCAACAAGAAGCATCCTTTCTTCACGCAGGAAAAGGGCTTCTTACCGGTAGGACAAATCAAGCTGGGCATGCATGTGTTGCGCGCTGATGGGCAATGGGGAGTTGTGACCGACTGGAAGGTTGTGGCTGGCTCCATGACAATGTATAATCTGGAAGTAGCGCAGGACCACACCTTTACGGTGGGGGCTGGTGAGTGGGTGGTGCATAATTGTGACCCCCAACCTACTCGTAGTCAGATGTTTAACCAAGCGAAGAGGGATGCTGGAATTCCAACATCTTCCAGCCCAATAAGGCAAGGTTGGGTCAATCGGTGGGGAGAAAGTGAGATGCAAAGAATATATGAGTTTCTAGATTCGAACGGTGATACAAAGTACATCATAGAGCATCTATTTGACCCGAACGAGCGAGGACCCCATTTTCATGTTGGCGCATTAAAGTACCTGGGACAAGATTTATTCCAAGACGGAGAAAAATACCTCAACCTTGGGAAAAATGATCCAAATATTCTAGAGCATTACCCTGAGGATCCTAGAGGTTTTCTCCCTTAATCCTCAATCCTTATAAGATAAACAGAGTGGTACTCTGTCGACCTTCATGGCACGGATTGGGTCGCCTCGGGAGTTGCTCTTGAAGCTATTTCATCTCCCCTCCAACCCGTTAAATGACATTCGACAGAGCAGCGGGGATGTAATTATAGAGGAGTTAAATGATGCAGCACGAGCCCTTCAAGAACAGGAAGGAGCGATTAGCAGAGCTTCTTGTAAAAAACAAGATAAGACTGGCACGAAATGCAGCGAAAGAATGGTACCAGAATAAATTGGGCTATCATCTGACGGCTGAGCAGTTCCTTGACTTTGATGCTTCCCAGCGTCTTCTTGCGGAAGTATATCGTAAAGTTCGTACTCTGCAGAAAAAAAAGAGCCTCGTGGCCACCGATTTCCAGAATGTCCTTTCAATATTGAACGACTTGAAACAAAAGAGGAAAAATCTGGATGAAGTAAGCGTTATTTTCTATTATTTAGATACTACAAAAGTCGGAGGTATCAAGATTAAGTTTAAAGAATTTTGGAATCTTCTTGAGAAGATTGGCAGCCATCCAAGAACTGATATCATTGTGATTGACGAAAATCTGGCTTTCGGCATTTGTATTGAGATCGAAGAATACAATTACTTACTGACCGTATGGGGCCTCGATGAGGAAAACGACTAATAAACTCAAGCTTCAGGATGATCATACATTCTTTGGCTTCTGAAAGTAGATAAGAGGTTTATGGGAGAACAGGAACTAGAGAGTTGGCTTGAGGAAGCCACTCAAACCTCTTTCTCCAGAAGGAGACAGTTAGATCAAGCAAAGAGGATGAAGGTGGATCCCGTTTGCTGGACGTAAAGGAAAGTCAGCTCCGGTTCAATAAGGTCAGGGCAAGTGTGCCGCGATACTCAGCGATGTCAAGAATATTACAAGATACAAGTAACCGAGCTTGATATCACTGAGTTTTTGCAATTATCTCTCGCTTTTTAATGCTTGTTGAAAGTTAGCAATAGTTGTTTTTATCTCTTCTATGGTAGCACGCAAACCACCACTTTCTTCCTCAGTGACGGCCTCGGCTCGGTGCTGGGCGTCTTCAGCAGCACAGCCAACAGTGCCTCCTTACTTGCCAGCCAGCTCTATGCCCCCTACGGCTCCTCCCATTACGGCAGTGGTAGCGTCAGTCCCTACACCAACAAGGGCTTTACGGGGCAGTACAACGATCCCACATCAGGGTTGGACTACTACGGGGCGCGCTACTATGACCCGGTGGTCGGGCTGTTTGTGTCGAAAGTGTGGGATGCCTGCGTTGTCTCAAATATTACATCCACAGAATCACCCCTCTTTCCATAAAGTACTAACAAATGTCATGCAAAACACAACAATGTTCGACAAAGATGATTCACATTGTGCGTACAACGTGAATCATCTTTGCCTTGATGATGTTATAGTCTGTATATATAGTAATTTTGGAAACGTTCCATGCTTATTCAAATTGTCTCACGGTATGCCATATACCTGTGGAATTGCTTCTATCCTTGCAATACATGTCTTTTTCTTCTATGCTTATTACTACAGCGATAACTTGTAAGGGCTGAATGACCGTGTATGAATGTTTTACCTTTATCGGGTAAGATCAGCTATGCGTAACTGCCTTACAAGTGTTGTTTGCTCGATTTCTGAGAGAAGAAAGGTGTTTGTATGGAGAGACCGTTCTATCCTCCCATGAATTACACGCATATTGTGTTGCGCCTTGAAGAGATAGGCGAAATGGCTCTGGATGGTGTGAGCGGCTGGGTTCGCAAAGACTTTCCCGCTCGCCTCTGTCGTGAGGTTGCGTCCTGTACGCAGGAGCGCGTGACGCTCTTGCTTGCGAAGCCAGGTGATGCCGGGGCGCTTCGGGTCTCTATGGATGCTGAGAAACAGACGTTGCCAGTGCAGTTCGGGTGCGAACCCTATGGTATCCTCATCTTTACCCTCTTCCAGCAGGAACCTGCGCTGCAAGAACAGGAACTGGCGGGAACTCGCTTGATAGCCAGAACCTGTGCCGAACTGCTGCGCTACTTTGAACTCTCTTCCCTGGTCTTTAATGCTTCTCCTTTACCAGACCAGCTGGCTATCGCGTCCCTGACCCGCAGGCAGCTTCAAGTGTTTCGCTTGATTTGCCAGGAATACAGTCTGGCAGAAATATCCAGGCAACTGCAAATCACTCTGGGGACAGCACAGAAACACAGGCAGCAAGCCTATGATAAACTGGGCGTCGGAAATGATCTGGATGCCCGCTGCCTTGCTTTTCGCGCCGGGCTTTTTTCTCCTCTCGCAAGTGCGCAGAACACTTCCGATCAGGACTCGCTGTAGTATCAGTCCTTACAGGTTTGCACAAATCGGGACAAAAACCCATCTGCTTGTCTTGTGTAGAGGCAAGAATCAGGTTATACTATGGAGGACGGGTATCTCCCTGCCACTCTGTGGGCGCGGTGGCCGGGACGCAAGATATCCCGTTGTATTTTGTTGGCAGTCTTCTTTTCAGCATTTTTCCTCAATTTCCATAGAAATTCTTCAACCTACTATCGCTCTGGCTCTGGATGTGTTATACTGTCCCATATTGCAAGGGAAGGAGGTCTGTGCTATGGAAAACGTTCAAGTCGATAATCAGGTGTTGCTGAATCGAGCGCGGCTCCGCCTTGAAGAGGGTCAGCCCCTGGGCGCACGTGAGGTACTTGAGCAAGTTCATCCTGACAACACAGCCCAACAAGAGGAACTCGATTATTTACATGCGTGGAGTTTTGTCCTTGAGGCATGCTGGGATGAGGCGGAAGCTATCCTGACACGCCTGGTGAAGAGAATCGAAGCGGAACCTGAGGATACTGATGAGGCTCAGAAAAATGAGTATCGCAAACGTCATGCCCTCTGCCGCTTCTACCTGGGAAATGTGGCCGTCAATATTGGGCGCTACGATGATGCTGCCCGTCACTATACAAAATGTATCAGGCTCCTACAGGACCGCAGGGTTCAGACTCCCCGATTGCAGCCTATTCGCGTCAGGGCGCGTTCATATCTCGGTATGACATGCATTGAACGTGGCCTCTATCCCGCTGCCAGGCAGCATTATGAAGAGGCTCTCAGTCTCTTTAGAGAAGTGCTTGATCCTTCTAAAGGCGATTGGAGACAGGACCTGGCCGACATTTACTATGGTTTCTGCGATCTTTACCGGCAGAGCGGGGACCTGATCGGGTCGCTGGAAATGGGGAAAAAGGCCCTGGCTCTCTACGATGAACTGAATATGCCCATTATGGTGAGCCGCATTCATAACCATCTTGGTCATGCTTACCGCTTACTCGGTGAGTTTCATGAGGCCTCAGACCACTTTACGAAGTCGCTTGCCATTGCGACCACTCACGAAAATTCTAGTATGATTATGCTGAATTGTTCTGCGCTGGCGAAGCTGCGTATGGATGAAGGGCGGCTGAAAGATGCCAGGGAATATGCGAATATGGCTTTGAATGTTGCGAAGCGTTTTAAGGATAATGATCTGATCAGTCGCGCCTACCTGACGGCTGGAAAAGTGGCGCAGGCAGAAGCCAACCAGCTCACGGGAGAACAGGCCCGCGAACGTATGGAGGAGGCGCTTCGTGATTTTGAGCAGGCATGTGAGTTGCTGCGTGAAACGCAGGCACTCAGTTTGATTGCTGAAGCATATGGCAAGCGCGCTGAGATTTTAGAATTGTTGGGGCGCACGCAGGAGGCAGTTGTGTGCTGGCGTTCCGCTTTTAAGGCGCAGGGTGATAGCTACGGCGCGACCTGGAATTAAAGTGAGGTTGGTAAGGATGGAATGGCAGGGTGGCCCCTGCACTCGCCGGATAGCTCGATGCATGTGAACCACGCTGTAGGCTGGATGTCATTGCTCATGTCGTTTCGGGTTTCAGGCGCACGAGCATGAGGCCAAACCAGAATGTCCAGAGGGCGAAGAGCAGGATGGCGGGGGTGGTGAAGATGGACTGGCTTTCGTTAGAGACGGTGGCGACTCCGACGGCGCTGCTGATGAGGAAGGCCGTGAGGAGGAGGGCGGCGTAACCGAAGGTGACCCAGAGGCCGGGCCAGAGCCTGAGCCCCGCGCGGGCGATGACGATGCCGAAAAGCAGGCAGGAGAGTCCCAGCAGGCCGCCGCCTACCGTGTAGGTCAGGATGGTGAAGAGGCCCGACAGCGTGGAAAAGCCATTCGGTGGCGCGGAGGCTGCTGTGAAGCTGACGACGGCCAGGTAGATTGTGCTGGCGAGGGTGGCAAGCGCGAAGAGGACGATGCCGATGAGGCCAGACCACGCGGCCAGCACGGCGAAGCCCTTGCCGCGCCACGCTTCGACAGGCATGCCTGCCGCTTCCTCGCCCTCACCCTCGTCTTCCTCTTCCTCGCCTTCATCCTCGTTTTCTTCCTCATCTTCGTAGACTTCTTCGTCTTCTGGCCCCAGGATTTCTTGCGCAACGATGATGCGGAAGAGGGTGAAGGGCAGGCTCCACAGGCAGGCGAAGGCGATGACCAGCAGCAAGCGGTAGATCAGGAAGGAGGCTGTGTGATGGGAAATCCAGCCCAGGTAGGTAGCGAAATGGCCGCCGCCCGTTGCCGCCAGCGCGGAGCTATAGCCCTGCGGGTTGAGGATGGCAACCTGGTAGAGTGGGACGCCCGGCAGCAGTAAGAGCGAGCCGACCAGATAGTAAACGCCGTTGGCGCGCAGCTTTGATAAGAATGTCTGTTGCATCGGAACATGCTTTCAGGTTTTTTCTTATCATAGAGCAGTTGCAGGGGAGATGCAAGAGGGAAAAGTAGAGAAGGGGATAAGCCGATGCAGGCAACCTGCATCGGCTTATCCCCTTCTCCGGGCGATGCGTTTATTCTTTTTCTTTCAGCCCCTGCCACGCGGCCTCGCTGCTGGCGAGCATGCTGCCGATGCCTGCGATGATGAGGCAGATGAGGGTGAGACCGCCGACGATATACCACCAGTGGGCATTATCGATCTGCGGAATCCAGGAGTTGAGCAGGGTATCGACGATGGCGGTGGCGCAGGCGATGGGGCCAACAATGGAGCAGAGCCAGAGAACCGGCATGGGGAAGATGCGCTGCAGGTTGAAGCTTTGCCGGTCGCGGAAGTAGAAAATGACGATGTTGATGAAAAAGAAGGCGGTCGAGATGGCCCAGACCAGCGTGGCTGCTGCCTGCGTGACGTTGTAGACCTCGTTCGCCAGGTCGGTTGGTTTGCCGATGGTGACGACGTAAGGAACCACAAAGAAGGCGATGGCGATGAAGACGATGGCGATACTGCTCTGGAAAACGATCGCGCTGGAAGGTACGCGGTTTCCGTTGAGCCGCGCCACACGCGCCGGGAGACGCCGGTCGATGCCGCCTACCAGCAGCAGGCGGGCAAAGGTGCAGTTGTAGACGACGGGGACGATGACGAAGAAGCTGATGATGCAGATAGCTGTCACGCCGCCCAGGAATTTGCCCAGCACGGAATCGACGATCTGCACCAGCGAGAAACCACCGACTGATGCCGCGTTGGTTCCCTGGATGAGCAGCAGCGAGAGGGTAGAGATGAAGTACCCGACAAAGACCAGCACGGTTCCCCAGAGCAGGTGACGGGTGACGACCTTGCGCTCGCTGATCTCGCCGCCCATGTTCAGCGGCACTTCTGTCCCCAGGTAGGCCAGTGTGATCAGCCCGAACAGATAATAGTTATTGGAGTTGAGGCCCCAGTTCGCCGCCTGGAAACTGGTCGCGGAGGGCTTCCCTTTCAGCAGCCAGACAACGCCTGCGAAGCCGATAATCAGCACGGCCAGGAAGGTGAGGCCGATGACCACATTGACGACGTTCTGAATAATGCGCTGGCGCTGGAGGGCCAGGAAGGTGGAGAAAATAATGATGCCGAGCAGCGCCAGACCTTGCTGCCAGGGGTCGACCAGCCAGTTGCCGTTGCTCAGCCCCTGAATGTAAGAGATCACGATATCGGCGCCGCTGACGATGACCAGCACGCCGGGGAACCAGGCGCAGAAGCCGATGAAGAAGCTCCAGTAACCGCCGAGGGCTTTGTGCGTCCAGTTGTAGAGGGAACCTTCGTAGGGAAACATGACGCCGAGCTGCGCGGTGGCCACGACGCAGGGAATGAAGAACATCACGCCGCCCAGGAGCAAATAGGTGAATGCCGCTGCTCCGCCCCCGGCAGCGGTAGCTGCGTTGACGATGAAGAAAATAGCGACCAGGTATGTGGTCGTCATATCGAGGCTGCTCAATACAGGCGGCATTGTGCGGGCAACATATTCTTCTGAAGGCAATGTTTCTCTGCCGACAGTCAATCCATCCTGCTGCATGGATGGTTGTGGTGACCAGTTCGCTGTAGCCATAGCGGTGTTCTTCCTTTCCTATCCTATCTTACTCCTGTCAAAAGCAGGCAAATAGACACCAATAAATATACAGAAAACGGTCGTGTTTTGAAGCAAAATGTGGATAGAATAGGAGAATTTACCTACGCCTGCTCGCCTCGCTCTCTTAATCCTCAACCAGCTTGCCCAGGAGCTTGAGGGTGATGCCCAGCGCGAGGATGACGGCGGCGTTGACCCCAAGCTCGATCATGGCGTGGGGGAAATCTGCTGCGCTGACCTGCCCCTCAATGGAGAGCCGGGCGCCGATGGAGAGGACGCCGCGCGTGGCGGAGACGATGCCGATGAAGAGGAAGGGGCGCAGGGAGGTCGCGTGCGATTTTAAATAGTGAATGACGGTTCCCAGTACCTCCATGATGATAAGCACGAGCAGGAGATCGGAGACCAGTTTGATGATGGCGGCGGCGACTTCGGGAGGCGTCCCCGGCTGAAGGGGAGAGGCAGGAAAGAGCAGCGCGTCTCCAAAATCCCAGAAGCTATAGCCCAGCGCGCAAAGCGCGCCGATGAAAAAGCAGACGCCGACAATGGCATAGACCAGCGAATCAACCCTGTCCAGCAGGGTGCTTGAGAAGGCTGCGATGCGGTCATTGTGTTCGTCATTGGCATGGTTGTTGTGGATAGATGGCACCGTTTGCTCGTGCTGATCGACGTCCACCGGCAGATCGGACATGAAGGTTCTCCTTTCGCGGTCTTTGCACAGACCGTGACAGATAGATTGAGACGGCAAGACGCCGAAACTGTTGTGATTATAGCTGATATCGGCCCATCAGGGAAGAGGTGAAGGGGAGATGCGGGAGAAATATGCTGACAATTCCACCATTACAGTGGAATTGTCAGCACATTGTGGCCCTCGCGACCGGACTGGACGAGATGGGAGACGAAGATTTCGACGACGAAGGGCTTTTCATAGAGCGGGCGGCGCGCCTCATCGAGGAAGAAGATGTGCAGGCGGTCTCTGCGCCCGCTGGGGCCGCTGGCGATGGCCTGCATGGGAATGGTGACATCGGCGGCGTAGTCCGGGGCGGGAATGGCGACCGTAGCCTGCTGCACGATGTAGGCGAAGCTCTGGTAGAGGACAGAGCGTACCTCGATGGAGACGATATCGCCCTCAACTAAGGCGCTCAGACCCTGGGGGGTTCTGGCTCTACGCTCGCGCAGGCCCTCGCCGGGCGTGGGGGGTACCATTGGCTGCGCGCGGCCCATCAGGCGAATGCGAATGGCGTAGGGCTGGTTGGGCTGCACGCGCATCGGCGTTTCGATGATGGCGGCGGCTGTTGTTGTATGCTGCTGTTCGCCCAGGAAGAAATCCTGCAAACGCTTCAACCACGACCCTTCTTTTGGCCGCCGCGTCTTTTCCACGCCGGTTTCCGGTGGGTGCGCCGTTCCGACGATGGGCAACATGCCGGTGACGCGCTTGCGCCATCCCAGTCCCTGCTCCTGTTTGCGCGGCTGTGGCAGCGAGGTGCCTGCCGGACTGGCTGGCTCAAAGTCAAGCGTATCCTGTAAATCAATCTCACGCTCTAACTGAAGCGGGGGCTGAGCGGGCTGCTTTTGAGCAGGCAGCGCGGGCTGAGAGACAGCGGCAGTCTCGGCGTTCGCGGAGGATGGCGCGGCAGGCGCGCTGGCGTTTTGTGCGCCCTGTTTCAGTGGTGTAATCGTGACCGTCTCTTCCAGATACCATTCATCGTCCTCTGGCTCATTTTCTGTGCCGGGCTGTGGGGCCGCTTTGATTTGCGTCAAGGCCGGGGCCGAGCGTTTGCGGCTGAGGTCGGTGAGGGCGGCGATCATCGCGCTGACATTCTGGAAACGGTCGTCCGGTGAGAGGGCGAGCGCGCGCATGACCAGTTCATCGACGCTGGCGCTGACACGCGGGTTGAGTTCGCGTGGGGAGCGCAGGGGGCGTGAGGATCGCCCCGAACGTTGCAGGCGCTGGCCGGCCTCTTCAGGGGCCTTGCCGGTGAGCAACAGGTAGAAGATGGCTCCCAGGCTGTACAGATCCGAACGCGCATCGGCCTTTCCTTCCAGGGCTTCCGGGGCCATAAACGGATCAGGCGTTGGTGGCTGGCTTGATGGGAGCAGAGCGCGCACGCTGTTCGGCAGCCACGAGACCATGAGCGCGAGCTGACTTTGATAGCTGTCCTCGTTCAGGACAATGGCATGGGGGTCGAGGTCGCCGATGACGATTTGATAGCGGCGCAGATATTCCAGGGAGAAGCACAGGCGCGTGATCCAGTCCAGGGTCACACGCTCGTCGGGCAGACCGGCGCCGCTTTGCAGCAGGTCTTGCAGAGTATGCAACTGCGCCGCCGCCTCGCCGGAAGGCCAGCCGGTGACGAGATAGAGGTGATGCTGGAAATAGCGCAGGTCGACGACGGGCATAGTGTACGGGATACGCTGGCGGCGCAGCAGATCATACTCGTCCTTTACCGCGTCCTTGATGACCTGGCGCGTCTCCTCGGACAGATCGCTCAGGTCAAGGTCGCGAATGGCGACGGGGCGCTGTTGCTGATTATCAAAGGCGAAGAGCAGCGTGACATACGGTCTCCGTCGTACAAGGGACGTAATACGATAGCGTGTTGCAATATCGATATCATCTTCCAGAAGAGAACGGGTATCCGCTTTGTCGATGCGGGTGCCGCATGAACTACAGAACAGAGCCTGTGCAGGCAGTGGTGCCTTGCACTGCGGGCAATGGATGAGTTCAGAAGAGTCCTGCTCGGTTCGTGTTTGCGCCATGCTCATAAACATTCTTTCCCTTTTACATTGCTTTGTACACTGGTACAGCCTGATTATAGCATAGACCGGGTATATTCCGATAGCAAAAACTACCCGAATCCCCCATTTTAGTCATTTTCAGGTGATTTTCCTGTAAAAAACAGGGACAAATGCCTGTTCCTCTCTATAATACGAATAAGTCAAGAAAATAGTTGAGTGGATAGGCTGCTCGGTCGGCATGCCTGCGGACGGATTGGCGCGAAGCAGTCGAGCATTGCCCTTGTCACCTTGCGGATGTTTTGATAGAATTTCACAAGGACATATGTGAAAACCCCTTCTGGCGGGCAGGTTGCTCGTTACAATAGATAAGAGAAGCTGATAATCCACATCCGCTCTCACTCGGAGGTTTTTTTATGGATGTAGCCACGTTACTTTTCTGGATTGTCGCCGTCATCCTGGTGGGGGCGGCGTTGATGGTGGTGATGTTGCGCAGCGTTGTGCATAGCGCGCTGGCGCTGGTCGTGGTCTTCGGGATGGCCGCAGGCATCTATTTGCTGCTCAATGCCGAGTTCATCGCTATTGTGCAAATCCTTATTTATGCAGGCGCGGTAACGATTCTGATCCTCTTTGCCCTCATGCTCACGCGCACAGAGAATATCAATCGTGACAGCAATCCGACCAACCGGCTGTGGTGGCTCGCGCTCATCATCTGCGTGCTGGTCGGCGCGGGGACCATTCTGGCAGTGACGATCAGCCCACATGCGGTCGCTGTGACGGGCAACGGCAGCGGGCAGATTCCGGCGAACATCAACAATGTGGTGCGTATCGGGCAGTTGTTGTATAGCCCGTCGAGTTATAGCTACGTGCTGCCCTTTGAAATTGCGTCCCTTGTGCTGCTGGTGGCGATTGTGGGCGCGATTGTGATAGGCAGGGAGGAGGATCAATAATGGGGCTGACACTCTACCACTTCGTGGCGCTGGGCGCGGTTCTCTTCTGCATTGGCCTCTACGGGGCGATTTCCAAGAAGAATGCCGTTGCCGTGCTGATGGGCATTGAAATCATGCTCAACGCCGTCAATATCACCCTGGTGGGGTTCTCATTTTTTAATACTGTCAAGCCGTATTCCACCTTTCTTACCGGGCAGATCTTCGCCATCTTCATTATCACGGTCGCGGCGGCGGAGGCGGCGGTGGCCCTGGCGATGATTATTTCGATCTATCGCAAGCGCAGCACAGTGGATGTCGGCGAAATCGATATGATGAGGTGGTGAATTCTATGGCGTTGTATTATGGCTCATGGCTCATCCTCTTCTCTCCGCTCTTCTCTTTCGCCGTCATTGTTTTCGGTACGCGCGTCTGGGACCTGCTCAGTCGTCCCGTGAAGGCAACAGCGGCCCAGCGTGAGGAGGCGCACGAGGAGAGCGATATCCACTATATTAAGAAAGAGGGGCCGCGCGGCGAAGAGGAGGTGCTGGAGGACGACGAAGACCCGAAGGTGCCATACCTGACGATGGGCGCGAAGGTCAGCGGCTACCTCGGCATCGTCATCGTCGCGCTGGCCTGTATCTATTCCTGGCTTTTGCTGCTCAATACGGCAGGCGTTATTTCCATCGCTCCCGCCTTACCGGCGGCAGGCGTGACCATCTTTTCGTATGACTGGTTCGTGCAGTCTGGCGGCCTGGTCAGCTATATCATCGCCTTCCGTATCGATACGCTGGCGATTGCCATGATGACGGTGGTGACGACGGTCTCCCTGCTGGTGCAGTTCTATTCGCAGGGCTACATGGAGAATTCAGCCGGGTATGCGCGTTTCTTTGCCTATCTCTCGCTGTTCACCTTCTCCATGCTCGATATCGTCTTCGCGGCGAATTTCCTGGTCATCTTCGTTGGCTGGGAACTGGTCGGTTTGAGTTCGTACTTGCTGATCGGCTTCTGGATCAATAAAGCGGCCAAGCCTGCTGAGGATCGTCCCTCGCCGGCCAGCGCGGCGATCGAAGCTTTTATTGCCAACCGCGTTGGTGATGTGGGGTTCATCATCGGTATTATGATTCTCTTCGCCAATACCGGCACCTTCGATTTTGCCACACTGGCCGGTAGCGGCCCGCACAGTGTGACCCATGCCTTTGCCGGCAACCTGGGCCTGCTAACGCTGGCGATGATTCTGGTCTTCTGCGGCGCTATCGGCAAATCAGCGCAGGTGCCGCTACACGTCTGGCTGCCATCGGCGATGGAAGGCCCGACGCCTGTAAGCGCGCTCATCCACGCGGCGACGATGGTGGCGGCTGGCGTCTACATGGTGGCGCGCACCTATCCCCTCTTCCTGGCGGCGGGTCCGCAGGCGCTGGGCGTGGTGGCCTGGGTTGGCGCGATTACCGCGATTTTTGCCGCGACCATTGCCCTGACGCAGTACGACCTGAAGCGCATCCTGGCTTTTTCGACCATCAGCCAGCTTGGCTATATGTTCGTTGGCCTCGGCGTCGCCGGCGCGGAATATGGCCCCGGCCCCGGCATGTTTCACCTGTTTACGCATGCCTTCTTCAAGGCGCTGCTCTTCCTGGGCGCGGGCAGCGTGCTGCATGCCATGCATCATGCGCTGCATCGTGAGACGCAGGACATGCGCTACATGGGCGGCCTGGCAAAGTTCATGCCGGTGACGGCCATCACCTTCCTGGTCGCCACGCTGGCCATTTCCGGCTTCCCCTTTTTCTCCGGCTTCTTTAGCAAAGATACGATTATTGGTCTGACCTTTGATCGCGGCGATTACGCGCTCTATATCATCACGCTGCTCACGGCTGGCCTGACGGCGTTCTACATGCTGCGCGCCTACATCCTGACCTTTGGCGGCAAGGGCGGCGAATTTGGTGGGCTGTGGGGCGGCCCGTATCGCGGCGCGGCAGGCGTCCCCGGCGTTCCCTGGGGCAGACTCGAAAACGATCAGGGCGTCGCGCATGAAGGGACGCCGCACGAATCGCCGCTGACAATGACGATTCCTCTGGTGCTGCTGGCAATCGCTTCGATTGTCGCCGGGTACTGGTTTGGCTTCTTCAGTTATGTCTATCCGCCCGCACCGGTGCTGAATTTTGGCGCAATTCTTACAGACTGGAAGACATGGGTGGGCGTGCTGGTCTCGTTTATCGGCCTCGGCTGGGCCTATTACCTCTACTGCGTGGTCGGCTGGGTCGCTGTTGGCAACGTGGTCTACAACAATCCGTTGCTGAACTTTCTGCACCGCGTGACGCTGCATAAGTATTATGTCAGCGAGTTTTATGCGCTGCTGATCCGCTATGGCGTGCTTGGCCTCTCGCATGTGGAAGCGGCGTTTGATACCTACGTTGTTGACGGCATCGTCAATGGGGTGGCCGCGCTGGTGAGGGGCGCGGGACGCGATCTGCGCCATGTGGAGACAGGAAGAGTGCAAGCCTACATGATCGGTTTCTTCGGTGGAGTCGCGGTGCTGGCAATACTGGTATTCGTGCTGGTCACGTTCGTACAATAAGGATCGTGCGTTATGATATTTGCAAGTCCATTAACCTGGCTTATTCTGCTGCCGGTGCTGGGGGCGATAGCGACGATACTGGCGCCGAGACCGGTAGCGCGCTGGCTGGCCCTGCTCTTCACGGCAGGCACCTTCGCGCTCTCGCTGGGGCTGTTCTTCAACATCGCCCTCAACGGCTATAACTTCGGCGATCTGCTGAATCCCGCCTATGCGACGAAAATGCCCTGGCTCGATTTCACGGCTGGCTCGGTGCATTTCAAAATTGACTATTTCCTGGGTATTGACGGCTTGAGCCTGCCCATGGTCATTTTGAACGCGCTGCTGACGATGCTGGCGATCATCGGCGGCTGGGAGAAGCCGCGCGTCAAAGAATACATGGCGCTGATCCTGCTGCTGGAAGCGGCGGTGATGGGCGTCTTCCTGGCTTTAGACCTGTTGCTCTTCTTCCTGTTCTGGGAAGGCGAACTTGCGCCGATGTTCATACTCATTGGCGTCTGGGGCAGCGAGACGATGAAGCATGGCATGCCGGGGCGCATCTACTCGGCCTGGAAGTTCCTGCTCTACACATTTTTCGGCAGCGCCTTCATGCTGATCGGTATTCTGCTGCTCTACTTCAGCCTGGGCGGGCAGACGGCGGATATGCGGTTTTTCGCAACGCATTTCCAGCATGGGACGGTGAGCTTCCTGGGCATCACGATGGGCCTGCAACTGCTCACCTTCCTGCTCATCTACCTGGGCTTTGCCGTCAAAATCCCCATGTTCCCCTTCCATACCTGGCTGCCGGACGCGCATACCGACGCGCCTACCGAGGTGAGCGTGATCCTGGCCGGTATCCTGCTCAAGATGGGAGCTTACGGGCTGATTCGTGTCTGCCTGACGCTGCTTCCTGTGGGCGTGCAGCAATTCGCGGGCTGGCTGGCCGTGCTGGCGGTCATTAATATCATCTACGGCGCGGGCATCTGCCTGGTGCAGAAAGATATGAAGCGGCTGATCGCGTATTCGAGCGTGAGCCATATGGGCGTGGTGCTGCTGGGTGTGGCGGCTGCGGCTGCTGGCTTTGGCGGGCTGGCCTTCCGCACGGCGGCGTTGACGGGCGCGACCATTCAGATGTTCAGTCACGGCATCATCACCGGCATGCTCTTCTTCTGCGTCGGCGTGATCTATGACCACGCGCACACGCGCGAGATCGCAGTATTTGGCGGCGTGGCGAAGAAGATGCCGCTGCTGGCGACGTTCTTTACCTTTGCAGGGCTGGCCTCGCTCGGCCTGCCGGGGCTGGCCGGGTTCGTCGCCGAATATATAACCTTTACGTCCAGCTTCCCCATCTGGACACCCATTACGGTCGTCTCGGTCTTTACTATGATCCTGACGGCCAGTTACCTGCTCTGGATGCTCAAGCGCGTCTTCTACGGCCCGTTCAACACGCGCTGGCAGTGGCTGCCCGACGCGACCATACGCGAGTCGATCCCGCTCTACGCGCTGTCGGCCTTTATCGTCTTCGTGGGTATCTATCCCGCGTTTCTGATCAATGTGATTACGCCCAGCCTGACTGCGATTATGCACACGGTCAGTCTGGTCTTGCATTAGAAGGGGGGTGAGGAATTATGCCTGTACAAGCATTTCAACCGGGCGATCTCTACCTGCTCTCGCCGGAATTGAGCATGGCCCTGCTGGCCCTGCTGGTGATGGTCGTCGACCTGTTTGTGCGACGGCGCATCGTGACGGTGACGGTCGCCCTGGTCGGCCTCATTATTCCTCTGGCCTTTACCATCTCGCTGGCGCTTTCGCTGGATTTCTCGGTAGCGCACCGCGCCTTCTTCGGTATGCTGGTGGTCGATCAATACGCCATCTTTTTCCAGATCGTCTTCCTGATTATCGGCGCGGTCATGCTGCTGGCCTCCTATAGCTATGTCGGCAAATACGTGCGGGCGGATGGCGAGTTCTACACGCTGATGCTCTTCTCGCTGACCGGCGCGATGTTGATGGCCAGCACGACCGAACTGATCTCCATCTACATCTCGCTGGAACTGACGAGCATCCCGCTCTACGTGATGGCGGGCCTGATTCGCACCAGCGAGCGTTCGGCGGAGGCAGCCGTCAAGTACGTGCTGCTAGGGGCCATGTCCTCAGCCATCCTGCTCTACGGCTTCGCCCTGCTCTATGGTCTGACGGGAACCACCGATCTGATGGGCATTGCCACCTCGATCAAGACCGGCTTCCACAACGGCAACGTGATGGAACTGGTGGCCGACCTCTTCATCATCGCCGGTTTTGGCTTCAAGATTTCGGCGGTCCCCTTCCATATGTGGGCGCCCGATATCTACGAGGGCGCGCCCACTCCGGCCACCGCCTTCTTCTCGGTGGCATCGAAAGCGGCTGGCTTTGCCGCCTTGATTCGCGTCTTCATGGATGGCGGCCTCTTCCAGATCAACCTGCTTTCTCTGGTCGTCATTCTGAACATCGTTGCCATTTTGACGATGACGCTGGGCAATTTTGTCGCTGCCGTGCAGACGAACGTCAAGCGCATGATGGCCTATTCGAGCATCGCGCAGGCGGGCTACATCCTGGTTGGCTTCACGGCCAGCGTAGCGAGCAAGTCCTCGGCGGGCAACGCGGCGGTATTGTTCTTCATTCTGGTCTACGTGGTCACCAATCTGGGAGCCTTCTCCGGTATCATCGCGCTGGCGAACGCGACGGGCGGCGAGCGCATCGAAGATTTTCGCGGGCTGGCGAAGAAAGCGCCCCTGCTCAGCGCGGGAACCGCCATCTGCCTGCTCTCGCTGGCCGGCATCCCCCCGACGGCGGGCTTTGTCAGTAAGGTGTTCATCTTCACCGCCGCCTGGGGCGAGGGCCAGACGCTGCTGGTCGTTGTGGCGCTCATCAACAGCATCGTCTCGCTCGTCTACTATGGCCGGATCATCAAGGCCATGTACTTCGATGCCCCGCTCAAAGAGGAGCGCCTGGCAACGCCCATCGGCCTCAGCGCCTCCATCTCGCTGACGGCAGCGGCGGTGATCGTGATTACCTTCGCCTCGCAGGTCATCCTGGCAATAGCCAATCCCGCCGCCGGCAGCCTGCTGGCGTTCTTGCTAGGGAGATAGGGCTTAACTAACCGGCCACTACCTCGACCATTATCCAGCCAGGGGATGGCTGGCGTTCTTGCTGGGGAGATAGGGCTTAACTAACCGGCCCGTACCTCACAGGCCGACCGCAAGGGTCGGCCCTACTATATACGGCGGCTCCACAAGCCGTGCGAATGTATTGTGTATAGTAGGGCCGACCCCTTGCGGTCGGCCTGCGCGCACTCTCTGTCCTCTTTCTGTCAGCAGGAACTTTTTGCCGCTTGCCAGCGTCTCTCCGATGGTATAGCCTCGTTCGTCTGTTTTTGCTATTTCATCAGGGGAGAATGTTCTATGAATACGTTCGCAAGAAAAAGCTATATTGGCTCATGCCTCGCTCTGCTTCTACTGGTATGCTGCCTGCCTGCCTGTGGGACGAATTTTCCTGCTACCACCTCGTCTGGTACGCCCCCGCCCTTGAAGTTCAGTAATATTCCGTTGGGCAAGGGGACAGACCCTGAGCCGGGGACTGATGGCAAGCCCGCTCCGCTGCCCAACGGGCATAGCGAATCTATTATCGTCTCCAACGGTGTGGCGTATGTCGGCTCTGATAATGGCATGCTCTACGCGCTTGATACGACTGGCGGCACGGTGCGCTGGAGCTATAAGATTGGTGCGGCGGTCTGGCTGTATAGCGTTTCCGCTGGCATGGTTTATGCCGCAGGGGATACGGCGCTATACGCGCTGAACGCGGATAGTGGGAAGCTACTCTGGCGGTACCAGGGGAGTAAATGGATTTCTCAGGCCATTGTTGTTGCTGGAACGGTTTACATGGCGACTTCCGCCGAAAACAATGCCTCAATCATTGTGGCCTTGCGTGCAGCGGATGGCGGAAAGCTGTGGACCTATAGCGTTTCTGCGGCGACACCGGCCTTGATGGGCGTAGCAGATGGCGTCGTATATGTCGCTGCGTCGTCAGAGGGGCCTGGTGGTCTCTCTGTCAGGGCCATCTCGGCTTTGCGAGCCGGCGACGGGCAACTATTGTGGAATATGACGCCGCGCACTGACGCGGGCCTGGCGAATGGCGGTATCGTGGCGGCAAACGGCCTCGTCTATTGCGCGACCTCGCAGGGCGATATTTATGCATTGCGCACAGATACAGGGCGTGTAGCCTGGCATGTTAGCCAGTCCTCAGTACCAGGCTTGCCGCCTAACGCGCCCACTCCTGTACTTGCCAATGGTCTACTCTATGTTAGTAGCCCTCTGGGCCTCTTTGCCTATAATGCCAGTGATGGTAGACTGGTATGGCAGCACAAGGCCCCGTTTCCTGGTGGCCCGATTGTTGTAGCGCCGGTTATAGTGAATGGGGTCGTGTACTCTGGCGGTCAGAGAGAGACAATTCTTGCTTTGCGCGCCAGCGATGGCAAGCTGCTCTGGCAGTACAGTACAGGCGGCGTTGCCAATGCGCTGGCAGTGATTGACGGCATGGTTATCAACTATTCAGGCCCCGTCGAAGCCCTGCGCGCCAGCGACGGCAAGCTGCTCTGGCAGCAGAACGTCAATATCTCAGGTGAGGGTTCTGACGCGGCAGGGCCGGAGACGATCGGTGATGGCGTGGTGGTGGTCGGTGGCGATGACGGTGTGGTGCAGGCCATCCGTGTCAGCGACGGCAAATTGCTCTGGCATTACGCCATTCGGGAGCTACCTGTGCAAAGTCCCCCCGTCTATAGCGCGTTTATCTTCTTCTCCTCGTCCATAACCTACCAGCAGGCATTGGAGACTGTGACCAGTCTCGGCCTGAAAACCTTTGCCGATTGCCAGTTTGGCGCGTGGGTTTCGTCCGATAATAAAACCTTTTTCGGCAATGACCACGAGATGACGGTGCTGGCAACCGTCAATTCGGCCCCCCTCTGGTTCGATAGGCTGCAAGCTACGAACGGTATCAAAATGGTGCAGCCAGATGGTCCTCATAGCTGCCCCCTCATGCGGCCTGGCAATGGCGCGAAGTACCTGCCCGCCTCGCAGGCAAACACCTACATACAGGTGACATTTGCCAGTACGACACAATATGCAACGGCGCTGGATGCCGTCAACGCCCTCGGCTTTCGCCTGGCCGACCCCTGCTACGAGCAGGCGCGAGCGCAGGGCCACAAACCAATATGGCAATCGCAGGATCAGTCAAACACCTTCAACCAGTCGCATACGCTCATTCTGGCGACAACCAGCACTAACGCTGTGACGTGGCAAAAACAGCTGGGGAGCGTGAAAGGCGTGGTGAAGGTGGCGACACCGTTTAAGGCGATGTGCTGAGCGGGGTTATGCCTTCAACAGGCCACCGGGTACAGGCCATCCGCAAGAGGTGGCCCTACTATATAGTACGGCGCAACAAGCTGCGTCAGCTATCGTATATAGTAGGGCCACCCCTTGCGGGTGGCCTGTGGCCTGTACCCGGTGGCCTGTTGCGGGTGGCCTGTGGCCTGTACCCGGTGAACTCTTGCGGGTGGCCTGTGGCCTGTACCCGGTGAACTCTTGCGGGTGGCCTGTGGTCTGTGGTCAGTGGTCGGTGGCCTTTTGTATCCTGTGAGCCTGTTGTACCCTGTGAGTTATCCCGGCCTTTGCGCCCGTCGGCAAATCAAAACGAAATGCTCATTGTCAGCGTGATATCCTTGCTAGCCTACTGCTCAGGCCCTATAATGAGAATAGCCTGATTCTTAATTTCTCTCAAAAAGGGGGTGAATGCAATAGCAGACCGACATCATCTCAATATTCTGAAAAAAGGGGTCAGTGCGTGGAATGACTGGCGAGAAAAGCACCGCGACGTGCAACCGCAGCTGAACGGCGCGGACCTGCGGCGGGCGCAACTGGCCGGGGCGCAACTTAGCCGGGCTAATCTGTATGGCGCGAATCTGAGCGGGGCCGACCTGAGCGGCGCGAACCTGCAACATGCGACGCTGAATGGTGCAACGCTGCATGCGGCCAGCCTGCGCGAGGCCAATCTGTCTCAGGCCACATTAAGCGGTGCCGACCTCAAAGAAGCTCGTTTCGATGGCGCGGACTTGCGCGAGGCGCGCCTGAACTGGGCGAATCTTTATGGCACAAATCTGAGTAGAGCGAATCTGAACGGCGCAGACCTACGCGAGACTCATCTGTACGAGGTTGACCTGAGCGGCGCGAACCTCAGTTATGCCAGCCTGAGCGGCGCCGATTTAGGTGCCACCAATCTCTATGCGGCACGCCTGATCGGCGCCGATCTCACGGGCGCGAGCCTGGCGAATGTCAACCTGAGTGAGACGGACCTGCGGCAGGCGCGCTTGATCGGTGCGAATATGGAGCAGGCGCAACTCAGCCGCGCGCACCTGGACGGGTTGCCGCTGGCAGGCGCGCATTTACGTGAGGCGCGACTGGATGGAGCGCACCTGCGTGGCGCGAACCTGCGCGGCGCACACCTGGATGACGCCAATCTCACAGACGCTGACCTGCGTGAAGCGAATCTGAGCGAGGCTGGCCTGAGCGGTGCCAGCCTGAGCGGTGCCAATCTGAATGGGGCCGATCTGAGCAATGCAGACCTGAGCGATGCCGATTTAGAGGGGGCCAGTCTGTGGGGGGCGAATTTGAGCGGCGCACACCTGCAGGGCGCGTGCTTCTCCGGCGCCATTCTGCGCGGCGCGCGACTGGGCGGCGTGCATCTTGGCGAACTCGACCTGCGCAACGTGAACCTGAGCGGCGCCGATCTGAGCGAGACCGACCTGAGCGGCGTCGATTTTCATAATATCACCTTGAGTCGCGCGAACCTGCATGCTATTTGCCTGCGCGGCATGCAACTCGCCGATATGAACCTGAGCGGTGCCGATTTAAGCGAGGCTGACCTGAGCGACGCAGACCTGCGTGAAGCGAATCTGGGAGGCGCGAACCTGAGCGGCGCCACCTTGCAGCGCGCCAATCTCACACGCGCGAACCTGAGCGGCACGCAACTCAATGCAGCCGATCTTACAGAGGCTCAGATCAGTAAAGCCTACCTGATAAGAGCCGAGGCGAGCGGGGCTAACCTCAGAGCGGCAAATCTGAGCGGGGCTGATCTGCGCGAGACGGCGCTGCTGGAAGCCAACCTGAGCCACACAGATCTGAGCCGCGCCAATCTCTCGCAAGCCGATCTGCGCTCGGCGAACCTGAACGGGGCCGATCTCTATATGGCCGATGTGAGCGAGGCTAACCTCACCAGCGCCGATCTAAGCGGCGCTGACCTGCGTGGCGCAGACTTCAATCACGCCGATCTGCGCGGCACCCACCTCGATGCCGCCCGTCTCGCTGGCGCCCGACTCACAGGCCCGCTTCCCCCACACGATGTAGCGTCCGCAGGCTCCAATGACTTCCCGTCAATCGACGATGAGGTTTCGGTGAACACTGTGGGCATCCCGTAGCGGGCAGCGGTGTGTCGCGTAGATATGGACTCCGTAGGTGCCGATTGATCGTGGGACCCGGTAGAGAGGGGCTAACGACCCCTGGATACTACCGGTATATGAACTGTGACAACCGAATGATGTAGACGCTGTAGGGATAGTGTCTGTCCCCTTGCTAGCCACCAACACGGCACTCTGGCATATCGGAAAGGCACTGCCCCCATAGGCGTTAACTTAAGGCCGCCACAGGCCACCCCTGGCGGCTGGCCTGCCTGGCGCTCGCACTGGCTTAAGTTAACGCCTATGGGCACTGCCCCTACAGCGTCTACCTTCAATACCTGTTCCACTTTTTCACGGATACTGTATAATGGAGAAGTAGACTTTTGCATGGCTGTAGGCCAGAAAGAAAGAGAGCATAACGATATGGACTTTTCGCTCAATGAGGAGCAGTTGGCAATTAAACATACAGCCCGCGACTTTGCGGAACAGGAGATCAAGCCGCTGGCGGAGGAGATGGATCGCACGGGCGCCTTTCCCTATGAGCTGGTGCGAAAAATGGGCGCCATTGGCCTGATGGGGCTGCCCTTCCCCGAAGAATATGGCGGTGCGGGCGCGGATTTCCTCTCCTATTGTCTCGCCCTTGAGGAGATTTCGCGCGCCGATGTCTCGGTGGGTATTACCATGGAGGCCCATACCTCGCTTGGCGCCAGCCCATTTTTCCTCTTCGGCAGCAAAGAGCAGAAGGAACGCTACCTGCCCCCGCTGGCGCGCGGCGAGCAACTCTGGGCCTTTGGCCTGACCGAGCCAGAGGCAGGCTCCGATTCCGGAGGCACGAAGACGCGCGCCACCCTGCGCGACGGCTACTGGCATATCAACGGCTCCAAATGCTTCATCACCAATGCCGGTACCGAGATGACCGGCGGCGTCACAATTACCGCCGTGACCGGTAAACTCCCCAACGGGCGCAACGAGATTACCAACATTATTGTGCCGAAAGGCACTCCCGGCTACATCATCGGCAACGCTTACAGGAAAATGGGCTGGAAAGCCTCTGATACGCGCCCGCTCACCTTTGAAGATTGCGTTGTGCCGGAAGGAGATATCCTGGGGCGGCGCGGCGATGGCTTCAAGCAGTTTATGCAAATTCTCGACGCGGGCCGCGTTGCCATTGCCGCCCTCTCCGTTGGCCTTGCCCAGGCCTGTCTGGATGAAGCCCTCAGCTATGCGAAGCAACGTCAGCAATTCGGCCAGCCCATCAGCAAATTCCAGGCCATCCAGTTCAAACTCGCCGACATGGAGACAGAAATCGAACTCGCGCGTTTAATGTATTATAAAGCCGCGTGGTTGCATATGCAGGGGCAGCCGTATACGAAAGAGGCGTCTATGGCGAAGCTCTTTGCTTCTGAAACGGCCAAACGCGCCGCCGATCAGGCCGTCCAGATTCACGGCGGCTACGGCTTCATGGACGAATATCCCGTCTCGCGCTACTGGCGTAGCGTCAAAATCAACGAAATCGGGGAGGGTACCAGTGAAGTGCAGCGCATGATTATCGCCAAACAGCTTGGCTGCTAACCTGCTCATTTTGCTGGCTTTGCCCTGTCGGCCCCAATCTCGAAAAGCGCACAAAAAGGAGAGATCAACTGATGGACATCACACCAGCAGAGGGGCAAGCTGTGCCTGCTCACCGCGCCTCATCCGGCCACCTGGACGCCTACAGGCACTGGCTTGAGGGCATGCATCTCAAATTCCCCGCCTTCAAACACGACCACCCCCCGGTCGTCGATGTGAACCAGGTCGCCGACGAACGGCTGACCATCGGGCAGAGGATTGCCGATAAAGTCGCTGCCACTGTTGGTAGCTGGCCTTTCATCATCACACAGAGCATCATTCTGGCTGCATGGTTGGTTTTGAACAGTATAGCAATTATAAGACACTGGGATCCCTATCCTTTTATACTCCTCAACTTAATGCTGAGCTTCCAGGCGGCATACGCTGCACCATTTGTGATGATGTCACAAAACCGGCAAGCCGAGAAAGACAGGCTTACCGCGCAGAACGACTACATCACCGACTGCAAAGGCGAAGAAGAGGTTCGTCACATCATGGACCACCTCGATCATCAGGATGCTTTGATTCTTCAGATTGTGAAGCGGCTTGAAGAGCAGCATATGGAGATGAAGGAGCAGATTGCTCGACTGGACCCTGAGCTGGTGAAAAGAATTGCGCTGGATGCTCAGCAGGTAGTTAAGGAGCAGGCAGAGCAAAATTAACCTGTTCCCTTTCCCTGCGTTCCTTCTTTCTCATAGCGCGGCACTGCCGGGCGCTGGCCTTCGTTGTGATGCGCCGTTTCCGTATGGTACTCGCCGTTGGGGCTGTAGGGGTCGGTGTGGATGATGGCTTCGGAGAGGCCCTTGATGTTGTGGAAGAGGTGGTGACGCACCTCTTCGGCGATGGTGTGCGCCTGCGCCAGCGTGATTTCGGGGTTGACCTCGATATTGAGTGAGGTGTGCAGCGTGTGGCCGACCCAGCGGGCGCGCACATCGGTAACGGCCAGCACCCCCGGCACCCGACCGGCAGCGCGCAGGATCGAGGAGACGATATTGGGGTCGACGGCATCGAGGATGCGCTGCAGGACGCTGCGCGAGGTGGAGTAGACGACGGTGACGATTACGACGGTGATGACGAGGCCCGCGATGGGGTCGGCGATGGGAAGGCCCAGCGCCACCCCGATCAGGCCGATGAAGGCCGCCAGCGAGGTGAGGCCGTCGATGCGCGAGTGCTGTCCGTCGGCGATGAGCGGCACGCTGTTGATGCGCCTGCCCACCGAAATCTTATATTGCGCCAGCAGTTCGTTGCCCGCTACGCCGACCAGCGCCGCCGCCATGCTCAGGTAAATCTGCGTCGGCACATTGCCGCTGGTCAACTTCTGAATCGATTCGACCGCGCCCGCCACCGCGCTGGCGATGATGACCAGTACAATGAAGATGCCCGCCAGATCCTCGGCACGGTAGTAGCCATAGGTATACCGCTGGTTGGCCGCTCGTCTGGAAAGCGCAAAGGCGATCCAGAGCGCAACCGTTGTGAATACGTCTCCCAGATTGTGCAGAGCGTCCGCGAACAGGCCCGCGCTGCCCCCATAGGCCGCGATACCGAACTGGATCAGCGAGACCAGCAGCATCCCCGCCGTCGAAATCTGCACCGCGCGCAACCCCATCTCATTGCCATACAGTTCCGCGTTCACCGACCCATGCTCATGCCCGTGTCCGTGACCATGTCCATGTTCGTGTTCATGGTCGTCATGGTCATGATCGTGGCTATGCTCGCTATGTTCGTGGTCATGGTCAGAGGGGTGATCGTGCGTAAGTATATCTTCATGCTCGTGATGATGCCCGTCTGTTCTCTGTGCGTCGCCCTGATCGTCCTGCATGGCCCCACTCCTTAAGCGAAGAAGAAAAATTGCTCTCATCTAGATTATACACGGAACGTCGGGCAGGCACAAAGGCAGGGCATGCTGAGCGACCATGCGGCATGCCCTGCCCGGGAACATTTTCCATGCCATACAGGTTAGCTGTTCGGGTTGCTGACGGAGAGGATGGTGCCGGTGCTGCCCTGGAATTGCACTTTGACCGTGACTGCCTGGTTGCTGGCAATCGAGCGGGCATTGTTGTTGAAGTCGCTCAGGTCGGTGCTGCCGGTGATGGGGAAATTGAAGCTCTGGTTGCCGACGGTGAAGTGGAGGACGTTGTCAGGGCCGACGACGCTGGTGGTGATGCCCTGATATTCCACGACGCCCTGGTCTTGCAGATCGCCGCTGTCGGCAATGCTCAGCTTTGTGGCGGTGAAGTTGCCGTTGCTGGCGGCGGTGGCCTCAACTTTAATCATCTGGCCGACTGTTGGTAGCCCACCGTTGAAGTCTGAGGTGTCGGTCTGCCCGTTGACAATGGCCATAGTCAGCGATTGGCCGTTGGGCATGGCGACGGTGATAGAACTGCTACTGACCTGCAGTACTTTGCCCGTGAATTTGATGCTGCCCGGCTCGTTAGCGGTTGGCGTTTCGCCGGTATCGGGCGTCTCCGTCTGTACGCCTGGAGTAGCGTCTGTACTGGTTTCGACGGTGATGGAGTTGTTGCCGACGGAGATGGTGTAGCTGCCGTCGCTGTTCTGCGTGGCTGAAATCTTGTAGGTTTTGCCCACCTGTCCCTGCAACTGAGCGACCTGGCTGGCACTCAGGCCGCTAATCGTGTAGCTCTGCCCGTTGACATCCAACGTAACCGTGCCATGTTGCGCGTCGACCGAGGTGATTTTGCCGGTAATGGTGACGGTATTGCCTGTGCTATTGCCGGTTCCGGTAAAACCTGAACACGCGCTTATTAACAGCACCATCAGCAGAGCTGCGAAACCGATAGCCAGTGCGCGAAAGCGATAAATCAATGTGTTTTTCATCTTTTTCTCCCGGAATAATCCTTTTTTGCCTTTATTAAAGATTGTCTATTCATCTCTGTTCGTTTCGCTTTACGTATTTTTACTGTTCAATATCTGGCATAAGTATGTTCTTTCTCCAGCGCATTTGCTATGCTGTATGGCACAGTTAGAATGTGAAATAGTCCACTGGCGAGACAGAGAATGCTGCCAGGGCATAAAATGTATGCCAGTGGAGTGATTGCTGGCTCGCGAGGGAGAGGAAATATATGCTGGCGCTGCTGAATATAGTGTTATTTGTGATCGGGGTGTTACTGGCGGTGTGGGCGACGGAGCGACTGCTGGAGGGACTGGTTGGCCTTTCGCTGGCCCTGCGCTTTTCCGCCTTTGCCGTTGGCGCGGTGCTTTCGGGCTTCGAGGCTGAAAATGTGGCGGTCGGCCTGGCGGCTGGCGGCACAGGCGCGGCCTCTGTCGCGCTGGGAACGGTATTCGGTGGGGCGATCTTCCTTGTCTGTGTCGCGCTGGGGCTGAGTTCGCTGTTCTTTCCCCTGAAGGTCAGCCTGCCGCGGGGTATCCTGCTGCTTTTCGCCGTTTGCCCCTTGCTGCCGGGGCTGGCGCTGTTCGGGCCGGAGATGTCGCGCTGGTCGGGGGCCGTTTTGCTGCTGGCCTTCCTCGCCGCGATGGCCTACCTGATCCACGTCTCACGCAGGCAGAACTTTATTGATGCCGATGAGGTAGAGGAGGCGCAGGAGAAGCAGCGCCCGCTCTGGCTCGCGTTACTCCTTACGCTGATAGGCATCATTGTAATCAGCGTGGGCGGCGAGATGGTCGCGCGCGGCGCGGAGGGCATTATTGCTTCATTTGGAGTGCCTGCGCTGTTTATGGGGATGATCGTTGCTCCGGCTGCCATCGAGCTGGAGGAGGTGATCCGGCAGGCGGTGCCAACCAGAAAAGGGCGGCCCGATGTCAGCGCCGGAAACCTTGTCGGGACGCTGCTCTACTTTCTGCTCTTCAATCTGGGCCTGATTGCGCTGCTGACGCCGCTCAGGATTGCGCCTCTGGTGCGCGAGCTAGACTGGCCGTTTCTCATGCTCGTCACCTGGCTGGCAACGGCTTTCCTGTGGCGCGGTCGCGTTGGCCGTGTTGCCGGGGCCTCGCTGCTCGCTGCCTACGCGGCTTATATTGTGCTACACTTCGTCTTGCATTGATGACTGGAGCATGGGGCCGCCCCTGGTGTCATTCGCCAGCGAGGCGCGACGGGGAACGGGGCGGTTGCGCGGCGCGGGCGATTCGTCCTCATCTTCTTCCCCATCGGCGGCTCCGCCGTTGTTATACGGGGCTGCCATATTGTCCGCGTCTTCGCCGTGATCTCCATCTTCCCCATGAACTGCCTCGTCGTCCTCGCTGTGTTGCGAGGCGAGGCTTTCCAGACCTTTCTCGATGCTGAGAATCCAGCGTTCGATCTCGGTCTCGAAGTCCATGAGATGATCGCGCAGGCCGCGCAGCGTCTCGGCGACGTAGGCGTCGGCTTCATCTTTGAGCTGCTCGCTTTCGGCCCCGGCGCGGCGCGCGATCTGTTGCGCCTGTTCCTCGGAGCGGCGCAGGATTTCCCTGGCGCGTTCCTCCGCCGCGCGCAGCAGGTGTTCGCGGCTGACTGCTTTATCTGCCTCCTCGCGTGCCTTTGCCAGCAGGGTAGAGGCATCGGCCTGCGCCTGCGCCAGGATGCGCTCCTTATCCTGAATGATGCGTCGCGCCTGTTTGATTTCATCGGGGATGGAGGTTCTCATCTGTTCAACAATGGCGAGAATATCCCCTTCCTTGATAATAATTTGATTCAGCAGGGGCATCCTGCGACTGCTGGCGATCAGGTTTTCCAGACGATCCACGAGATAGAGAATATCCATGCTGTTCCTCCGTCCCCAGCCAGACAAGACAGATTACTCGCTTCTCAATTTCCGGTCCAGTTCTCGCGCTACCGCCGGGGGCAGCATATCGGTGATGTTGCCTCCCAGGCGGGCGACTTCTTTGAGACGTGACGAGCTGACGAAGAGGTTTTCCAGATTTGTCAGCAGGCAGACGGTCTCGATCTCTGGCGCGAGCTTGCGGTTCATCAGGCCCTGAGAGAATTCGGCCTCGAAATCGTTGGGGGAACGCAGGCCCTTGATGATGGCCTGACCGCCCACCGAGCGCACGTAGTCGACCAGCAAGGTACTGAATTTATCCACGCGCACATTGGTCATCTCTTCCTCGGCCAGCACCTTCTGCCACAGAGCCACGCGCTCATCAACGGTGAAGAGCAGGTTTTTTTCGGGGAAGGCGTAGACGGCGATGACCAGTGTCTCGAAAAGATGCGCTGCCCGCCGTGCAATATCAAGATGACCGTTGGTTAAAGGATCGAAACTCCCGGGATAGACGGCGATGCGTCCGTGATTCTCCTTATTACTCACGCACAGGCCCTTTCACTACGCTGAAACAATCAGAAAGAAAGCAGGGTAGGAGAGAAAATCGGGTCTTTCAGTATGCGGCAAATATGCTCGCGCGCCGCCGTCTGAAAGCGCAAGCCTCCCTGTCTTCCCATTAAATCATATCGAACAGCATTCGGCAATAGGTTGTTTGTCTGGCCGGTTGATCGGGAACTTCGGCACCTTTTTCCATAGACATAAGAGCCTCGAGAGATTACAATGGTAACAGAAGAGATTCGATCAAGAAAAGAAAAAAGGAGTTTTGCCATGTCGGCTGACAATCCTCAACCGTCATCGGGCTATCAGGTGGATGCCGAAAATGTGGCGGAAATGGCGCGCTTGATGAAACAGGCGCATATGCTCACCCGATATCTTGGGCTTTTCCCTGACGAACTTCATCTTGCCCATATGCCTGCTATCCTCGATATCGGGTGTGGTCCAGGAGAATGGGTCGGAGAAATTGCCCGGCGCTTCCCAGGGCATCAGGTGACCGGTATCGATATCAGCGAACGCATGATTGCCTACGCGCGGTACGCAGCGCAGGAGCAAGGAGTTGCCAACGCTCGCTTTCTGATGATGGATGCGCGCCAGCCTCTCTCATTTCCTGACGCTTCCTTCGACTTCATTCACGCCCGTTTCATCACCGGTTTTCTGTCTACTACTACCTGGCCCCTGCTGCTGAAAGAATGCTTCCGCCTGCTCTCTCCGCGAGGAGCGATCAGTATTACTGAATTTGAAGACCTGGGTATCACGACCAGTCGCTCATTGACGCAGTATAACCGTCTTCTGGTACAGGCGGCCCGGCAAGCAGGGCAATGTTTCGCTCCGGCGGGCGATCACTACGGTATTACTGCCGCGCTTCCCCGATTATTGCAGGAAGCCGGTTTTCAGGAAGTCAACCAGCAGGCGCATGTCATTAATTACTCGGCAGGTATGCCTGCCCACAGTGCGATGTATGAGAATTTCAGAACCTTTTTGAAGCTGGTTCAGCCATTTCTCGTCCGTCAGGCCGTCACGACGCAGGAGGAGATTGATGTACTCTACGCCCAGATGCTGGAGGAGATGGGAGCCAGCGACTTCAATGCCGCCGGTTTCTTCCAGACGGTCTGGGCGTACAGGTCAGAGGGAGGCTGAAAGGCTACATGGAGGTGTAGCCTTTCAGCGGGGTAGGGGAGATCAGGCGGGGGTGTTAGCGAGGATCTGGCTGACAACGCTGGCGACGGTGTTGGATGGGATGGCGAAACTGACGCCGCTGGCCGGGGTATTAAACTCCGGGTCAATTGCGCCGAGCGTGGGGATGCCAATAAGATTGCCTTGCAGGTCGATGAGGGCGCCGCCGCTGTTGCCAGGGTTGAGGGCAGCGTCGGTCTGGATGGCGTTGGTGAGCGTTGCCTCTCCCTGCCCTTCAGAGACGGTGCGTCCTGTTGCGCTGATAATGCCCTGGGTGACGGTCTGGGTGATGCCCAGCGGGTTGCCGATGGCCAGCACGTCCTCTCCTACCTGCACCTGGGAAGAGTTGCCGAGCTTGATGGCTGTGAGCTGCTTCGTCGTGTTGATCTTCAGCACTGCGAGATCATTGGCGGCTGATGTGCCAACCAGTTGCGCAGGCAGGCGCGTGCCGTCGGAGAGAACCACTTCGATGCTCTGCGCGCCGGAGACCACGTGGTTGTTGGTGACAATGTAGCCCCGCGCGTCAATGATGACACCGGAACCGATGGCGTTGCCGCTTTGCGTGGTCACTTTGACCTCTACCACACCCGCTTTGTCTTTCGCAATGGCGGCCTCCTGCGCGGTCTGCGCCGCAGCAGTCGTCTGCGTCGTTGAGGTGGCTGCGCTGCTCGCGCTGCCTGCTGTGGCCGTTGTTCTGCTGAATTGCCAGCCTGCGAAGAGTCCGGTGCCGAAGATGAGGAGCAGCACCAGCGCCAATGCTCCTATGGCCCAGGCGCGAAAGCCTCCCCCGCTTCTACGCCTGGCAGGCGGCTCCAGTGGTGTCGGCGGTACCGGTAGTGTCGGGTCTGTTGAGGGCTGCGCTGGATAGGAAGATGCAGCCGGTTCATTTATCTGCCAGTTCCACGTGTATTGTTGATCGGGTGTTGCTGTTTTCGCTTCATATGGTGTTTCAGGAGCTAACATCGTTTTATGCCTCCATTGCTTGCTCTATTACAAAAATGACATGCGTTACGTCTCTTCGTGTCTGCTCTAAAGATAGCGCGCTGACATCAAAAATCTTGCATGGTTCTGTCAAAGTTCCTGCTGCTTTTTGTAAAGACTTTGCAAAGGGGGGGATGGTTTGTCTGACCTTTCACGAGCCAGCGGCAGGGTGATGGTGACGGTTGTTCCCTGATCGGGGATGCTGCTCAGAGTGAGGGTGCCGCCATGTGCCTGGGCGATGCCGCGCGCGATGGAAAGGCCGAGGCCGGTGCCTCCCGCCTCGCGCGAGCGGGCTTTGTCGACGCGGTAGAAGCGTTCGCCCAGATGTGGGAGATGTTCGGCGGCAATGCCAATGCCCGTGTCGCTGATTTGCAGTAATACGTGTTTCTCTTGCGTCGTGACACGCAGGGTGATGCGACCGCCGGGCCGGTTGTATTTGATGGCGTTGTCGAGCAGGGCCAGGGTGGCCTGCTCAAGCAGGGTGGGATCGCCGATCACCAGCGCGCGTTCGCCGCCTTCAACCTGAATGTTGATGTTTTGCTGCTCTGCCAGAGCCTGAACGCGCCGGGCCTGCGCGCGGGCGATGCTGGCAAGGTCTACCACCTCATATTCCTGGTGCGAGGAACGGTTATCCAGCCGGGCGAGGGTGAGCAGGTTAGTGGCAAGCTTGCCCATGTGATGAGCTTCGGCGACGATATCTTCCAGCAGCAGCGCGTCATCTGCTGGCATGCGTTCACGGCTGCGCAGGAGAACTTCGGCATCGGCGCGCAGCAGCGTCAGCGGGGTACGCAGTTCGTGGGCGGCATCGGCGATGAAACGCTGCTGGTTGGCCCATGCCAGCCGCGCCGGGGCCAGCGCGCGATTCGCCAGGAACAGCCCACCTGCGCCCGCACCGAGCAGGGCGAGGCTACCAACGGCCAGTAAGAGATTGAGCAGCAGAGAGAGGGTGTCTTCCTGCTGCTGGATGGATATGCCATCCATCACTACCCCGATATAGCCATTTCCATGCGGGTTGGAAACGGCTATGGCATAGCAGTAGATATCCCCGTAGCTGCCGCCCGCGTTGACCATATTGGAAGCTTTGCCGGTCTGGAGCGCCTGCCGGGCCAGCGGATTGTTGAGAAAAGCTGGCGGAAGTGTTTCTGAATTGTCGGTTTCCAGCAGGGTACCATTCTGATCAAAGCAGGCGACTATAGGTTCTACCTGACTCACTGCTTGATTAAGCGGCGGGCCGGGCTGCGGGACGAGGCCCTCGGAGGAGCAGGCTTCTGATGGTGAGGAGGAAAACTGGCTTGCATCTCTGGCTGCATGCTGCTGGACGCCGGTTTCGATGCCATCCAGCAGGAAATGCTGTACAGAAAAGTAGAGGATGAAGCCGGAGAGGACAAGGGCTGCCGCCAGTACGGCGCAGTACCACAGGGTTAAACGAATGCGCAGCCCCTGAAACAGCGATGCTCCCGCCTCTTGCGCGCGACGGCTTTTGCGCCGATGCAGAGGCCACCGGTCGAGCCTGCTCCTTTTCATGACGATAGCTCCTTTGCTATGCCTCAATCTTGTAGCCCACGCCGCGCACCGTCTTGATCAGTGGGCGCGAGAAACCCTGGTCGATCTTGTCGCGCAGGTAGTGAATGTAGATATCTACGACGTTGGAGAGGGCCTCCATGTCATAACGCCAGACGGTGTCGACAATTTGCGTGCGCGTGAGAACCTGACCGGGATGGCGCATCAGATATTCCAGCAGAGCAAACTCTTTGGCCGTTAGCTCGATGACGCGCCCATCGCGCCTCGCCTCGTGTCGCACCAGATCAAGCGTGAGGTCGCCGACAACAAGCCGGGGCGTCTCCTCGAAGCGGCGGTCGCGGCGGCGCAGCAGGGCGTTGACCCGCGCCAGCAACTCCTCCATGGCGAAAGGCTTGGTCAGGTAGTCATCGGCCCCCACATTGAGGCCGGTCACGCGATCCTCGACGGCCCCACGCGCCGTCAGCATCAACACGGGTGTCATGACCCGTTCCTCGCGCATCTGGCGGCAAATTTCGATGCCATCGACGCCTGGCAACATGACATCGAGAATGATCGTGTCATACGTATCGCTGAGGGCGAGATCAAGCCCTTCGTTGCCGTCGTGCGCCAGGTCAACCGTGTGCCGCTCTTCCAGCAGGACGCGGCGCAGTAAATAGGCCAGCCGCTTCTCGTCCTCTACCACGAGAATATGCATTCGTCCACTCCTTTTCGCTTATTTCGTTGTCCCTTATCTGTCCATGACTCGCCTGCTTTCATTGTATGCTACAAACATTGGAAAGAGATTGGAAATGAGGAACAATCAAAGCAGTTTTGCCAGTGGAGGCAGTTTATCGAAGGGGTGCCAGAAGGTGACGAATGTGCGCGCGACGCCCGGCTCGAAGTGCCTGTTGCTCAGGAGAGAGAGCGTGGCAACCTCCTTTGCCGCCGTCAGATATAATCGCTTTGCTACGTCTCTTTCTTCTCTTCGTTTTCGGCAGGTTTGAGATGACTCAAAGTGATTACTTTGAGATGTGGCAAAGAAGGTAAACTGCTATCGTTGGTCAGGAAGAATTCTGCTCCTCCGTGAATAGCTGTAGCCATCTGGATGGCATCCGGGGTATGAATGTTATACTGCGCTCGTATTCTTGCAGTTTCCTCAGCGATATCCTGCGATAGAAATAAAGTTTTCAGCCTCTCAGAGTTGAGCAAGATATTACGATACTGCTGCGCTAACCTTGCGTTGTTGCGCCGAAAAGGATGTACCAGCACTTCCAACAGCGTCATAATAGAAGTGACAACGGTGAAATCACCATGATCCAGAGCCGAGAAGAAGGGGTCGACAGTGGGAAGATAGATGGGGTGTTCCTCGATAAAGTAAATTACCGGGGCCGTATCCAATCCGATCACCCTGCCTCGAAATGCTGTTAACCATTCCATGAGGCCCGCTCCTGATTCACGTATTCCTGCGCATCGATGCCTTCCCATATTTCCTTGCCCAGACCCCGTAGCTCCATAATGCTATGCCGGGTGCGAGGGGGGTGATCCATAATCTGTCGGCGCATTAGAGCTACCAGATCTTCCAGAAGTTGAAGCTGATCTGCTGTACTCAACCGCTCAAAGCGGTTGAGTATCTCATCATACTGGGGAGAAGTTGACATAGATTTTCTCCTTGTCTTGTCCTGTTAGTCAGTACAGTACCATCCACTCGTAATATTATCATGGTTGTGAGAGAGCCACAATATGCGTCCCGCACAGGCTGTGTATCTCATCTTCTCCCCAACAGGCCGAGAGAGAAGATGAGAGGAACAATCAAAGCAGTTTTGCCAGTGGAGGCAGTTTGTCGAAGGGATGCCAGAAGGTGACGAATGTGCGCGCGACGCCCAGCTTCTCCCAGGCAAGAAGCCTCTCCTCAATATCGTCCAGCCAGTCCCAGACGAAGACGGAGAGGGCAACAGGTCGCGACGCCGCCGCAATGGTCTGGCGGGCGGACAGGCAGTTCAGGCGATCAATCACCATCGGCGTCAGGTGGATACGCGAAGTTGCCATTGCCAGCGCCCCATAAGCCGACCAGCCGCAGATATACGCCTGCCACGCAGGCTCGTCACTATGGTAATGATCCAGAAAGCCAACTGAGTCGAAGCCCAGCGCGTCCGCCTCCTTCGCCGCCGCCAGCATAGCCGACCAGTCTCCCGTCGGCCCAATGTTTACCGCGATACGCATAGGAAAGTTCTCCTTTTGTATGTTGAGAAGCCGTTTATCTGAACATTGTACCTGCGGAATCCTGACACCATCTGTCATGAATGGAGAGATGTATCGCCGGACGTGTCATGCTGAGCGACAGCGAAGTATGACACGGTTCTCGATGGCAGGCGTGCAGATGCTTCGCTGTCGCTCAGCATGACACGGTGTGTTATGGTTTTTGCGTTTGTTGATAGGCTTTCAGCGTCTGCTGGATAAACGTCTCCTCTTCCTTGCTGAAGGGGAAGCGGCAGGGCGCGCTTGCGGCAGGCATGTCACGCAGGTCGTGGTACATATTTTTCAGGCTCTGCGTGATGCCCTCGTCTCTATGCGTGAACTCGGTGATGAGGGCTTGCCAGCGTGCGCACCGAGACCGATGCTTTCTGCGCAAACTGCCCGGTTGTATAGAAATGTTTCTGCGTATCCAGGTCTTGCCTCCTTTCTGAAGGCAGTATAAAGGATGACGTAACGTCATATGCAAGGCTTTGCTGGACATATTTTAGCAGAGAACGGCAGATGTGATATTCTTTTGTGAAAGATAGTAGCTAAAGAAGGAGGTTCTCATGACTACCTGGTTAGGAGATGTACCCGCGCTGGGGACGGTCACGCTGGCGCAGATGCTGCACACGTGGGCTGCCCACGATTTGAACCACACGATTCAGGCCGAACGGGCGCTCATGCAGCCCGTCATGCTCGGCTGCGGCCCCTGGCGTTCGTTTTTTCGGGATCACGAGGTTGCCATCCTGAAGGGATGAGTGGGACTGATAGCACAATTTATTCCAACCCTGCATCTCTCGCACGAATGATAGCCTGGGCGCGGTCGGTGACCTGGAGCTTGCTGAAGATGTTGGAGACGTAGTTGCTCACCGTCTTCACGCTCAGCGTCAGCTGCCTGGCGATGTCGTTGTTGGAGCAGCCACGCGCAATTAGTTGGAGGATCTCGCGCTCGCGCTCGCTGAGGGTTGGGAACAGTTCTTTCGCGACGGTGGGGCGCGGAGTCGCGAAGTAGTCCATGAGGCGGGTAGCGATCGCCGGACTGAAAATGGCCTCTCCGCTGCCTACTGCCCGGATGGCTCGCAGCATCTCCTCTTCCTTCGCGTCTTTGAGGGTGTAGCCATGCGCTCCCGCACGTAGGGCAGTGAAGACCGAGGCGTCATCCTCAAAAAGGGTGACGACCAGAATACGGATGTGCGGGCTGGTATGCAGAATCTGACGTGTGGCTTCGATGCCATTGATGTCCGGCATCTGCAAATCCATCAGGATCACGTCCGGCTGCAAAGCGTTGGCGAGTTCGATCACTTCCTGGCCGGTGGTTGCTTCCCCAACAACCTCGATGTCAGGTGTTGCTGCGAGCAGGCTGCGCATGCCCTTACGGAAGAGCGGGTGATCGTCAGCGATGAGTACACGTAATGTATCCATCAGCTTTCCTCCTTTGTCCCAGGCAGGCATACCAGCACGTGTGTCCCCTGGCCTGGCATCGATTCGATCACGCATGACCCGCCGACCTCTTCGGCTCGTTCTCTCATAGAAAGGAGTCCCACACCAGCATTTCGTTCCTCTGGTAGTCCTACTCCATCGTCGATGATCTCAAGCTGAAACTTGCTATCTTCAATTAGCGAGAGGCGAATGTGGCACGAATGGGCCTGCGCATGGTGAACTACATTGGTCAATGCCTCCTGGACGATGCGGTAGGCTGCAACCTCTATGGCTGCTGACAGCACAGGAAGCTGGTGAGGAGCTTCGACCTCCACGCGCAGATTTCTGCCAGCATCCGTCGCTGAACCCTCCTGTATATCATACTGCGCTGCATACTGGCGGATTGCGCCGATCAGTCCAAGTTCGTCCAATGTTGGAGGGCGCAGTGCGTAGATCAGGCGGCGAATATCGGCAACAGCAGCGCGGATCTCCGCCTGTAAATCGAGAAGTTCCACATCGGCGGCCTCAATATCCCGACGCATCAGGGTTCGGATGGCAGCGGCCTGTAGGTGTAGCGCGGCCAATGTCGCCCCCAGCCCATCGTGCAGGTCGCGGCGCAGGCGGCGACGCTCCTCTTCTCTTGCCGAGATGAGGTGTTCGCGGGATCGCTGTAAATCGGCGGTGAGACGCACGGTGTGCGCGACGAGACTCGTCTGACGCGCCAATTCATCGAGCAGGCGTTGATCAGCAGGGGTGAAAGTCTCACCAGGGGTGCGGGGAGCTAATTGCAACTGCCCGATAGTTTCTCTTTGATAGGTCAGTGGCAGTGTCAGGGAATCGGCGGCAGGCTTGCCGCAACTGGCAGCAATAGCAAAGCTCCCCTCTTGCTTCAGCAGGATGGCGGCGTAGGGCAACTTGAGCGCCTGCGCAACAGTCTCGACAATGGTAGACAGGACGGATTCCGGGGCAAGTGTTCCCTCAAGCCGCTGACTCAGGCGGGTGATGACAGTATACGGTTCGTCCCGCTGTCCATAAAACAGGCGGTTTACCCCTTTCTGTAACCATCCTCGCAGCGGCTGAAAAAGTATCGCAACCAATCCGGTAGCGAACAACGAGATCAGCAGATTGCCGCCAGTACGAAAGAGCGCGCCCAGATAGCCAACCACGAACACATACAGGCCAACAATGCACATTGAAAGACCAGCATAAACCAGCGTGCGGTTGATGATGAGGTCGATGTCCCACAGCCGGTAGCGCATGATAGCAATAGCAAACGAAATTGGGAAGAGGAGGGAGCCCAGATCGTTTAGATAGGTATTTACCGGATCATAGAGTGAGCCATTCAGGGAGGGGATGAAATTCTCGAGCAAGCTCCATGTCAGCATGGAGGCAATCCCCAGAGTGAGACTGAAGAGAATCCATTTGGTTTGTTGCCGCTGGACTGGCGTGGACACGCGCCAGTAGCGGTAAATCTGCGCAAGCACCAGCAGGAGGAGAGAGCCGGAGAAATCGAGAAGGCCGACTAATCTGACCCAGGTCGGGAGATGGGCGTACCAGTCGGGGAAAAACTGGTACAGGAAATTGTTGAGAAGAAACACAGGTATCAGCCAGCGGATCCAGCGGGGCGCAAAGTACCCACCGGGGAAGAGTGAGAATACCAGAAAGAGTGTCAGGCTAAAGAGGAAACCCGGCAGGTTGGGCGGTAAGTTCCATCCCGTCTGGCTAATAACGGTAAAGCCACTGTAGAGGCCGTTGTTAGCTCCTCCCACCACCAGCATGAAGGCGACCAGCAAGGCCATCCAATCATTCGATCTGCGCCATATCAGCAATCCGCCCAGTGCTATCCAGACCAATGACGGGGCGAGGGTGAGCATCAATGTGAGTACCGCGTAGCCTTCGACCGAGAGGCCCAGCGTCCGAAGCCTCTGGACGCTATTCAAAGTGAGCTGCTGATAGGGGCAGGGCTGGTGAACACAGATGGTCTGTAGATACGCCACGTATCCCGGCAGGCTGACTGCGAAGAGCGCCAGTACCAGCAGGACGAGCGTACCCCAGGCCAGCCGTACCGCGATAAGCCAGCCTCCCTGCAGAAGAGTATTGCCCTGGTGGTGGAGTTGGCGAGCAGAAGTGTTAGCAGGAGTCTGCTCCAGATTCATCTGTGTTCTCCTTCTGCCCGACAACCGTTCAGGCTTTCTCTCGTTTCTCGCCATGTTTCCGGTGACGCTCCTATTATACTGTATCATCGCTCTCCAGGGAAGGTGCAGGTGAGAACGCCATCGCTATCCCGACTTTCTCCCTGCACCTCTCGTACCTCTCGTTCAGACAGGGATGCTCCCGTTTTATCGGCTCGCTGCGATCTCGGCGGCAGAGCGCGTCACTGCCTCCACTGTTTCCGATTTCTGTGTCATCAACTGGTAGCCGCACCATGCAAACGCTACAAAGAGGGTCACGTTGCCGACAAAATCAATGATGGTACCGAAAGGAGGCGGAAGGGCTGGGAGCGAGAGGAAAGACAGGACGCCGGAGATGATGAGAAGAAGCCCTGTCCAGCCAGGAAAGATGTGCGCTCGTCTTGTGCCGACCCCAAGCAGGATAGCTCCTATGCCGAGCAGGAGTAGTGGCGCGAGTATCCACAGCACAAAACCCGAATCTGGCCCTGCCCCTCCCGATGGGAGCAGTTTCGGGGCCGATTGTGCCAGGTAGGGAAAGATGGTGGCTTGCACCGTACCAAATGCTACGCCTCCCGTCAGCAGGCCCAGTAAGAATAGCACGAAGCCGACGAACCCCAACTTCCCGCTGCGCGCCGCCTGGCGCAGGTAGAGTCCTGGCAGGCCAAGAGTGAGCAAAAGAGACCAGACGAGGTACAGGGTGACATCAATGGTAAAAGCCATACTCAAAGTTTGCTGGGCCGTCAGATTGTGATCGGGGAAGGCAATGGTATCGAGAATCGTGCCGATCACGCCGATCAGACTTCCAATGAGCAGGACGATCCCGCTCCAGCGATACAATGTTGCAGATGACATGGTGAAAGCCCTCCTTGCAGGACATTCCTGCGTCTATGCTTTGAAACGCTCCGTGATGCCCGATCCTGCTTTCTCCCTGAAAAAGAAATCTGGATGAGCATGTTGTCTGCAAGCAGTGTAACCGGCGGGTTTTCCCAGGCAGTAGAGGATGCTTTCCCAATTCTTTGGGAAAAAATGTTCCCAGGGAATGATGAGGTAGGGCAAGGAGATCGCTAAAAATCAAGGAAGTTGAGCAGGGGGTAAAGGGCATGGATAGGATTCATTGTGACTCAGCCGGGTCACAGCGAGATTGCTAACTCAACTTCCTTACCTTCAGTGTACGAAGCGGACCAACAAGCAGACAGCATTCCTGCAAACGAACCATGTCATGCTGAGCGCAGCGAAGCATCCAGGTGTGGCATGCCGCCCGGTTGGTGGCCCCGGATGCTTCGCTGCGCTCAGCATGACATGGTTCTGGACCGTTGCTTATCCGCCCATTATGACACACGGCGGCGCGGCCTCAGGTGGGGCATGAGGATGAAGCCGAGGATGAGGCCGGCGATGAGGCCGCCGAGGTGGTCCCAGATGCCGATGCCGGGGTTGGAAAAATCCCAGACAATGTTGAGGACGAGCCAGAAGACCCACTGGCCCATGATGCCTCCTCCCAGAACGCGGCGATTGACGAAGAAAAAGATGCCGAGCGCGCCGAAGACGCCGAAGATGGCGCCGGATGCTCCGGCGGCAATGGCTCCGGGTTGTAACAGGAGAGTGGCAACACCTCCTACAATGCCGGAGAGCAGGTAGATGAGCAGGTAGCGCCACTTGCCGTAGAAGACTTCGATGGCCGGGCCGATGAAAAAGAGTGAGAGCATGTTCAGGCCGATGTGCAGGATGCTGAAGTGAGCAAACATGGCGGTGAAGATACGCCAGAATTCGCCATTTTGCAAAACAGCCTGATTATCTTGCACCATCTGATTGAACAGTGACGATGATGTCACATCCATGATATTCTGGGCCTGGATAGCCATAATGATGAAGATGATCGCGTTGATGGCGATCAATGTATAGGTGACGATGCGCGGGCGCTGGCTGAGGGCGAAGCGCGTGCGCATCATCTGGCGCTGCATGCCGTTGGGGCGCGACCAGGTCGGCACGGGTTCCGCGACGGGTGTACCGGCTGTACCTGCCGCTGATTGGCCGTTATAGGGTTCGTTGGGCGTCCCGGCGCCGTTGGAGGAGCCGAGGCCCTGGTAGCCAGGGGAGACGCTTTCAAGCGGCGGGAAGTCGTTGTCGAAGTGGCCGCCGTAGGAGAGGCGGGCGGCGCGGGCGCGTGCTAACTGCGCGTCGTAGTCGTGGCCGGTGGCGCGCAGCAGGTAGGAACGCAGGGCGTGGGCATAGGCCATGCCGGGGTCCTGGCTGATGACGGCGTCAACATCCTGCAAGGCGCGATCGTAGCGGCGGTCGAGCAGGTTGAGTAGCGCCTGCGCCATTGTGCTTTCGACGCCGCCCTCTGGCTGCAATTCCTGCACTTTGCGCGCGGCCATGTAGACGACGCCGTAGGAGCCGAGCGCGAGGTTGGCTTCGGCCAGGCCGAGATGGACCATCGGGTTATTCGGCTCGATCTGCGCGGCGTGGGCGTAGGCGATGGCGGCTTCGCGCCCCTGTCCCTGCGCCAGCGCCTGTTTGCCTTGCTCCAGGTATGCCTGTATGTCTGTCTGTGCTTCCAAAAGAATTATCCTCCACCGTGATGTAAGGCGATGATTGTTAAAAGTATTGTACCCATTATTGTCAACAATGCCAACGGCCAGCGATGGGCGAGGCTGTGCGTGTCAACCAGTTTGCCATCCGGGGTCGGGCGATAGAGCGGGGTGAACCACCAGCCGAGCAGAAAGCCGCTGAGCAGGCCGCCGACGTGCGCGAAATTATCGACATTTTGCACGAAAAAGCCGATGCTGAGGTTGATGCCGATGATGAAGAGCAGCCAGAGCAGGGCCGGAATGCCGCCGCGATTGAACGCCCGGCGATGGACGAGTACGAAGATGCTGTACGCCCCCACCAGCCCGAAGATGGCCCCGGACGCGCCGACACTGACCTCCTGCGGCATGAAGGTGAAACTGGCGATGATGCTGACTACTCCGGTCACAAGATAGATGAGCAGGAAGCGCAGGTGACCCACCAGCCGCTCGATAAAGACGCCCAGCACGACGAAGTTGAGCATGTTCAGACCGACGTGCAGCAGGTTGGCATGCAGAAAGATGGGCGTGACGAAGCGCCAGTATTGGCCCTGAAGCATGGCCTGATTGTACTTCGCGCCGTCGGCAATCAGCACATTTGCCAGCGCATCGTTGTTCTGGACGTTGATCGCGTTTGCCAGCACGTTCAGCAGCACGGCGCGCAGGCCATGCGCGCCCGTTGCCAGCGCGTACTGGTAGGCGGTGAAACACCAGATGGCGACGGTGACGAGGGTGACGATCCAGGTGACCCAGGAGATGCGCGCGACGCGGCTGAGCGTGCGATACCGGTGCAGGGCCGTTCGGTAGCTGATGCGCATGCGTATGGCCCGGCTTACAGCGTCATTGCCCGTGTAGCTTTGTTCCAATCTCACCTCAATGCTCTAACAAAACCAGCGATCTTTGCTGCTATAACAAACCTCATAATGTATACGTTTAAGCCGGGCGAAGGTCACAATCAGAAGGCCCATGACATGGGGCCGGGAACCGGTTTGATTCCTAATGTAGCGTGTGGATGAAGGTGGTGAGGCCGTTGAGGACGAACTGGACGGCCAGTGCGGCTAGCAGGATGCCCAGGATGCGCGAGAGAACGAGGATGCCGGTGCGACCAACATGCTCGATGATCCAGCTACTGCTGCGCATGACGAGCCAGGCGGCAAAGAGGGCGATGGCGATAGCGATGGCGACGGAAAGCAGATCGATCGGGTTGGGTGTGGCGAGATCGACGTAGAGAATGGTGGTGGCGATGGTGCCAGGGCCGGCAATCATGGGTATGGCCAGGGGAAAGACGCTGACATCTTCTCGCGTGCGCGCCTCCGCCGTCTCCGCCTTTGTCTCGCGAGCGCCCGATGAACGCCCGAAGAGCATGTCGACGCCGACGAGAAAGAGCAGGATGCCGCCAGCGATGTTGAAGGCATAGAGATTGATGCCCAGGCTGGCAAGGATGAGGCGTCCGACGATAGCAAAAAAGGCGATGATGAGCGCGCTGATGATAATGGCTCGCGTGACGATAACATTGCGCTGCTCCTGGTTCATATGCCCGGTAAGCGCAATCACGACCGGCGCCAGACCAACGGGATCGATAATGGTAATAAAGGCCACGATGGCCCGCAGGGTAAAGGTGATAAACAAGCTACAAACCTCACAGCATTTGTCTTCAGTATATCACAGAGCCTGACGCCGCGACATGCCATGTCGAAAACGTAACAGGCGTACAGCAGAAGCCGGATGTAGCCTCTTACGCGGCCATTTTCTGAACTTTTCCCGGTACACCTGTTACGTGTTTTTACGTAGCCTATCATGGCTATGTTTCATAATATGTCAATGCGTTTCATTCGTCTATGCTACACTACACAAAGTCTACCTTTCATGCGGGCGGGGATCGAATTTACAAATCCGTTTCCCGCTTCGGTGAAATGGAGAGCGTTGTTACAGGAAAGTTTTGCGTAATGTTCATGCACAGGCATGAACCTGGAAAGTGGATGATGAGTTTACATTCAGCCTTAGACGTCGTGCGTAGTGTTTTGCAACGGAAGTTCATTGTAGTGCTGGTAGCGTTGATCGTATTTGCGGCGCTGGGAGCGGGAAGCTTCTTCGCCGGGTCGAGAAAAGCCGAGGCGGCGGTAAGCTGCTCTTCATATTACACGGTTGTCAGTGGCGATACGCTGAGTCAGATTGCGGCGCGCTACCATTCCAGCGTGCAGGCGATTGCACTGGCAAATGGCATTCCCAACGTGAACCTGATTTATCCGGGGCAAAACTTTTGCATTCCGGCTGCTTCGGAGGTGACGTCAGCCCCGACGACTACTGCCAGCAGCATGGCCTCAGCCCCGACGGTGAGCGTGTCGGCAGGTTCTTCCGTGGCATCGATGATCGAGCAGGTTTTCGGGCCATATGCGCCGACCGCGCTGCGAATCGCGCAATGTGAGTCGGGCCTGAATCCCGGCGCGTACAATCCCGTCTCGATTGGCGGCAGCCACGCTGCCGGGGTCTTCCAGATTCTCTATCCGAGTACCTGGGCTGGTACCTCTGAGGCGGCAGCATCCCCCTATGACGCGATGTCAAACATCCTTGCCGCCCACGAAATCTTCGTGCGTGACGGCTATAGCTGGCGCGAATGGACATGCCAGTAGTCAGCTGAACATTCCCACCAAAATTCGCAGTGGAGATGCAAGGGGAGTTTTCTGTCCTTTTGCATCCCCACTTTCTCATGGCATGCCATCAGGGGGTGTGGCCTGCTCGTCTTCCCGCCGGTTTAAGGCTTCGTCAGAATATGGATGGCGCGACCCTGCGCGTTCTCACTGCCCTCTAGCACTATCTCGCTGAGGCTCGGATGGGGGTAGAGAATCTCGGAGAGGTCGGTGAGCGTCGCGCCCATTTCGATGGCGAGCGTGAGCTGGCCGATGAGGTCTCCGGCTCGCGGGCCTACCAGCGTTGCGCCGAGCAGCAGGCCGTTATCCGCGTCGGCAACGATCAGGGCCGCACCGTTCTCAGCGGCCAGGGTAAGAGCGCGTCCGCTGGCGGCGAGGGGGAAGCGACCGGAGACGATGTTGTAACCGGCCTGTATCGCCTCCTGCGCTGTGTAGCCAACGGTTGCCAGTTCCGGCGTGGTATGCACGACGCGCGGAATGACCAGCGGGGCGAACTGCACGCGCTGGCCGGAAAGCACCTCTGCCGCGACTTTGCCCTGCTTGATGGCGATGCTCGCCAGCGCCTGCCCGCCCGTGCAGTCTCCCACCGCATAGATGTTCGGTACGCTGCTCTGCTGCATGCTATTGACGGCGATGCCGCCATTGGCGGTCAATTCGAGATCGGCATCGCTTGCGTGCAGATCAGCGGTGCGCGGGCAAACGCCGTTGGAGATGATGAGGGGATGGTCTGTTATCGTTGCCAGCTTCTCGACGGGCGTTTTTGTGGCGATGGCTATGCCGAGTTTGCGCAGTCCGGCCTGTACAAGGCGCAGCGCGGCAGGGTCAGCACCGGCGAGTATTTGTTCTCCGGGGGAGTAGAATTTGACTTCGACATCGAGGCGCGCGAAGACGGTTGCCAGTTCGAGCGCGATATAATCGTCGCCGTAGATGCTCAACGTCTCAGGGCGAGCGGGCAGCGCCAGCGCCTGTTCGGGCGTCAGCACCTGTTTGCCATCGTAGGGCAGGTCGGCGAGGGGAGCGGCTTCGGCCCCGGTGGCAATGATGCAGTGGTCGAACTTGAAATGGTGCGAGCCATATTCGCCCTCGACGCGCACCTCCTGCGCATTGATGAACCAGCCCTTGCCATGCACATACTCGATGGCGTTGCCGGAGATCAGTTTGTGCACGCCCTCGGCCAGTCGGTTGACGACGCCCTGCTTCCAGTTCTGCATGGCGGGCCAGTTCAGCGTGCAACCGTCTGTGATACCCATAGCCTTGGTTTCTTCCTGCCACGTCTCCGCGTAGCGTTCGCTTGAGGAGAGCAGCGCCTTGAGGGGGATGCAGCCGCGATTGAGGCAGGTGCCGCCGGGCGTGTCGGCTTCAACGAGCGTGACATGGTGGCCCAGTTGCGCTGCGCGAATGGCTGCGGTATAGCCGCCGGGGCCAGCTCCCAGCACAAGTACATCGACCGCAGTGGTAACATCTCCAACGACCATCGTATTGACCTCCTACACCATATCCAGCATCAACTGCTGCGGGTTCTCTACCAGGTCTTTGAAACGGGCCAGGAATCTGCCGGCCAGCGCGCCATCGATCAGGCGGTGGTCGAAGGAGAGCGCGAGGGGCATCATCGGGCGGGTGACGATGGCGCCGTCGCGCACGATGGCCTTTTCTTGCAGCCTGCCAACGGCGAGGATGGCCGCCTCTGGATAGTTGATGATGGGGGTGCCGCTGCTGCCGCCGAAGCTGCCGACGTTGTTGAGCGTGAAGGTGCTGCCGCTCAGTTCGGGCAGCGAGAGCGTGCGTTTGCGCGCCCCCTCGATCAGATGCTCAAGCCGGGCGGCGATCTCTATCAGCGTCAGGCGGTCAGCGTCGCGCAGGACGGGAACCAGCAGGCCTTCCGGCGAGTCTGCCGCCACGCCGATATGGTACGCCTGCTTATAGACAACCTCGCGTCGCTCCTCGTCCAGGCTGGCGTTGAATATCGGAAATTCTTTGAGTACGGGGATCAGCAGCTTGATGAGCAGGGGCATGTAGGTCAGGCGCACGCCGCGCTGCTCGGCGATGGGTTTCAGGTTTTGCCGCAGGACTGCCAGCGCCGTGCCATCCACCTCGTCAAAAGCGGTCGCGTGGGGGATGGTGCGCCAGGAACGTTCCATGCGTTCGGCAATGCGTTTGCGCAGGCCCGTAAGCGACTCGCGCCTCTCCTGTCCCGTCGTCGTCGGCGGCTGGCCCTCGCGCCTGGCAGCCTCCACTTTTGCTCCCACTCCGCTTTCAACTTTCTGTTGTTCAGCGGCAGGTGTGGGCGCAGGAGCCGCCGGAGCAGCCTTTGCCCGTTCCGCGTAGGCGCGCACGTCATCGATGGTGACGCGCCCGCCGGGCTGTGATGGCGGCACCTGCGCAAGGTCGATGCCCAGTTCAAAGGCGAGTTTGCGCACGGCTGGCGCGGCCAGTACGCGTTGCCCCGTTTGTGTCGCGGCCTGAACAGATGAAGCAGGAGCAGCGGTCGCGCCATTGGTGGCGGCTGTGGATGTGGTGGTTTTAGCTGTGGGCCTCTCGGCTGCGTCACTGCCGGTATCAAATATGACCAGGACCTCGCCCAGCTTTGCCACCTGTCCCTGCGGCACGCGAATCTCGCTCACGCGGCCTGCGACGGGCGAAGGAATCTCCACAACCGCCTTGTCCGTCTCCACGCGCACGATGGGCTGATCGAGCTTCAGCGTATCGCCCGGCCTGACCAGCCATTCGACAATCTGCGCCTCCTGCATGCCTTCGCCCAGGTCTGGTAATTTAAACTCTTGCATACTTGTCCTCGTTATACTGTTGTATGTGGGGTTTCCTGCTCCGCCAGCGCCCGCTCTATCTCCACCGCCAGCATTTGCTGGCCTGGCGAGTCGGCCTCGCCAATGCTCTCACGCACCTGTTTGAGCGCCATTGTATAAGCGACTTTGAAAGCTTCCTCGCGCGGCACGGCGATGTCGGGTTCTACGCCCGTTCCCTCCCAGTTGGTGCCGCTGATGGGGTTGATGGCGCGCCCTCCGGGGATGAAGCTCTCGAAATGGGCGCTGAGTCGGTAGACATCGCCGGGATGCGCGCCGCCGCCGGTGGTTTCGCCGATGATGGTGGCGCGTTTCAGGTTTTTCAGGTTGTAGGCGAACTCTTCGGCGCCGGAGAACGTCTCTGCGCTGGTCAGGATATAGACGGGTTTCTGGCTGCCAAAGCGTTTGCCGGGGACGTAGGGCAGCGTCCAGAATTGCTGCGTGCGGTCGCCCTCGCGCCAGTAGAGGCTGTTAAGATGCTCCATCTTCTCATCGAAGAGGTAACTGCACAGTAGCGCGATCATCTCCGGTGAGCCGCCGTGATTTCTGCGCAGGTCGATGATGAGCGCGTATGTGTTGGCGAGGAAGTTCATGGCGGCGATGCCGACCTCTGCCGCGTACTTTGGCGAGAAGAAGCTACGGAACTCCAGGTAACCGATGTTGCCGGGCAGCCGCTCGACCTTATCGAAGCCATAATTAACGTGTGGCCCGAATTCACGATCCCATGCCTCGTCGTCAATCTTTGCCTCCTCGTCTTCCAGTGGCAATTCCCTGGCGCTGTATGAGACGCGTAGATGCCTGTCTTTACTGACCTCGCGTAGATGCGTGGTGAGCGTTTCCGCGAAGGCGGCGGCATCGTTCAGCGTCTCATATTCGCCCTCTGCCTGCCGCCGACGGATAGCCCGCTCCATCTCCTGCGCCGTCTCTGGAAAGACATAATGCTTGCGCAATCTGTCGAGCAGGGTATCTATGACCTCCGCGCGCGTGGTAGCATTTATGGTAAGTTGTGGCTCTTGCACTCTGTGGCTCCTTCCTTGCGTTCCCGCGTCGGGGTACCCCTTGCGGGTACCCCTCTAAGCGTTAACTCAAGGCCACTCCAGGCCACCCGCAAGGGGTGGCCCTACTATATACGTTCTTGCCATGACTCCCGCCGTTGTATAGTAGGGGTACCCCTTGCGGGTACCCTGACGCGGGTACCCTGGTGCGGGGTTACGGCTCCATCACCAGTTTGATCGCGTCCAGCACTTTTGGCACGTTGGGCAGGTAGTAGTCTTCCTGGCCGGGAACGGGGAAGGGAGTGTCGTAGCCGGTGACGCGCCCGACGGGTTTGAGCAGGGAATAGAGGCAGCGTTCGTTGATGATGGCTGTGACTTCCGCGCCGACGCCGCCCGCGCGCGGGGCTTCGTGTACGACGATGGCCCGGCCCGTCTTCTCGACCGAGGCGGTGATGGCCTCTTCATCGAGCGGCCAGATGGTGCGCAGGTCGATGACTTCGACGCTGGTTCCCTCCTCCTGCTGCGCCTTCTTTGCCGCTTCCAGCGCGACGGGAACCATTGCCCCGTAGGCGAAGACGCTGACATCGCTGCCTTCCTGCACGACGTTGGCCTTGCCGAGCGGGATGGTGTAGTGTTCCTGCGGCGTCTCCTGGCGGAAGGAGCGGTAGAGCTTGATGTTTTCCAGGAAGAGTACGGGGTCGGGGTCGGCAATGGCTGAAGCGAGCAAGCCCTTGGCGTCGTAGGGATTGGAAGGGACGACGATTTTCAGGCCGGGGGTCTGCAGGAAGACGCCTTCGAGGCTGTCGGAGTGCAGTTCGGGCGTGCGTACGCCGCCGCCGTAGGGGGCGCGCACAACGAGAGGACAGGTGAATGCGCCGCCGCTACGAAAACGCATGCGCGCCGCCTGCGAAACCAGCTGGTTCATGCACACATAGAGGAAGCCGGCAAACTGAATCTCGGCCACCGGGCGCAGGCCATAGACCGCCATACCAACGGCGGTACCTATGATGCCGGATTCCGCCAGCGGCGTATCGAAGACGCGCTTCTCCCCGAATTTGCGCTGGAGCTGGTCGGTTACGCGGAAGACGCCGCCGTTGACGCCGATATCCTCTCCAAAGATCACCACGCGCTCGTCTCGCTCCAGTTCGAGCGCGAGCGCCTGGTTCAGGGCTTCGATCATTGTCATCTGCATAAGCTGCTGTCCCTTCTAATGGCGTTTTGCCTGGTCGGCGTAGCGCAGCAGGTTCTGGCGCTGCTCCTGCAAGCGCGGCGGCAGTTCGGCCCACATAAAGTCGAAGAAGCTATCGGGTTTCATCGCTGGCATGGCCTCTGCCGCCTGCACGGCCTCGTTGATTTCCTCCTCGATGGCGGCGATCAACTGCTGATCCTGCTCCTCGCTCAATATGTCGCGCTCCATGAGGAAGCGGCGGAAGCGTTTGATGGGGTCTTTTGCCTGCCATGCCGCGACCTCGGCGGCGTCGCGGTAGCGCGTGGGGTCGTCGGCGGTGGTATGCGCGCCAATGCGATAGGTCAGCGTCTCAATCAGCGTTGGCCCCTGCCCGGAGCGCGCGCGCTCGACCGCCTGCTGCATGACGGTGTAGACGGCGAAGATGTCGTTGCCGTCGACCAGCACGGAGGGGAGACCGAAGCCGGGGCCGCGCGCGGCGAAGGTTGGCGCGGCGCTCTGACGCTGGCGCGGCACGCTGATAGCCCAGCCGTTGTTCTGCACGACCAGCACGACCGGGGCCTGGAAGACGCCCGCGAAGTTCAACGCCTCATTGAAATCGCCCTCCGAGGTCGCGCCATCGCCGCAGACGCCCACCGCGACGGCGGGGTCTCCAGCGATCTTCGCCGCCATCGCCAGCCCGACGGCGTGCAGCATCTGCGTGCCGATAACGATCTGGAAGGGCAGGCAGTGCGTCTCCTTCGGATAGTTCTCAGGCGTGAGGCCGCGAAACATGTAGACGAGCGTGGAGAGCGGGAAGCCCTTGACGATCAGCGAGGCGATTTCGCGGTAGGAGGTTGCCATCCAGTCCTGCGGCTGCAACGGCGCGGCCAGCCCGACGGCGGTGGCCTCCTGCCCTACCAGCGAGCCGAACGTCGTCGCGCGGCCCTGTCGCTGCAGAGCGATGATCTTATTGGAAAAGGCGCGGCCAAGCTGCATGAAGCGGTAGAGTTCCAGCATACGCTCCCCACTCAAATCCGGCACGGGTCCTACCACGTTGCCCTCTTCATCGAGGATCTGATATGCCGCCATATTCGAGTCAATCTGTTGCGTTGTCACGTCGCGCTCCTTCTCTTCATATGGGGAGATTCTTGTGAGCGATTACCAGGCAGCCGCTCACAAGAATCTTCCCATTGACTACCCAACAAAAAGCCAGGGGGCTTCCTGTTTGCGGCGCTGCTCGTAGGCTGTTATCTCATCGTCGTGCGAGAGCGTCCAGCCGATGTTGTCGAGGCCCTGAAGCAGGGCGTTTTTGCGGAACTGGTCGATCTCGAAGGGAATGACGCGCCCGGACGGTGTGGTGATGGTCTGCGCCGCCAGATCGACCGTCAGCGTGTAGCCCTCGTTGGCCTCGACCTCGTTGAAGAGTTCGCGCACGGTGGCCGCGTCCAGCGTCACGGGCAGGATGCTGTTGTTGAAACAGTTGTTGTAGAAGATGTCCGCGAAGCTGGGGGCGATGATGCAGCGGAAGCCGTAGTCGCGAATGGCCCAGGGGGCATGTTCGCGCGAGGAGCCGCAGCCGAAGTTATCCCCGGCGAGCATAATGGTCGCGCCCTGATAGCGCGGCTGGTTGAGGACAAAATCGGGATTGGGAATTGTTCCGGCGGCGTCGAGGAAGCGCCAGTTGGCGAACAGCGCGTTCTCAAAGCCGGAACGCCGGATCGTCTTGAGGAAGCGCGCCGGGGTGATCTCATCGGTATTGACGTTGACGCGATCAATGGGGGCAACGATGCCCGTGAGCGTGGTGAATGGTTCCATGTCTACAACTCCCGAATATCGACGAAATGTCCATTGACGGCTGCCGCTGCGGCCATTGCCGGGCTGACGAGGTGCGTGCGCCCGCCGCGTCCCTGGCGGCCCTCAAAATTGCGGTTGCTGGTCGAGGCGCAGCGTTCGCCCTCGGAGAGGCGGTCGCCGTTCATGGCAATGCACATGCTGCACCCGGCCTCGCGCCACTCAAACCCGGCTTCACGGAAGATATCGGCCAGCCCCTCTTCCTCAGCCATGCGTCGTACCTGCATCGAACCGGGGACAACGATGGCGCGCACGCCTGGCGCGACATGTTTGCCCTTCACGTATTGCGCTGCCATGCGCAAATCTTCCAGGCGCGAGTTGGTGCAGGAGCCGATGAAGACGGTATCCAGCTTGATATCCTGGATGCGCGTGCCGGGGGTGAGGCCCATATACTTCAGTGCGCGTTCCATCGCCTGCCGCCTGTTGGGGTCCTTCTCCTGTTGCGGGTCGGGTACGCTGCCGGTCACATCTGTCACCATGCCAGGATTGGTTCCCCACGTCACCTGTGGGCCGAGGCCATCGACATTGACCTCGTGGACGGTATCAAAGTGCGCGTCGGGGTCGCTGGCGAGCTGCTTCCAGGCGGCAACGGCCTGCTCGAACATTTCGCCTCTGGGCGCATACGGGCGGCCCTTGATATAATTGAAGGTTGTCTCGTCCGGGGCGACCATGCCGGCGCGCGCGCCCGCCTCAATCGCCATATTGCACAGCGTCATGCGCCCCTCCATCGAGAGGTTGCGCACGACAGAGCCGCTGAACTCGATGACGTGGCCCGTGCCAACGCCGGTGCCAAGCTGGCCGATGAGGTACAGGGCGATATCTTTCGCCGTGACGCCCGGCCCCGGCGTGCCTTCGATGCGAATATTCATGCTCTTCGGTCGCGTCTGCAACAGGCACTGCGTCGCCAGCACGTGTTCAATCTCGCTGGTGCCGATGCCGAAGGCCAGCGCGCCCACCGCTCCGTGCGTGGACGTATGAGAATCGCCGCACACAATCGTCATCCCCGGCAGCGTAATGCCCTGTTCCGGGCCGATGACATGCACAATGCCCTGCCGCGCATCATTCATGTCAAAGAGTGTCACATGAAAGTCGCGCGCATTCTGCTCCATCGTGGTGATGCAGATTTCGCTGTCGCGATCCACCACATTAATCATCTTGCGCCCCACCACCGTCGGCACGTTATGGTCAAGCACGGCGATGGTGGCATCGGGCCTGCGCACCTTGCGCCCCGTCTCGCGCAGCCCGGCAAACGCCTGCGGTGACGTTGCCTCATGCACCAGGTGGCGATCAATGTAAAGAACGGTCGACTCCCCCGGCACATCCCGCACCACGTGCGCCTCCCAGATTTTGTCAAACATGGATTTTGCCATAGATGATTCTTCCTCCGTGGACATAGATAAAGTCCTGTTCCTCTTTCCTGACCCTGACTCGTTCCTGCCTTCTATCGCATCCCTGTCAGTCAGGCTCACATCTTCTCTGCTTCGTATTATCTCACATTTTCAGCGAGATAAGGGAGGAAATAAGACAAAATATGAGCATGGTTCATTTCAGGTTCCCTGGTAAAATCCCCTGTAGATAGCCAATCCCGACGGTAAAAATGGAACATTGACAGGTTATTTTATGAGTAATATAATGATATTTAGAGTTTTTGCCTAACAGGTACGGCCTGAGAGTGATTGACACTATTTTTCAGTCAGGGAGGAAGAAATGCAAGGCTTGACCGAGATGAATGGTTTGAAAAGAGCAAGCCACATTGATTTGAACCAGGAGCAATTGTCAGGCAGGAAGAACCTCCAGCTTTTGCCTGTCCCTTATTTTAACTCATCTCATGTAACCTTATATAAAGGTGATGCCGAGGTGATATTATCGGGGGTAGAGGCCGAGTCTATAGACTGTATTGTTACTTCCCCTCCCTATTACGGGAAACGGGACTATGGTATTACAGGACAGTTGGGTCTGGAAGAACATCCTCAGTTATATATTGACAGACTTGTGGCCGTATTTCATCAAGCAAGACGGGTTCTTAAGCCTACAGGAAGTTTATGGGTGAATATAGGCGATACATACTGGAGTGGAAAAGGCCGCTCTCATGGTATCGATGTGAAACAAAGAAATCGCCGCTTTGATCGTCCACAAGATAAAAGAGGGCAGGGTCCCTGGTGTGTTCCAAAACAACTCCTCCTTATTCCACATCGATTTGCTATTGCAATGCAAGACGACGGATGGATTGTACGTAATGATAATGTCTGGTACAAGCCAGCGCCAATGCCTGATCCTGTCTCAGATCGATGTGCTTTAGCACATGAGTATATTTTTCACTTTGTGAAGCAGAGAAAATACTATTTTGATGCAGAAGCTGTTGCTATGCCTTCTAACGGGAAGCGTGATCGAAAGCCGCCTTTCTCTGTTTGGAGTGTGCCCACGAGTTCAGGCCAAACAATGCCCGCTAGAAAGAAGCATATAGCAACGTTCCCTGAGCAATTAGTGTCATTACCTGTACAGGCTACGTGTCCACCGAATGGTGTATTACTTGATCCTTTTTGTGGCAGTGGGACAGCTCTGTTATTTGCAGTAAAGCAAAGCAAAGAGAGGCATGCCATAGGTATTGATATCAGCGAAGACGCTCTGCAAGAGGCAAAAGATAGTATTCTCCTTTTTGAGCAGGACTTGTTGCAACAAAAAGGAAATGATCAGGTGGATAGCAAGTGTTCGCTGCTCAGTAGAAGCCAGTAATAGCTGCGATTAGAAAAAATCAGGGTCATCGAAAAATGCCAGCCTGAGTTGCTGTGGTTCTGTGATGAGATCGGGATCCACGAATCTTGGGAGGGGAATGCTTTCTTGCCCACTTTTTCCTCTCTCAATGAGTTCGCGGTTGGATTGATTATTGCAAAAAGGATGAACCAGGCGCTGGTTCTCTTTTATAGTTCTGCCTCCTCTAGCATGCTCAACAATGTGATCGTGTTGTAAATCGGCGGTAGGGTCTAACATACCATCACAGATTCCACAACGATTGGGATTGTAAAAAAAGTGATCGAGTACCAGAGAAGATTTCTGCCTCTCCGTAAAAGTGCGGCTTTTTCCGGCGGGTAGGCGCACTTTTACGGCTTTGTTGGTAAGTCTTTTTGTCAATGCCGAATAATCAGCCGCAAATGCTTCAGAATGTATGTCGTCCCTATGCTTGACCAGGAGTTCTAGCAATCCTTGATAATATTGAGCAGTTTGACTTGTTACCTCAGGACCCGAACCTGTTCTGCGCGTAATACCTGTTATAACATCTTCTTTGTTATTTAAAAGAACCTGCTCGAAAACAGCACGATGTATTGAAAATACACGCTTTCTACTAAGAATATCTTCTTCACTACCAGATAATATCCAGTACAAGAAACCATAGAGAAGGCTACGCACATAGCGGCCTGCGTCCGTGTAGAAGTACAGTACCGGGATTAAGGCCAGAGATTTTGGAGAGGGGCCAATAAGATGCCCCAGTCCATCAAGAGCATTCTCTATAAGATGCAATCCGTTACCGATTATCTCTTCTGGTAAAGCATGTATATCTCTATCGATCAGTTTGCGCGTTTCTGCTTTTTGTCCCTTGCCTCCTGCTATCACTGTAAGTAGTTCGGCCAGCCAGTAGGGTTTTGTCTGTACGTCAGGAGGAACTATCAAAGGTTGTTGTAATCTCTTGATAGGGGTCTCGTAAGCAGGCTTGAAAAGCATCTCATGGAGTTTATTTACTCCTTTGAGTATCTCCTCTATTTTATTTTGAGCTAACTCATTGCCCTCCTCTTCCAGATCTTTTGTATGCCAGTAATGCTTTGCACTACTTATACTGGATATAGACATTACCGCTCGAACAAAACTGGAATGTCTGCTTTCAATGATGGTGGTTTCCCACTCCGATAACTGCCTGCCGCTTTTATTAATTTTTAAAAATGATATTTCTGCTTTTTCGTAATTACCAGGCACCCATAAAATATGAAAACCAACTTCTCCTCTGCGCAGGCGCTGATAGAATAAACCCCTGTTGAAGGTAGTTGCATCTAATACCCGCCTGGGAGCTTTGTCTTCCATGACTGCGCGATTGAATTCTTAGTCAGCAGCCTGATAATCGCTGATACTCCCAATTTTTATCTTGACAAGATTGCGAACTTCTTTTGCTGCCTGTTTAATGAGTACTTCTTGCTCCTCATCTCTGTATTCCCCGGAAGGAAGTGTATCACCCCAATCATCATTGAGCCACGCCAGCACGACAGAGATGCGATGACCGCCATCAAGAACATAATCATAGCCATTTTCCGGGCTTGACCACATAATGATGCTCGGAATCACCTGTTCATTTACAATGGATTCCAGCAAGGATACACAATCCTCAGGTGTCCATGCCCATGTTGCACGCTGGAAATCTGGTTTACGTAATGACGCAACCCGTGAGGAGATATGGTCTCCAAATAAATCACTCATTCTCAGCATGGGTGGCCCGGATGGCGTTGATGCAACTTTTTCTCGGGATCGCTGGTAGCGCAGGTTCTCACGCTGGATAAGGTGATCTAAGTATACCTTCAGGCTTGTTTTCTCTGTTGCCATATGGATACCTCCAAATATACCTTCGAAAATATCTCCTCAATTTTGCTTCTCAATAATACTCTATGTGGTTGCGTAAGGCAAGCCCAGAGTGGCTTCAAGCTTGATGTGCCTCCTGAACAGCATGGGGGGTTGTTTTTGCTTGAGGGAAATCGTTATAACATAACATATGAAGACAATCACCGTTACGACCCACAGAAAAGACGAGATTGTTGATATTACGGACACGGTGGAGGCGGCGCTGCGCGAGGGGGGGCCGCGCGAGGGCGTGTGTGTCGTTTTTGTCGCCCACACGACCTGCGCGCTGACTACTGCCGATCTTGACCCCGGCACCGACCTTGATCTCCTGCAGGCGCTGCGCCGCCTGCTGCCCCCGCTCTCCTACCGGCACCCGCACAACCCGGCGCACGCGCCCGATCACCTGATTTCGTCCATCATTGGCCCGTCGCTGAGTATTCCCTACGCCGATCACCAGTTGTTACTGGGTGTCTGGCAGCGTGTCGTGCTGGTCGAACTGGATGGGCCGCGACGGCGTACCGTGCATGTTGCGTGGATGTGAAAAGATCAGTTGTGCAGCAGGAATGCCTGTAGTGCCTGGCAGGTTTCTTCCGGGGCTTCTTCCGGCAGGAAATGCCCGGAGGGAAGAGCATAGCCCTGCACGTCCTCGGCTCGCTCGCGCCAGACCGCCAGGACATCGTATTTGCGTCCGATGAAGCCCTTCTCGCCCCATAAGACGAGCAGAGGGCAGCGCACTTTCTGCTGCATGTCAGCCTCGTCATGTTGCAGGTCGATGCTGGCCGAGGCCCGGTAATCCTCGCAGGTGGCATGGATGCAGGCAGGGTTGCAGAAGCAGCGCAGGTACTCGGCTATCGCCTCAGGCGTGAATGCTGAGGGGTCAGCACTCCAACGCTGGAGCCGACTGCGCAGGAAGTATTCGGGCTGCGCCCCGATCATGCGCTCAGGATGGTCGTCAGGCTGGATCAGAAAGAACCAGTGATAATAGACGGTGGCGAATTCTTTATCGGTCGTCATGTACATCAGATAGGTGGGCGCAATGTCCAGCACTGCCGCTTTTTTGATGCGCTGTGGGTGGTCGAGGGCCATGCGATGGGTCACGCGCGCTCCCCGGTCGTGTCCAACCACGGAAAAGGTATCGTAGCCGAGTTTCTGCATCACCTCGACCATATCCTGAGCCATCGCCCGTTTGGAATAGGTCGAGTGATCCATTGCCCCCGCTGGCTTGGAGCTATCGCCATAGCCGCGCAGATCGGCGAGTATGACGGTGAAGTTCTGCGCCAGGCGAGGGGCGATTTTATGCCACATCACATGGGTTTGCGGGTAGCCATGCAGCAGCAAGAGGGGATCGCCTGATCCCCCCTTCAGCACGTGAATGCTGGCTCCAGTTGTCTGTATCTGCAACGGGACAAACGTTTCAAACATGCATCCTTTGTCCTCTGAAAGCCGTCTCAGTCAGTTTACACGGAACCGGGCGTTACGGGAGTCGCGTTCAGCGCCGCCTCGGCGATGTAACGCAGGTCCATCTCCTCCAGTTCTTTCTTTTTACCGAGCAGGAGTTTGGCCATGTCGAAGGCGCGGTTGAGCTGTTCCTTCTCCAGATCGTAGCCGAGGTCGCGTAGCTGAGCGTTGAGGGCGGCGCGACCGGAGAGCTTGCCCATGTGCATGCGGCGGTCAGCAGCAGTCAGGCCGATGGATTCGGGCGTCATGATCTCGTAGGTGCTGGCGTCTTTGAGGACGCCATCCTGGTGGATGCCGCCGCCGTGCGCGAAGGCGTTGGCGCCGACAACGGCTTTAGTCCACTGCGGCTGCATGCCGGAGAGCTTTGCGACCAGACGGCTGGTGGGAATGATCTTCGTAGTGTCAATGCGGACATCCATGCCCAGGTTGGCGGAACGGGTCTTGATGGCCATGACGACCTCTTCGGTGGCCGCGTTCCCTGCCCGCTCGCCGAGGCCGTTGATGCAGGTATCCACACGCTCTGCTCCGTTGCGCAGGCCCTCAAGGGCGTTGGCGACGGCCAGACCGAGGTCGTCGTGGCAGTGGGCGGAGATGCGGATACCGGGGAACTCGCGCTTCACGTCGGCCACCAGTTGCCCGAATTCCCAGGGCAGGGCGAAGCCGACGGTATCGCAGAGGGTGACGAAGCGCACGCCCTCTTTGAGGATGGCCTCGCAGACTTCCAGAATGAAATCGTGTTCGGTGCGCGTCGTGTCTTCCAGGGCGAAATCGACGTTCTCGGTGTAGGAACGGCCCTGCGCCACCGCGCGCCGCGCCAGTTCCAGCACCTCCTCGCGCGTCTTGCCCAGTTTCACTTTGCGGTGCAGGGGCGAGACGCTGATGAATGGCTGGATGGCCGGGTGCGCCGCGATCTTCACCGCCTCCCAGGCGCGCTCGATGTCGGCGGGGTTGGCGCGGGCAATGGCGCAAATTTCAGCGTTGTCGACTTTTGAGGCAATCAGGCGCACGGCCTCGAACTCGCCGGGTGAGGAGATGGGGAAGCCGCAGTCGAGGGTGTCGAAGCCCATGTCGGCCAGCGCCTGGGCAATTGCCAGCTTCTCCTCTGGAAAGTAGTTCACGCCGGGCGTCTGCTCGCCGTCGCGCAGCGTGGTTTCATAAAACTTGATGATTCGCGGTTCCGTCGTCATTGCTCATTTCTCCTTCAGAAACTCCCTTGTTTCAACTTGCCTGGACGTTCGGTTTGATTCGATTCAATTCAATTCGGTCTGATCTGATCGCTTCATCAAAGAAAATTATACTCACTCGACAGAATGATGTGCAAGCATGCGCTAGCATGCGGGAGGCAGGTAAATACATGAGCGGCGCCAGCAGATGGGAAGTATGCATATCGTGATGCAATTGTGAGATGGTCTCCCTTGCATGTGATGTCATTGTGAGCAGGAGAACATAAGCTGTTTCTAGCCTTCCCGGTATGGAGGACTGGCAACAGTGTTCAAAGATGGCTGTACCGGTTCGCGAGATCAACGAACTGGCGGTGATTGTGAAAGGAGTCATACGGTGTTTCAACGTATTCTGGTTCCTCTCGATGGATCGGCACGGGCGGAGCGGGTGCTTCCTCTCGCGACGCGGCTGGCCCAGGCTTCCGGTGGAAGCATTCTGCTGTTTCGCGCTCTGAGCTTCCCGCCTGAGCTGATCTCCTACGTGTCCTTTGAGCCGATAGCGACGGCGCCGCTGGTGAAGATCGAGCGGGCGAAAGCGAAGGACTACCTGGATCATCTTGCTCAAACGAGCCTGCCCGGCGGCATTTCTGTAGAGACAGAGGTGGTGGTGGGGGATGTAGCTCCGGCTATTCTCACGGCGATAGACGAGCATCACAGCGACCTGGTGGTGATGTCCAGTCATGGCTACACAGGCATGAAGCGATGGGTTATGGGCAGTATCGCGGAAAAAATTGCACGGCTCTCTCCTGTTCCTGTCCTGATGCAGCGAGACGAGGGGCCTGATCTCGCCCGTGATCTTACGCCGGAAGGTATACTGCAGGCGCTGATCCCGCTGGATGGTTCCCTGCGAGCCGAGGAGGCTATTGTGCCTGCCGGACAGCTTGTCGCGGCGCTGGCAGCTCCCGGACGTGGGCAGCTTCACTTTCTGCGCATCGTGGTGATGCCGACCAATGATTTGAGCGGCTATAGCGCCAGAGAAGCCATTTTACAGGCGGCAAAGGAGTATATTCATGTCACCCTGAAGCGCATTCATTCGGGCCAGCTTGCCAGCAGTCTCGCCGGTCTGGGCCTCTCCTTCACCGGCTCGGTCACCATCGATACTGATATTGCGGCAGCGATTGCGAGAGTGGCAGAGAGTGGGGAGAGCGCGAGCAACGGGGACATTATGGAGGGGACAGATACAGTACGCCCTTCCCGGCTGATTGCGATGGCAACTCATGGCTACGGCGGCTTGCAACTTTTGACGATGGGCAGCGTTACCGGTCGCACGCTGCTTGCCACACAACTCCCGCTGCTGATCGTGCGGCCCCTGGATATGAAGGGAAAGACGACGGCGCCCCGGAAACAACTTTGAGTGCCTCCTGTGATTTTTTACCTCTTCTTCGTGATGGGTCTGTGATGTGTGAGCCTTATGCTTTATGCAATAAGCATTTGTATGTAGGCTGGATACCGCAAGCGTTCTTTCTCGCCAGTACAGGTGAAGAGACGGCGAGCCGGAGGGCGCGGAACGGCGTTCTGCCTGAAAGGAGGCAACATGGCCTATCGTTTTCAGGTTAATCAACAAACCTGTATTAACTGCGGAATCTGTATGGATCTTTGCCCGGTGCGCTGCCTGGATATGAGCCGCCCGGCGGGCAATGGCACGGTGGGTAGCGCCGAAGAACGGCTCAGCCCTATCCCCGGTGAGAACGCGGAGCGTTCCTGGATGATGCTGGCCCCGATTCAGGTCGCCACGTGCATTGGCTGCCAGGTTTGCGCGCAAGAATGCCCGACCAATGCCATTACTATTGAGGGCGGCGTCAGAGAGGTACAGTATGCGCGGCGTGGAGATGTCTCGCATCTGCCGCCAGAAGGGGGCTGGTTGCCGCTGAACGCCTACACGCGCGCGATTCCTGAGGAGCCGGGAGAAACGCCGTGGGGGGCCGATCATGCCTGGCATGTTGCCGAACGGCAGGCCACGTGGCAGAGCTGGCGTAGCTGGCTGGGCGAGCGCAAAGAGGATTTACGCGCCCCCTGCCAGGCCGCCTGTCCGGTTGGCACCAACGCGGGCCTCTATGTCAGCCTGATCGCCCAGGGGCGCTACGACGAGGCGTTGCAGGTGGCAGCAGAACCTAACCCGTTCCCCTCCATCTGCGGGCGCGTTTGCACTGCTCCCTGTGAGGATGTATGTCGGCGCGGCGAGTTCGATGCCCCCATCGCCATTCGCGATTTGAAACGCTTTGCCACCGATCATGGCTCGCCCACAGCACGGCGTATCCGCCCGCCGAAGGAGCAGCGAGCGGAAGTGGTCGCCATTGTGGGCGCGGGTCCCACCGGCCTGAGCGCCGCCTACTATCTGGCGCGCCGGGGCTACGGGGTGACCGTCTTCGACGCCATGCCCGTTGCCGGTGGCATGATGGCAATTGGCATTCCAGAATATCGCCTGCCGCGCGCGGAGTTGAATCGCGACATCGATGCCATACGCGAACTGGGAGTCGAGATCCGACTCAACACGGCAATTGGCCGCGACGTGAGCCTCGATGAGTTGCAGCGTGACTACGATGCCGTGTTGCTGGCCGTCGGCGCGCAATTGAGCCAGCGCATGGGCGTTCCCGGCGAAGATTTGCAGGGCGTGATTCCGGCAACCACTTTCCTCAAGGAGTTCAACCTGAATCCCGATGCACATATTGAGGGGACGGTGGCTGTGGTTGGCGGCGGCAGCACGGCGATGGACGCGGCCCGTTCTGCGCTGCGGGCTGGCGCGCAGGAGGTACATATTCTCTATCGCCGCACCCGGCAAGAGATGCCTGCGCAGGTCGAAGAAGTGCGCGCCGCCATTGAGGAAGGCATTCAACTGCACGAACTGGCCGCTCCCATAGAAATTCTGGGAACCGAGCAGAGACAGGTGCGGGCGATCCGTTGCCAGCGCATGAAGCTCGGTGAGCCGGATGAAAAGGGACGCCGCAAGCCGGTACCCGTCCCCGGTGAGACCTTTGACCTCGCCGTTGATAAGATTCTGGTGGCCATTGGCGAGGCCCCCGATCCTTCATTCCTGCCGGAAGGAACCAGCGTGATGGTGGCTCCCTGGGGTGGCCTGCTCATCAACCCGGAAACCCTGGCAACCGGCGCGCCGGGTGTCTTCGCCGCCGGTGATGTCACCTATGGCCCGAAGTCGATCATTCACGCGGCTGCGCATGGCCGCAAGGCCGCGCGTTCTATCCATGCGTATCTCTCCTTCCTGCCGCCCGGCGAGGTGCTGGAGATGCCGGAAGATGAGTTCGAGACAGCGTCGACGCTGCCGGAGGGTGGAATCATCTCCCTGGATTTGCGTCCGACCCCGCGTGAGGAGATGCCACTGCGCAGCGCGGAGGCGGCACGCGACCGCTCCATCGAATTTGCCCTCGGCTTCACCGAGGAGCAGGCGCGCCGCGAAGCGAGTCGCTGCCTGCGCTGTGACCTGGCCTATCTTTGCCCGTCCGTCAGGGTCATTGCTCCCGAAACGGTGGCGGCAAAGCGTACTGTCTGAAATTGTTGTTGTTTTCTCACTCCTGAAAGGAGCAATGGAATGTCAGTTCAAGACCTGACCAATGCCATCATTTCGGGTCTCAATGCAGGCGGCGAACAATTCCTGGAAGGGACGCTGGCCGCTGCCTTGCCCGTCATCTGGCTGGTGATTCTGGGGCTGCACCTGGGCCGTCCCTACATTCTGGATATGATCGACCGCTTCACCCTGCGGCTGGGCGCTGACCTGCTCTGGCTGGTCTACATCGCTCTGCGCGACCTGCTGATCGTCTCCGGGGTGGTGATGAGCTTCATGTTCTTTTTCCCGGACGTGGTCACGACCGATCAATTGCCGCTGACCGGCGCGCTGGCGGCTGCCGCGCTCTTCGGCGTCCTGCTGGTAAAACTGATGGGCGATCCCGATCACGATCTGAACGATTTCCGGCTGGTGACTGTCCTGCTCGCGGTGGGTGCAGCTCTCTACTTCATCCCCTATGTGGTCGGGGTGCAGGGCAACGCCATCGCTGCCGGAGCTATGGCAAACATCAGTAACTTCCTGGTCACGAGCAGCAACCCCAACTGGGCCGTTGGTATCGGCTACGTGGCAACGGCGCTATTCGCCATCATGGGCGCGGTCGCCGCCGTCTATGTCGTAAGAACCGGCGGGCGTGCTGAAATACAGGAATCAGCCTCAACGAGGAAAGGAGCATAACCATGAAACCCGATGATATCGCCAATGCTATCACACAGGCGTTGATTCAGGGCGGCTCGCAGTGGATGATCAGCACGATTGTGGCTTTTCTCCCGGCCCTGTGGACGATGACGCTGATGTTGCATCTGGGGCGTCCCTATGTTCTGCGCACGCTGCGTCGCTGCGGCCTGCGCCTGGGGGCCGATGTGTGGTGGATGTCCTACCTGTTGATGCGCGACGCCGTACTGCTCATCACCTTTGCTCTGAGCTGGATCTTCTTCTCGCCCAATATCGTGGCCAACGCGCCCTTGCCAATCACGGGGCCGCTGGCAGCCCTCTGCCTGCTGATTGCCCTGGCAGTCAAACTCTCGCGCCGCGTGGACGATGACGTGACCGCGTACCGCATCGCCACCGTTTTCCTGGTGCTGGGCGCAACGCTCTATTACGGCCCGCAGGTCTTCGCCGTTGAGGCCACAAGCCAGACGTACCTGTCCGGCTTCGGGCAATTCTTCACCAGCAACAGCAACGTGGGTGTGGCGCTTGCCATCATGTGGATCTCGCTGGTGGGGGTCGCCATCATCGCAGGCTGGCTCTTCGTGCGCGTTTCGATCAATGCCAACCGCACCATGCAGCGCCGCATGGCAGCTCGCCAGGCCCGGCGTACTCCCCCGGAAGCGGTTCCTGTTCCCTAGCCTTCACCGGGCTTCAGCGACGGGAGGGGCGAAGTTTCGCCCCTCCCGTTTGTGGTTGCTGCCAGTCAAGCAGAGAGCCGGTTCACCACCTGGTGAACCGGCTCTCTGCTTGACTGGCAGGTAGATAGATCAGGCTAGCTGTTTTTCCGAAATCTCTCTACTCAGTGATTCGGCGACGGCGCGGATGAACTCATCGCCACAGGCCTGGCAGAAAAAACCACCCTCATTGTGTGTTTTACCGCCGATGGCGGTGAGCTGCACTACCGCAGGCTGACCGCACCACTCGCAGACGCTGCCAGCAGGAGCAAAGTCAACGGAAACGGGACGGCGAAATTCATTTTCTGACATGATGAAACCTCCTTAGTATTGACTAACGCAGGTAGCGATTGAAGGTGCTGAGAGCCTTCATGTAGTTGGCGCGCTCGAAAGCTGCCGGTTCGGCAACAGACTTCTGGCTCATACTGCCGCGCATCTGTGCAATGGACTCGTATTCATGTTCCTGCATCCACTGCTCGATATCCTTGAGGATGGCCGTCAGGCGGGGTGAGCCGTGGACGAGCAGTTCAGAAGCCAGCATGGCAACGTTCGCGCCCGCCATCATGGCCTTGAGGACATCCTGCGCGCAATGCACGCCGCCGGTCAGGGCAAAGTCTGTGGGGATATGCCCGTAGAGCAGCGCGATCCAGCGTAGGGACAGGCGCAGGTCGTGCGAGGTACTCAATTCCAGGTTGGGGACAACTTCCAGTTTTTCCAGGTCAAGGTCGGGCTGGTAGAAGCGATTGAACAGCACCAGGCCATCGGCCCCGGCCTCGACGAAGCGCAGGGCCATGTTGGGCAGCGCCGTGAAGAAGGGACTGAGTTTGAGCGCGAGCGGGATACGTACCGTGTCGCGCACGTCCGCCACCAGACTGATGTAGCTCTCTTCCAGTTCCGCGCTGCTCAAATTGGGATCGGTTGGCAGGTAGTAGATGTTGAGTTCCAGCGCGTCGGCTCCCGCCTGCTCAATTTTGTGCGCATACTCTACCCAGCCGCCGGATGAGATGCCGTTCAGACTGCCAATCACCGGGATGTTGACCGCCTGTTTGACGCGCTGCAGGTGTTCCAGGTACTGCTCCGGCCCCAGATTGTAATGGTCGAGGTCGGGGAAGTAGCTCAGCGCCTCGGCATAGGAGTGGGTGCCGCGCTCCAGGTAATGATCCAGCTCGTGGCTTTCGTGGGTGATCTGCTCCTCGAAGAGCGAGTACATCACGATGGCCGCCGCGCCACACTCTTCCAGGAACCGCGCTGTTGCCACCTTTTTCGAGAGGGGCGACGCAGACACGACGAGGGGGTTTTTCAAGGTGAGACCAAGATAGGTCGTGGTAAGATCAAGCATGACCATTCTCCCTGTGAACCGGTACTGGCTCTGCTGCCATCAGCCGGTAGTGTTGCCAGCGTTCCTTCACATCCTCTCTGGCCTCGTGCATCAGCGTTTCGGCGCGTTCCTCGTTGCTTTGCAGCAGCATTTTGAAGCGCGTCTCATTGTAGGCGAATTGCTCCAGCGGGATGCTTGGATCTTTCGAGTCAAGGATCAAGGGGTTCTTGCCTTCGTCCAGCAGAGCCGGGTTATAGCGATAGAGCGGCCAGTAGCCGGACTGTACGGCCAGTTTCTGCTGTTCCAGTCCCTTGACCATATCGATGCCATGCGCGATACAGTGGCTGTAGGCGATGATGAGCGAGGGGCCATCATACGCCTCGGCATCGATGAAGGCGCGCAGGGTCTGCTGATCGTTGGCTCCCATCGCCACGCGCGCGACGTAGACGTAACCATAGGCCATCGCCAGCATGCCCAGGTCTTTCTTGGGCAGGGACTTGCCGCGCGCCGCGAATTTGGCGACGGCCCCGCGCGGCGTCGATTTCGAGGCCTGCCCTCCTGTGTTCGAGTACACTTCGGTATCCAGCACCAGCACGTTGACGTTGCGCCCGGAGGCCAGGACATGATCGAGGCCGCCGTAGCCGATATCGTAGGACCAGCCATCGCCGCCGATAATCCAGACGCTCTTGCGCACCAGCACGTCCGCGATAGCGAGCAGGTTGCGCGCATGGGCCGCCTGCCCCTCATCGGTAAGCTCCGCGCTTTGCAATCGCCGCTTCAGGATGGCGACGCGCGCGCGCTGGCCCTGGATGCCTGCTTCGCTGGCCTGATCGGCGTTGAGCAGGGCATTTACCAGCTCCTCGCCTACCACCTCAACCAGTTGCTTGAGCAGTTCGCGGGCGTATTCTTCCTGCTTGTCCAGCGTCAGGCGCATGCCGAGACCAAATTCGGCGTTGTCTTCAAAGAGCGAATTCGACCACGCGGGGCCGCGCCCTGCGGCATTGATGCTCCACGGCGTTGTGGGCAGATTGCCACCATATATGGAGGAGCAGCCGGTGGCGTTGGCCACGATCATGCGATCGCCGAACAACTGCGTTGCCAGCTTGATGTAGGGCGTTTCGCCGCAGCCGGAACAGGCCCCGGAGAACTCGAAGAGCGGCGTGAGCAACTGTGAGTTCTTGATGGCGGCCAGGTTGAGGTGGTCGCTGCCAACGTCAGGCAGGGAGAGGAAAAACTCCCAGTTGGCCCGCTCTTGCTCGCGCAGGGGCGGCTGGGGAGCCATGTTGATCGCTTTGTGCTTCACATTGCGCTTGTCTTTAACCGGGCAGGCTTCGACGCAGAGGCCGCAGCCGGTGCAGTCTTCGGGCGAGACCTGCAGGCTGTATTTCATGCCGGGAAACTCTTTGAAGTGAGCGTCCATCGACTGGAAGCTGGCCGGGGCGTGTTCAAGGTGTACCGGGTCAAAGACCTTCATGCGGATGACCGCGTGGGGGCAGACCATCGTGCATTTGCCGCACTGGATGCAGATGCTCGGATCCCAGGTCGGGATCTCTTCGGCGATGTTGCGCTTCTCCCAGCAGGCGGTGCCGGAGGGGTAGGTGCCATCGGCGGGCAGGGCGCTGACCGGCAGGCTGTCGCCTTCCAGGGCGATCATCGGGCCGATCACGTCGCGCACGAAAGCGGGCGCCTGCGGCGGTACGGGCGGTCGGCGGTGCAGCATGGGCAAGGCAACCGGTTGTCGCCTTTGCGCGCCCGCCGCGCCTGCCGTTACGCCGGCAACAGCGGCTTCCGCGCTCACACGCTCCTGCGCGTCGGCTACCGGTATTGCGACCTCGTGCAGGCCTTCCAGCGTTCGGTCAACGGCCTGGAAGTTGCGCTGTACCACCGCCTCGCCGCGCTTGCCATACGTCTTCCTGATACTCTCTTTGATCTGATTGATGGCCTCCTCACGAGGCAGAATGCCGCTGATGGCGAAGAAACAGGTCTGCATCACCGTATTGATGCGCGCACCCATACCCGTCTCGTGCGCCACTTTGTGCGCGTCGATCACGTAGAAACGCAGTTTTTTCGTCAGTATTTCCTGCTGTGCCTCGACAGGCAGGTGTTCCCAGACCTCCTGCGGGCCATAGGAGCTATCGAGCAGGAAGACGCCGCCGGGGCGAGCATATTTGAGGACATCAAAGCGTTCCAGAAAGGTGAACTGGTGGCAGGCAACAAAGTCGGCTTCACCGGCGCCGATCTGATAGGGCGCGTGGATGGGATGGGGGCCGAAACGCAGGTGCGAGATCGTCACCGAGCCTGATTTTTTGGAGTCGTAGACGAAGTAGCCCTGAGCGTAGTTCTCCGTCTCCTCGCCGATGATCTTGATCGAGTTTTTATTGGCCCCCACCGTGCCGTCGGAACCCAGGCCCCAGAAGACACACTGCACGGTACCTTGCTGGTCGAGCGAGAAAACGGGATCATAACTCAGGCTGGTGTGCGTCACATCATCGTCGATGCCGATGGTGAAATGATTTTTCGGCTCGTTCGCGCGCATCTCATCGAAGATGCCCTTGACCATAGCCGGAGTGAATTCTTTCGAGGAGAGGCCATAGCGCCCGCCGATCACTCGCGGGCGATTTTCCTGCCGCCAGCCCTCGTTGAGAGCGGCGACCACGTCAAGGTAGAGCGGCTCTCCGGAGCTGCCCGGCTCCTTTGTGCGGTCAAGCACGGCCAGCGTCTGAACGGTGGGTGGCAGCGCCTGCACAAAGTGTGCTATGGAGAATGGGCGGAAGAGATGAACGTTGAGGACGCCTACTTTCTCCCCGCGCGCGTTCAGGTACGCTGCCGTCTCCTGAACCGTCTCCGCGCCCGAACCCATGAGAACGATCACGCGCTCCGCGTCGGGCGTGCCTGCGTAGTCGAACAGATGATACTGACGCCCGGTCAGGCTGGCGAAGCGATCCATTGCTTGCTGCACAATGCCGGGGCAGGACAGGTAGTAGGGGTTGACGCTTTCACGCGCCTGAAAGTATGTGTCGGGGTTGTGAGCGGTGCCGCGAATGAAAGGATGATCGGGCGAGAGCGCGCGCTGCCGGTGAGCAGTCACCAGAGCATCGTCGATCATGGCCCGCATGTCTTCCAGTGTGAGTTGTTCGATCTTGTTGATTTCGTGGGAGGTGCGGAAGCCATCGAAGAAGTGCAGGAACGGCACCCGCGTTTGCAGAGTGGAGGCGTGGGCGATCAAAGCCAGGTCCTGCGCCTCCTGCACCGAAGCGGAGGCCAGCAGGGCAAAGCCGGTAGCGCGGGTCGCCATCACATCGGAGTGATCGCCGAAGATAGAAAGGGCCTGCGTCGCCAGCGAGCGGGCTGCAACATGGAAAACGGTGGGCGTCAACTCCCCGGCAATTTTGTACATATTGGGGATCATTAACAACAAGCCCTGCGAGGCCGTGAAGGTTGTTGCCAGCGAGCCAGTCTGCAAGGCTCCGTGAATGGCCCCGGCTGCGCCCCCCTCTGACTGCATCTCTACCACCAGCGGCACCGTTCCCCACAGGTTCGGACGACCCGCCGCTGACCAGGCATCGGCAAATTCACCCATTGGCGTCGAAGGCGTAATCGGGTAGATGGCGATGACTTCACTTAAGGCATGGGCAATAGTCGCTACCGCCTCGTTGCCCTCTGCTGTTATCCAGGTGTGTTCCATAACTCTCTCTACTCTCTCACATGCTCCTGCCAGCCGTGCAGTTAGCGCAGACTGGCCTGACTCTCAGTTTGCTCTGGCGCGCCTCTACTCGTTTGAATCTCAGTATCAAGGTTGGAGGCGTGAACAATGAAGAGAGGCAATCTGGTCGTCTTCAGTACCTGCTCGGTGACGCTGCCCAGCACCAGGCGGGGGAAACCGCTTCTGCCGTGAGTAGTCATCGCCAGCATGTTATAGCCACCGAAGACACGCACGCCCCTCACATCCTCGCCATGCTCGGCGACGCGGATGAGCGTTTTCGCGACGTCCTCTCCCATCGCGACCGACCAGCTCACGGTCAGGTTCAGATCTGCCACCGGCCCTTCCAGCAGTCGGTCGGTAAGCTCGCGCAGGTAATATCTGGCTTCATAAAGTGCCATCTCTCTCAGTTCAGGCTCAAGCTCCTGCCTCTCGCCGGGCGTTGGCACTTTCACGACTCGCGTGAGATGCAGTCCCCCTCGCGCTGGCGCGGCAATAGCTGCTGTCAGGGTAGCTGCTGGAACCAGCGCCTCTTCAGCCAGGCGGGAGCCATCCAGCGCCACGACGGTGGTGAAGGAATAGAAGGGGCGAGAGACATCTGGATAGGCGCTGGTTGGTTGCTCGTAGCCCTCGCGTAATGCCAGCACGGGAACCGGGCTATGGCGGATCACTTCCTGCGTCACGCTGCCCAGCATCCAGCGTCTGAACCCCGTCGCTCCGTGACTGCACATCACAACCAGGTCAGCCTGTAGAGTGCGTATCGCGTCAAGAATGGATGTCGCCGGTCTATTCGTCAGAATATGTCTGGTTACCTTAATGCCTTTCAGCATCGGTGTCCCGGCTACACCGTTCAGGTACGCTTCCACCTCCTTCAGTTCCGCGTCCATGGCTTCTTCCATCAACGGCGCCGATCCCATCGTATACCATGCAGCCTCTATCGTTGAAGGGATGGCCCTTACCAGTATGAGCATGCCATGCGTCGCGCGCGCGATCTGCGCCGCGACGGGCAGTGCGCGTTCCGAGCAGGCAGAGCCATCAAGTGGCACCAGAATCTGCTGAAACATGATAGAACTCCTTTCTTTCCCGACCGGCGGTATCGACGACCGGGGATACTCCGTCTCTGTGCAGAGCATATGCCACTTTTCTCTCAAGGAAATCACAGTGGAACGCCTTTTTCTCACAATCACGACACAGCCTGCGGACAAGCATATGCTTCTCACACTAATGCGCACACCCCGTAGCAGAACGCTTCCTGCTGCGGAGTGTGCGTGTTGCTCATCGGGCAAACCAATCCCTTCACCGGGGAGGGTGGAGATCAGATCAGCCCCTGTGGTACGATGTACCAGTATGCTCGATTGAAGAGGTGTTTCTCCATGTGGTAATACTGGCTGGGCCGGGGGGGATGAGGTGGATGTTCGTAGTTGAACACCAGCTGCGTGGCCCGGTTCCCGCCTGTCTCCAGGAAACACATCACCTCTCCATCATAGGTTGCCTCGCCATGTTCTGGCTCTTCCCCACGCACCTCGGCAATCAGACGCCGGGCCAGCACCCTGGCCTCGAAGTGGGCAGCCGAACCACTCTTGGACACGGGCAGGTCGGTGGCATCACCCAGGGCATAGATGTGGCTCTGGCCTTTGACTGCTAAGGTCGCGCGGTCCGTTGGCAGCCAGCCCTGCTCGTCGCCCAGACCCGAATCCTCAATGACCTTCGCGCCGCGATGCGGGGGTATCAGTACCAGCAGATCATAGGGTATCTCCTCCCCTTCCAGCGATGAGATGACCTTGCGCTGCGTATCTACCGCTTCTGTATTGAAGAAGACGGTGTACTTGATATCGCGCTCCTCCAGGAGGGGGGTGGCTACCTCGGCCACACTCTCGATGGGGAAGACGCGGGGCAGGGGGTAGAGGTAGTGCAGCTCAGTTCGCTCGCGCAGTCCCTGTTTGCGCAGCCACTCCTCCAGAAGGAAGGCAAACTCCAGCGGCGCCGGTGGGCAGCGATAGGGGATGCCGCCCACCGTGATCACGATGCGCCCACCCTCGAAGCGATGCAGCGCCTCCCGCAGATGGATAGCTGCCTGCGCGCTGTAAAAGTGGTGCCACCGGCCCTCGCCTTCGACCAGGCCGGGCAGGTCTGTCGGCTCCAGGCGCGCCCCGGTCGCCAGCACAAGGTAATCGTAGGGATAGGTCGCCTCACTGGCTCCGCCCGTTCCTACAATCTCGTCTTTGCCAGGAGCGTGGCGGACGTGCAGTTCGCGGTTGTGCGTATCGATACGCTGCACTTCGCCGGTCACCAGATGCACATGGTTATTCAGCAGGCTCCGTTCCGGGCGGATCAACTGGTCGCTGTCTGCTTCCATCTGGTTAAAGGGCAGGTAGAGCCAGCCGGGCATATAGGCATGCAAGCCCGTGCTGTCGATCAGGGTGATTTCCGCCTCCTGTCGGTGCAGGGAACGTGCCAGCAGGTTGGCGACAATCGTTCCTCCGACCCCGCCTCCCACAACGAGTATATGTTGGGGCATGCTCTTTCCTCCTGACTGCTAATGGGTCTTGCGCGCAACGAAGCGGGTATAGCCTTGCGCGGGAAAAGCGCCGAGAAATTCGTGTCTCGCCTTCTGAATCCAGGCCGGAATGTCTTTGGCCGAGCCGGGATCGCTGGAGAGAACGGCCAGTGTTCCCCCGACCGGCAGCGCCTTCATGCCCCGAATAAGTTCCATCAGTGGCCCCGGGCAGAAGCTGCCGCGCGCATCAATCTCTTTATCAACGGTGATTTCAGTTTGTTCTGGCATCACTCTCAACTCCTTTTTTGTACATGGGAAGGGATGACCGCTCAGATCACCTCTTCCGGCGGAAAGCATTATCAGATGAACAGTGTAATACGCCCCTCTTTAGCGCGTTCGACGAAGGTAGCCACACCGGTGACGTCATCCACGATTGGCTCCATGTCCTCCAGCTTCATGCCAAAGAGTTCCATGGTCATGCTGCATGCGTAGATTTTCACCTCTCCGACCTCTTTCGCGCCCTTGAAGTTGTCCATCCATGAGGGAACCTTCTTCGCCATCATTTGCTCCATCATGACCGGGGCATACTCCTCGAAATCCTTGCTGACGCGCATGTTGGTCTTGTAGTTGTCCTTGCGGAAAGCCTCAAGGCCCCAGGTGGTGAGAAAGACTTCGACTTCCATGCCCATAGCTGCGGCCCCGGTAGTCAGGATAGAAGCGGCCATCAGTTTATCGACCGTTCCTGAAAAGACGATCAACGACATTCGTTCTTCCATCATAGTTCTCCTGTGTGTTCTCGACTTGATCCCGCCTGAAAACAGGCAGAATAGTTACCATACGGTTGCTCTCTTCTCTTTTCCTGCCCTGTCGTGACAGGCAAGCTTTCAGGAAGCGGAGAGAGGAACAGTTGGCGTCTCCGCATCCTCAATAATGCGGTAGGTATGGGTAAGGCGGGCAACCTTGCCAAGCATGGCTCCGGCCCCACAGTAACGCTGTTCAGAGAGCTGGATGGCGCGGGCCACCGCTTCTGGCTGGATGTGATGTCCGGTGACGATATGTTCGACGGTAATCTCTTCAAACACCATCGGATGTTCTTCAGCGCGTTTCCCGCTGACGCGAACTTCATAGGCCGTCACCTCCTGGCGTTTCTTGCGCAGGATTGAGATGACATCCATGCCGGTGCAGCCCGACAGGCCAACCAGCAGTAGTTCCATAGGCCGAAAGCCGCTATCGCGCCCTCCATCGCGGATGGCGGCATCCAGCGAGACAGTATGACCAGAACCAGCCTGGCCCTCAAAGTGCATGCCGGTGAGAAGTCTGGCTCGCGCCGTCATTATTTCTGCCATGAGTATCTCCTTTCATTCAGTGAATGAATGTTTTTTTGCCTGTCTATGCCGCAGTATAGAAGCGTGATCTCACCGGATAATCACGATAAGGGGCTGTAGGCTCACAGACCAATCACACTTTGTATGGGGCGATTGTGACCATGGAACGTGAACCGGAATAGTTTCCTGGTACCGACAGCTCTCTGGGGCTGGATTCCTCCGGCTGCCGGAGCCATTTTACAGGAAGGCATCGATGTCGTCGTCATTCTGAACGCCTTGAGGGTAGGCAGGATGTAGGGCCGATTCTGAAAAACGGAATCGGCCCCTCTGTAGCCCCTCGCAGCCTCTTTTGTTGCGCTATGTGAGAATGTCGTCCACTTCACGACGAGGGGTGGGTGGCACGCGCGAGGCATAGCCGAGCCGCAGCACGATTTGCGGAAAATCTGCCTTGCCCAGCAGGTCGCGTAACGCCTGTCGTTGTGCCGCTACCTCCGTTGGCTGGCTGAAGAAGGAGGCCCAGATACCGGCGAGACGGGCGTGCAGCAGGATGTTTTCGAGGGCCAGACCCGCCTCCAACCAGTCAAACCAGTCGTCATTCACGGTGGAAAGCACCGCCAGCACAGGAGGTTTGACTGCTCGGCGCTGCGCTTCATGCTCCCCCTCAGAAGTCTCTATCAGAGTGTGTAAAGGAGGCATGCCGAGATAGGCGGTTGTATCGGCCCTGCCCAGCGCATAGGCTGGAATGCCATCGGGGCTGTTGCTCTCGTTGGGGTGAACCCACTGTGCCAGTTCATGGCGAAATCCAGGGTCAGCCCACAGAGACTGATCCGCGTTGAGGATCAGTTGCGCGAGGGTTGCTCGCTGCTGCTCATCCCACATCACGTGCAGATAGGTTCCTGCCTCCCCGGCCACCCGTTCCAGTTCCCTGAGCAGGGCAACCGGCACAGCGCGTCTGCTGAAGGCGCGTCGGTTCGTGTGCCGCTGCAAGATGGCAAAAAACAGCTTTCGCTCCTCCTCGCTTGCTTGCTCACCTTGTTCGACCGTCAGGCGAGCAAGCAGCCTGTTCTCGCCTGCACTGGTCGGCATCTCTAACATCCAGGAGAAGCCAAAGTAGCGCAGCGCGACCAGCAGATTGGCCAGAGCCGCTCCGCAACTCATAATCAACTCCCGCCCACTGGCATCCACCGTCGAGAGAACTCTTGTCTGATCGGCATAGAGTTCAATTATGTTGCGTTCAACATGAAACAGCCAGGGCTGGGTGTTATGCTTTGAAGGGGCCAGGATAGCATAATTGAGCAGGAAGCGCAATTGTGCCTCTATTGGCCCTCTCGCCGGGAAATCTCGCTCTGAGATCTTCCAGGGATCCGAAGGACCATGCTCCATCTTAAACTCCTTTCTCACCACCTTCCGTCCAACATGCTGTCAGTATTCTCAGTATCTGCTATGAGCAGAGTCTACGACCTGCATCTCACAAACGCATCACATACTCCGTAGCGGGAGGTCACAGATCGATCACAGTCCATCTGGAATGCTGGCGGTGAACTTTGTGATGTGTTTGTGATGTTCTGGCATGAAACTGTGAGAGGCAAAACGGGGCTGGTGGGGTATACTTCAAATACAGGTGTAATCTGGTTGGCTAACACAGGGGATGAACTATTTCCGGGAGGAGGTACACGATGACGCAAACCGCATCAGCTCTCTCGGCTGATGAAAAACGATGGCGCATGGTTAATGCGACGATGCGCAAAAATGGCTATGCCCCCGATGCGCTTATAGAAACGCTGCACACAGTGCAGAATGCCTACGGCTATCTTGATGCCACCACACTGCGCGCCGTTGCCCGTGACCTGCACCTGCCCCTGAGCAAAGTCTACGGCGTGGCAACCTTCTATCACGCTTTCACGCTCAAACCGGAAGGGCGGCATCGCTGTATCCTGTGCCAGGGAACTGCCTGCTATATCAAGGGCAGTCAGGCGATCCTGCAAGCGGTGACAGGGACTTACTACGTTGCCCCCGGCGAAACGACGGAGGATGGTGCGCTCTCGCTGCTGACGGCCCGCTGCCTGGGGGCGTGCAGTCTGGCCCCTGCCGCTATTCTGGATGAAGAGGTTGTCGGCAACCTGACGCCTGAAGGGACAGTAGCTGCGCTGGAAGGATTGACGAAATCATGATACATTTGCAGGGACTTACACCGGATGACCTGCCCCGCATTGCTGAGGCCGAAAACGCTGCCGCCGCTCACTTTGAGCATACCATCCATGTCTGTGTCGCGGCTGGCTGTCTCTCGCTGCATAGCGACCAGGTGCAGAAGAAGCTGGAACACGCGCTTGCGGATCAGGGTCTGAAACAGTGTCGCGTCAAGGGCGTTGGCTGCATGGGGCTGTGCAGGTCGGGGCCGCTTGTCTCCGTGCGCCCGCAGGGAACGCTCTATCAGGCTGTCACGCCCGATGATGCGCCTGCCATTGTGGAAAGCCTGGACGGCGCGCCCCTTGAGCGGCTTGTCTGCCCGACAGACCGGCCATTCTTCACAAAGCAGACCAGGATTGTGCTGGCAAACTCAGGCGAGATTGACCCTGAGCGGCTGGAGGATGCCATCGCCGTCGGCGGCTATCAGCAATTAGCGCATGTATTGAATGACCTGACACCTGCCCAGGTTATCGATCAGATTGCCCGCAGCGGCCTGCGTGGACGGGGGGGCGCGGGCTACCCCACCGGCTTGAAATGGGGAACCGTTGCCAAAGCCGGTGGCCCGCGCAAATTCGTCATCTGCAACGCCGATGAGGGCGACCCCGGCGCGTTTATGGATCGCAGCGTGCTGGAAAGCGACCCCCATCGGGTGCTGGAAGGCATGGCCATAGCCGGTTATGCCATCGGGGCCGAAGAGGCCTATATTTACATTCGCGCGGAATATCCCCTTGCCATCAAGCGGCTGCAAACGGCCATTCGGCAGGCAGAGCGAGCGCAATTGCTGGGCAGGAATATTCTGGGAACGTCTTTCAGTTTCCACATTCACCTTCGCCTGGGTGCCGGCGCCTATGTGTGCGGCGAGGAGACCGCGCTCATCGCCAGTATCGAGGGCAAGCGCGGCCAGCCGCGCCCGCGCCCGCCCTACCCGGCGGAGAGCGGACTGTGGAAAGCTCCGACCCTGATTAATAATGTGGAGACCTTCGCCAATATTGCTCCCATTATCGCCAACGGGCCTGAATGGTTCGTCGGCATTGGCACCGAACGCAGCAAAGGCACCAAAGTCTTCGCGCTCGCCGGCAAGATTGTCAATACCGGCCTGATCGAGGTGCCGATGGGAACATCACTGCGCACGATTATCAATGATATCGGTGAGGGCATCGCCGGAGGTCATCGTTTCAAGGCTGTGCAGACCGGGGGGCCGAGCGGCGGCTGCATTCCCGCTGAGTACCTGGACACGCCCGTTGATTACGAATCGCTTACTTCTATGGGATCGATTATGGGATCGGGCGGCATGATTGTGATGGATGAGTATTCATGTATGGTCGATGTGGCTCGCTACTTCATGGAGTTCAGCATGTCTGAATCGTGCGGCAAATGCGTGCCATGTCGGGTTGGCACGGCGGAGATGTATGAGCTGCTCTCGCGCATCGTGCAGGGGCGAGCAACGATGGCGGATATGGAGTTATTGCAGGAGTTGTGTGATGTGGTCAAACATAGCAGCCTGTGTGGCCTGGGACAATCGGCGCCCAATCCCACGCTCAGCATGATCCGCTATTTCAAGGATGAATTTCTGGCGCATATTGCCGACCATGTTTGTCCGGCGGGTCAATGCCAGTTCGAGGCGCAACCGGTAGAGCAGGAGGTGCAGCGATGACAACGCAGGTGCGGGTAAAGACGCTGGTCATCGATGGGCGTGATGTCAGCGCCCGCGAAACCGAGACGATTCTGGAAGCGGCGCAGGAAGAGGGCATATTTATCCCGACCATGTGTCGTTTAGAGGGCCTGTCCGCGGTTGGCGCCTGTCGCCTCTGCCTGGTTGAGGTGAAGGGCGTCAGCAAGCTTTTACCGGCATGTGTCACCAGAGTGGAAGAGGGCATGGAAGTTTCCACACGCTCGCAGCGGCTCGACCACTACCGGCGCATGATCCTCGAGTTGTTGTTTGCTGAAGGCAACCATATCTGCTCTGTCTGTGTCGCCAACGGGCATTGTGAACTGCAATCGATGGCGCAGCGACTGGGCATGGATCATGTGCGCGTTCCCTATATTGCGCCGCGCCGCCAGATCGACGCTTCACATCGGCGCTTCCTGTTCGATCCCAATCGCTGCATCCTCTGCACACGCTGTGTGCGCGTCTGTGATGAGATCGAGGGGGCGCACACCTGGGATGTTATGGGGCGAGGCATTGCCAGCCGCGTGATTACCGACCTGAACGAACCCTGGGGCGAGTCGACATCGTGTACCGGCTGTGGCAAGTGCGTGCAGGTCTGCCCGACCGGGGCGCTGGTGGAGAAGGGTCGCTCGGTGGCCGAATCGGTGAAGCACCCGGAATTTTTGCCATATTTGAAGAGAATGAGAGGGGAAGAAGAATGAGCGCGCAACCCGTCTCAAAAGTCCTGGTGGCGACGGTCTGGCTGGATGGTTGCTCCGGCTGCCACATGTCGTTTCTCGATATGGATGAGCGTATCATCGAGCTGGCTTCCGCCATTGAGCTGGTTTATAGCCCCTTTGTAGATCAGAAAGCATTTCCCGAACAGGTGGATCTGACGCTGGTGGAAGGTTCGGTCAGCAGCGAGGAAGACCTGGCAAAGATCAGGCAGATTCGCGCGCGCAGCCGTGTGCTGGTCGCGCTGGGGGATTGCGCTATCACGGGCAATGTTCCCTCGATGCGCAATCCTTTCGGCCCGGAAAAGGTCTTGCAGCATGTCTACCTGCGCCATGCTCCCTCTGAGATCGTGCCGCGCCTGCTGCCGAAAGTGTTGCCGGTTCACCAGGTGGTGCCGGTCGATGCTTTCCTGCCCGGTTGCCCGCCGTCGGCTGATGTCATCTACTTCGCGCTGACAGAACTGCTGGCCGGTCGCGTCCCCGATCTAAGCAATGTTACCCGCTTTGGAAAGTGAGAGAGGCATGTCACAACATATTACCATCGACCCGGTCACGCGTATCGAGGGCCACGCGAAAATCACCCTGCAACTGGACGAGGCGGGGCAGGTAGAGGACGCCCATTTTCATGTGACGCAGGTGCGCGGCTTTGAAAAATTCTGTGAGGGCCGCCCCTTTAGCGAAATGCCTTCTCTGATGGCGCGCATCTGCGGCATCTGTCCTGTCAGTCACCTGGTCGCGTCCAGCAAAGCGTGTGATGCCCTGCTGGCCGTCAATATTCCCCCCACCGCTGTCACCTTGCGCCGCCTCATCAACCTGGCGCAGATTATGCAGTCCCACGCGCTCAGCTTTTTTTATCTCTCCGCCCCCGACCTGCTGCTAGGCATGGACGCCGACCCTGCGCAGCGCAACATCTTCGGCATGATGGCCGAGCATCCTGAGATGGCGCGTGATGGCATTCGCCTGCGTTCCATCGGGCAGCAGATCATCGCCTTGCTCGGCGGCAAGCGCATTCACCCGGCCTGGGTGGTACCGGGCGGCGTGAGCGAGCCACTGACGGCGGAGAAGCGCGAGCAGATGCTGGCCATGCTGCCGGAGGCGAAGGAGATCACCCTGCGCGCGCTGGCCTGGTTCAAGAGGGCATTGTTGCGCTATCAGGAGGAGATCGCCAGCTTTGCCAACTTCCCATCTCTGTTCATGGCGCTGGTCAATAACGCCAATGAGTTGGAGCATTATGACGGCCACTGGCGCATTGTGACGTCGACTGGAGAGGTGATCGCGGAGCGACTCGACCCGCTTCAGTATCAGGCATTTATCGAAGAGCAGGTTGAGAACTGGACATACCTGAAATCGCCCTTCTACAAACCGCTGGGCAGGCAGGAGGGGATGTATCGTGTCGGGCCGCTGGCGCGGCTGCTGGTGAGCGAGCGATGCGGCACGTCAGAGGCCGACCGCGAGCGAGAAGAATTCTTCGCTACGTATGGCGAGGCGCGCACCAGTTCATTTTTCTATCATTACGCCCGGCTCATCGAAATCCTGTATGCCAGCGAGCGCATGCAAATGTTGTTGAACGAGCCGGATATTCTGAGTCCGCGCGTGCGCGCCCATGCCGAGCCGAATCAACTTGAGGGCATCGGCGTTGCCGAAGCGCCGCGCGGCACGCTCATCCATCACTACACCATCGATGAGGACGGCTTGATTCGCTCGGCCAATCTGATTATCGCCACAGGCCATAACAATCTGGCGATGAATCGCGGCGTATTACAGGTGGCACGGCATTTCATCAAGGACGCGCGCATCACCGATGGCATGCTCAATCGTATGGAGGCCGTTATTCGCGCCTTCGACCCGTGTTTAAGCTGCTCCACCCACGCGCTGGGCGAGATGCCGCTGCATATTCAGGTCTTTGATGCCGCCGGAGCGATGGTCGATGAATGTATCCGCCAGGAACCGCCCTCTTATCATTGGCATTGGCAACCCGCTGCGCAGCGATGATGGCCTGGGATGGGCAGTGGCCGAACAGCTTCCGCGCGCGATCGGCGACACAGGCATAGCTTGCGACATTCACACGGTTCATCAGTTGACGCCAGAGCTGGCGCAGCAGGTAGCGACAGCGAACCTTGTTGTCCTGATTGATGCCAGTCGCGAGGGAGAGCCGGGTGAATTGCGGGTTCGCCCTCTCTCCCTCGCGGCGCAACCTGTGATCCTCAGTACACACCATACAACGCCAGAGGAACTCGCGGCGATCACAGTGATACTCTACAGGCAATGCCCGCCCATTGTCATTATCAGCTTGACCGGCGCAGATTTCAGTATCGGCGAGCGCCTCTCGCCCATTGTTGCGCAGAGTATCCCCCTGGTGTGCGCCGCAGTTCGCCGGTGTTTATTGACGACTGTACAGGCCAGCCCTGCCGGTTGAGCGGTACCGGGTGGAGCGAAGGATCTCTGGCGGGCCATGCCGCCCGGTTGGTCACCCCGGATGCTTCGCTGCCGCTCAGCATGACACGTCGGCGCTGCTTTTTCATGGCGTGCTATGCTATGTTCGTCGCGCTACGTCTGCTTCTAGTTGCGCAAGCAGTGTCCGCGTCCACTGTCGTGCGCGCTCGATCTCACCCTCTTCCAGCGGCCCCTCTTTTGCGGTCACGAAAAAGCTCTCCGCGGGTACGATCAGCGTCGCCCCCGCTTTCTGTAGCTTCCGGGCGATCTCCTGCGCCGCTGAACCGGTGATGAGGCTTGACCGGTGATAGCGCGTATCAAAGGCGGCGGCGCGCCGTCCGCGCAGGCTGCGACGGGGTATCCGCTTGAGGAAGTCACGAACAGCGGGCGTGAAGTGATGGAGTTGCGTGGGGCTGCCGACGATGAGCAGGTCAGCGTCCGCGAGCCGTGATGGGTCGACCTCGACGATGGGAACGAGCTGGACAACGCCGCGCAGATCCATGATGGCGGCAATGGTGGCAGCGATGTGTTGCGTATTGCCGAAGTGTGAGTCATAGATGATCAATATCTTCACGGGTTTTCCCTCCTGCGATCTCTTTAAGAAAGCGTGGCACATCCGTATTACGGATACATCACTTTTCGGAGGATTTCCTTCACAAAAGCCTCACAAAGCGTCTGGCCGCTATGATGAAGCCCTTCACAGTATCGGAAGCGTATCGGTGTGAGCGTTTTGTGAGAGCAGTTCGGCCCGTTGTGATCTGTTTGTGTTGCCGGAAGACTATGCTGGATAACAGAGAAAATAGCCTCTGCTCACCCATCGCAGATGGAGAAGATGGCAGCAGGGGGCATAAAGAAGGAGGACAACGATGTTCACAAAGATTCTGGTTCCACTGGATGGCTCGGAGCGCGCGGAACGGGCTATCGCTGTCGCGGGCCGCATTGCCCGCACATCTGCCGCGTCAATACTGTTGTTGCGTGTTGTAGAGGTTCCCATCGTCTATCCGGCATACTTCGCCGAACCGCCTCTGCCGGACGAGCAGGCGGCGATGGACAATGCCGAAAATTACCTGAAGCAGATTGCTCAATCCGCCACGCTTGCAGGGGTCAAAGTAGAAACCAGCGTGGTGTTTGGCTCGCCTGCCGCCAGGCTGCTTGAGGCCGCCGAAACGTACAGGGTGGATCTGATCGTGATGTGCAGTCATGGCTATACAGGGCTGAAACGCTGGATGCTGGGCAGCGTGGCCGATAAGACGGTGCGCCATACGTCGGTGCCAACGCTGATCCTGCGCGAGCAAGGTCCGGCTCCGCTCACGCCGATTACGGTCAATCCCGTTCCGCTGCGCGCGCTGGCGACGGTGGACGGCTCTGAACTGGCTGAAGAGGTGCTGGCTCCCACTGTCCAACTGCTCCTCGCCCTCGCCCCCGATACGCCGAAGGAACTGCACCTGCTGCGTGTCGTTGACCTGCCCGCTATTGCAGGCGTCGGGAAGTCCCAGGCTCATGTCACTGCCGGGATCATCGAAGAGGCAAAGAAGGAAGCGGTGGACTACATGACCGCTCTCATCGCACGGTTGCAGCAGGAGATTCCACAGAGTACCGCGATCACCATGAGTTCGACAGTAGCGGTAGATACCGATGTGGCAGCCGCTATCATCAAGGAGGCCGAAGAAGGGGAAAAGTCAGGTGAAGACGGCTCTCGGAGTTATGACCTGATTGCGATGGCCACACATGGTCGTAGCGCGGTGCCGCGCTGGATGCTGGGCAGCATCACCGAGCGTGTTCTGCACCACACCAATCTGCCGCTCTTCGTAGTCCGCCCCGGCAAGATGGTGCAAGAAGCTACTGAAAAGAGCAGCAAGCAGCATGCTGAGGCCGCGAAACAGGTGGAGTTCGGGGAATTTCCCGCCATATTGTAAACTGTGGAGAAGAGCGGGGAGCGACAGTTTGCTATGGCATGCGCTTTTGAGCTTACTGTCGCTCCGTTCCACCGTTTCGATCTATAGCCAGGAGACGTAGTGAAAAGAATATCAATCGGCAGAGCGGACAAATTTTCCGGCTTTGCGCTCATCCTGCTTTCTGCTGCTTCGTTCGGGGCCATGCCTGTTTTTGCCCGCTTTGCCTATGCCGCTGGCGCTGACCCGCTCACCGTGCTGTTCCTGCGTTTCTCGCTGGCGGCTCTTGTTATGCTCATTATTATGAGAGTCAGGAAAATATCGCGCCCGCGCGGACGCCTTCTGGTCGCTCTGATTGTGATGGGCGCTGTCGGATACGCAGGCGAATCGTTCACCTATTTTACCGCTTTGACACTGATTCCAGCCGGTCTGGTTTGTCTGCTGCTCTACCTCTACCCGGCCATCGTCACACTGCTGGCGGCCATCTTTCTCAAAGAGCGTCTAACGATAGCAAAGGCCGGGGCGCTGGCCCTGGCGCTGACGGGGATGGCCTGCACCATCCGACTCACCGGCAACGGACACCCTCTGGGCATCCTGCTCGGCCTTGCCGCCGCGCTGATCTACGCCATCTATATCCTGGCAAGCAGTCGCGTGGTTCAGCAAGCCGGTCCCATTGCTGCATCGACCGTCGTCATGACCTCAACCGCCTTTGTCTATGCCGGGGCGGTTGCGGTTCATGGCCCCGCTTTTCCTGTAACCCTGGCGGGCTGGGCCGCTATCGTTGCCATTGCCTTAATTTCAACGGTGATGGCTTTCGTCAGCTTCTTCGCGGCTCTCCAGCATATCAGCCCCACAACAGCCTCGACGCTTTCGATTTTTGAGCCGGTGGTCACGGTCTCTCTGGCTGCTTTTCTGCTCAACGAGACCTTGACCCTGTTGCAACTCTTCGGCGGCTTGCTCATTCTGCTCGCCGTCATTCTGCTGGCGGAGAGCGAGGTCAGAGCGGCAGCGAGTGGCGGGAAGCGAGATGAACAGAAACCGGGCGGTCGCTGGCACATGCATCTGCACATTCCCCACCGGCATCCTCATCGCGTGTGAGAAGCAAGCCAGACCGATATCCGCCCGTCACCCGAGCAGGCGGGCTGGTAGCTGGCGCGTGATTAGAGCAGGAGATGTAACTCGCGGGCAGCGCGCTCCAACCCTTCGCGGAACTGGGGAGCGGCGATGGCGATCAGCCTGCGCACGCGCTCGGCGAGGTCGAGTCCGTGCAACTCGGCGACTCCGTATTCGGTTACTACATAGTGGACGTGCGCGCGCGTCGTGGTAACCGCTGCGCCGCGATCCAGTATGGGAACGATGCGCGAGATGAGGCCGTCGACGGGTTCCAGCATGGCGCAGGCATCAGGGCTGAGGTCGCGGGGAGCGCGGGTGGTGGAAGGCAAGGCAATGATGGGCCGTCCGCGCCTGGAAAGGGCAGCCCCACGCATAAAATCGACCTGGCCGCCGACGCCACTGTAGAGCTGCGTGCCGATAGATTCGGCGCAGACCTGGCCGGTCAGATCGACCTGGATGGCGCTGTTGATGGCCACCATGTGTTCAAACTGGCGAATGATGTGCGTGCTATTGGTATAGTCCATCGGGCGCATCTCTACTTCGGGATTGTCGTCAATGAAGTCCAGCAGGCGGCGGCTGCCCACGACGAAGCTGGCGACGATCTTGCCTCGATCCAGCGCCTTACGCGCGCCGGTGATGACGCCGCGCTCGACCAGATCGAGCAACCCGTCGGAGAACATCTCCGAATGCACGCCCAGGTCGTGCCGGTCGCCCAACGCTAGCAATACCGCGTCAGGGATGGCTCCTATACCCATTTGCAGGGTGGCTCCATCCTCGATCAGTTCGGCAACGTTGCGGCCAATCTGGCTCTGCATCTCGTTCGGTGTGCGCGCTTCCACCTCATACAGAGGCCCTTCCCAGCGCACGGCCCGCTCAATCTGCGAGAGATGCACGAAGCTATCGCCGTGCGTTCTGGGAACGTGGGGGTTGACAAGGGCAATCACATGGCGTGCGTGATCGACAGCAGAGCGCGTCACGTCGACCGATGGCCCCAGCGAGCAATAGCCGTGCCGGTCGGGTGGCGAGACCTGGATGAGCGCCACGTCAATGGGGAGCGTTCCCCCTGGCTCGAAGAGCGCGGGAACATCAGAGAGAAAGACGGGCGTGTAGCTGCCGCGCCCGGCATTGACCGCCTCGCGCACATTTTCCCCGACAAAGAGAGCGCGCAGGGAAAAGTGGCCGCGCCAGCGTTCTTCGGTATAGGGAACGGGACCATACGTATGTAAATGAGTGAACTCGACATCACGCAGGCTTGCTCCACGCGCCATGATCGCCTCAATGAGCGGTGTTGGCGTGGCGCAGGCTCCCTGCACGAAGACACGGTTCCCCGATTCCACGATTTCAACAGCAGTCGCAAGATCATACCAGTCAGGCATACCAACAAACCTTTCCTGTTTGCTTTCTCAATGCAGTTCATGAAGCCAGCATAGACGCCTGAGGTCACAGACGCATCACAGGAAAGGATTTCATTGTCACGGATACATCACAGCCGTGCTATGGAGAGCCTCTTTTCCTGTTACACCTGCCAACCGCTCTGTATCTTCAATTGGGTGGGAGAGGCTGGCGCGCTCTGGCCCTGCGTCGGCGTTCCCTGCACGTAGCCGCTGACCTGGCCGGAGTTGTCGACCTGCATTTCAATTTGCAGGGCGAGCTGGTTGCTGCTGCCGGACTTGTTGAGCAGAGCGGTCATGCGCCAGCGCCGCTCGGTGCGCAGGCCGGTCAGCGTTCCCTGATAGAGGGCGGTGGTGGCATTCTGGCCGAGCGTGACCTGCGTGGAGGAGATGGATAAGCCGCCATCATCGCCCGTCTGTTGCCCCTGCAGGACAATTACCAGCGTTCCCTGCGCGCCGTTGCTCAGAGTGGCGTTGATGTGCAGCGTTATGACGCCGCTGGCATCGGGGCCGTTTTGCGAGATTGTCCCCTGTAGCGCGGCAGTGAACGGTGAGGCATAGGGATCAGATGATGGTTGCTGATTGCCGCTCTGCTTTTGCGCTGGAGACTGGCCGGGAGATTGCGCCTGCGCGATGCGCGAGCCGGAGCCATTGCCGTTGTTGGCGACCGCGTTCCAGCCGGGCTGCAGCGGGCCGGAGACGGTCCAGATGACGCCGATAAGGGTGAGCAGGCCGACAAGGGTGGCGATGACGGGGTGGGAGCGACTGCGCGCGTTGACCGGCGTGAGCAGGCGACTCAGCAGCAGGCCGCCGACCAGGGCGACGCTGCCAGTGTAGATCAGCACGCCCCACCATGTCTGTGTATCGCTGCCGGTAGCGATACCATGTACGGTGACAAGCGCGTAGAGAACCAGGGTCAGCACATGCAGGCGGCGCCACCATGCGTAGCCGATGAGCGGGCGCAGCCACGTGCTGAGGCCGATGGCGAGTCCGAGATAGAGTCCAACGATACCCGGCGCCATCCACAGCGGTCGATAATGACTGACAAAGGGGATAAGGACCTCGTTCCAGCCAAAGCTGGTAAAAGGATCGATCCAGACCGCCAGCACGTGGATGCCGGTGAAGATCAGCGCCAGCAGGGTAGTAAAATTGTGCAGTTCGCTGTTGAGCAGGCGCGGCCACCTGCCCGGCGATTGCCATTGCAGGGTCAGCGCCAGCCCTATCGCGACCGAGAGGGTGAGCAGGATATAAGCGGTAAAGCCGCCCGCGCGCGCTATATCCCAGGTAATCGATTGCCAGACGCCCATTGGTGTTTCCTCTATCTCATAAGATGAACCGGCCAGGGTTCGACCGCCTCCCAGCGGCCATCGGTGCCGACAAATAGCCCGGCCAGTTGATGTTCGCGCAAAAAATCGCGGCCCTTTTCCCGGCCCAGGATGAAGGCGACTTTCGCGGCCACTTCGGCTTGCTCGCACAGGGGGGCAACGACGGTGACCGACCAGAGATCGCTCTGCACGGGCAGCCCCGTGCGCGGGTCCAGCAAGTGATGGCGGCGTACATTACCCTGAATCCAGTTCCGGCGGGCAATGCCAGAGGTCGCCATGGCCCCGCGACGCAGCGGAATCGTCCAGCCGGTATCGGGTCCCTCCACCGCGATGGGCCACTCCTCTTCTCGCGGCGGCAGGCCCTCCAACGATAGATCGCCCCCGGCATTGACGAGCGCGGGCGTAATCCCTGCCTGGCGCAGAGCATCCAGCGCAGCATCGACGGCCATTCCTTTGGCGATGCCGCCGAAGTCCAGTTGCGCGCCCGGCGGCAATGTCACACACTTCGTCCCAGGGTACAGTCGGATGTCCCGCCATCCGCCGCCCGGACGCCCTTTGTATGCGCTCGCAGGTGACGTGGCGGTCAATTCGTCAAATGAACGATCATAGCCGAGTTGTTTCAACTGATCCAGCATCGTCGGGTCGTAGAGACCATTGGTGGCGCGGGCTGCTGCGAGGGCTTTTGCCGTCACGCGGTACAGTAATGCGCTGACCATTACCGGCACCCCTGGATGCCGATTGAGCCGCGAGAGTTCGCTTTCCGGCAGGAAACGGCTCAGCGTCAATTCCCATTCCATAAAAAGCCCGCGTACCAGCCTGCTGCCGGTCTCCACCTTGCGCTCAGGCAAGAGCAGCGTGATGGTGGTTCCCATCGCATGAAATTGTTCGCGGCCCATACCCGTTGGTACAGCATACTGTGGCTCAGGAGGAACGCGAGCCGGTGAACGGGGATTGCGAGTTGCCCGATCCAAACTGATATCCTCCCTGGTTGCTCTGGTTGTTCGGATTCCCTTGATTGAAGAATCCGCCGGAATTGTCATCGTTCCCCGGCGACTGCGGCTCATTGAAAGATGGCGCTGTCGAGGATGGCGCGGCGTGGCTGGAGGTGACGCCTGTGACATGGCTGGCCGCCAGTCCGCTTAACGCACCAAAGCCGATGATAGAGGCAACAATGAGAAATTTTTTGAGCGCGTCCGCCACTTCCAGCGTCTCGGCCTTTGACATGCGCGCGGGCTTTGCCCCCGCCTGCTGTCGGCATGGCGCCGCTTCCCGTCGCCGCTCTCCTCCTGAAGCGCGTTCATTCTGGGCATAGTAGCCTGGATATTCATAAAATGGTTCCTCTTTCGGCTTCCCCCGAGCTGCCTGCTGCTGTGGCGGTACCCACGCCACAGTTGGTTCATCGTAGAAGTCGTAATCATAAGGATTATTTTCCATGCGTATTTCTCTCCTGCGCGCTGCCGGTATATCTACCGATGATCTGGAATACATCATACGCGGCGATTCTTGGAAAAGATGCAAAGAGGTGTAAAAAGATTGTAAAATTACCGGCAAACTCTTCTTGCTTCGGATTCTTTCCCTTCGAGGGCTAAATGCGGATGAATGCGGTTCAGTCTTCTCTGGAAGCCAGACCTGGGGTCTCAGGAAGTGTTTTATCCGAGACCCCTTTAGAAATCTCATCATTTGTGCGGAACGAGTGTCCGAAAAGGAGGTCAGTGTGGGACAGGCGAGGTGATTGAAGGTGGTGTTCAGATCTGGCCGGTTCGGGCATAGTTTGCCAGTTTGATGAAGACCAGGTAGTTCGGAATGCGCGAGATGGCGACTTTTGCCCAGTTGTGGTTCGTGCCTTGCCTGCGCGCCAGCAGGTAGCCCCGACTGAGAAGCAGATTTTGCTGCTGGTTCCAGGGTAATATTTCTTTGCCGTTACTTAGCCCCTGCAAACTGATACTCAGAGGGCCAAAGGGGATGGTGTTGCCGGCATTGTAGGCGGCGATAGCCTGCGGCAGGTGAACCTGTGTGACTGCCTGCTGGATGTTCTGGCCTAAGATACCGACATTTTTCAGCATGGAGTTCAGGGTAAATATCGCCCCATCGTTGCGCTCGATCTTATAACGGTGCGAGGTGTTGCCGTAGCGGTTCCTGGTGATGCGCTGCCAGACGTATCGTACCTGATCCCAGCGCACGACATCGAGCCGACCGCCTTTTGCGTAGATGAAGCCGTTCTGGAAGAGGTAAACGCGCAGATTGCAGGCCAGCAGCCCGCGAATGCAGTAGATGATGATGACGACCGGCAGCACAATAAGCACGTAGACGATATAGCCGATGTTGTAGATCACGACGGTAAGCAGAATATCGGCGATGAGCGCGACGATGGTGAGGCCAATGATGATAAGAGGGTTGGTGATTGTCGGTCGAAAGACCGCGTTCATCTGGCCAAGCTGGTAGATTGCCGCCTGCTGTGCAACTTGAGGAGGCAATTGTTGCGCCATGCCCGGCGCCCCGTATGGTGTTTGCTGCATACAGATTTTTTCCTTTCTGATCGGTAATACTACCCATCCATAGAGAAAAACGTTCAGGACTTCCAGATCCATCTTCTGTGGCCATTATGGATGAATTTATTGATCGGGGAATCTCTTTATGGGCGGGTGCGAATATGGTATACTTCCAGTAATATATGTAGTGGAGCGTGCTTGTATGTCGACCCCGTATGATGAAAGTTTTAAGGCGCTGGTACGTGATGATCCGTTAGCCTTTATCCACCTGATGTTTCCGAAGGCGAAACTGGTGCGGCAGTTGCGAGAGAAACTGAAAGAGTGGAAACTGGAGGTAGATGCGCTCTTTGAAATCACGCTGGAAAGCGGAATATCGATCCTGGTGCATTATGAGTTTCAGACCTACAACGACCCGCAGATGGCGAAACGGCTCTTGCGCTATAATGTGCTGATCTGGAGCGAGTACAACCTGCCGGTTTGCTCCTGTGTCATCCATGTGCTGGGCGATGGACACTTGCCCACCTCGCCTTTCCAGGTCGAGATTGACCCGACCAGACCGATCTTCCGCTTTCACTTTGACGTACTCGAATTGGGGGAGTTATCTCCCGAAGAAATCATACAAACTGGCCAACCCAATCTGTTCCCGCTCCTGCCCTTTACGAAAGACGGAGCCAGACGTGAGGTGGTCGAGACCGTCTTTGAAGAACTGACACAGAAGGGCAAAACCAATTTACTTTCCGTTGCCCAGACGCTGGCTTCTCTGGCTTTCGGACGGGCGAAGAACGAGGTAGATCAGGAATGGCTTCTCAGGAGGTACAAACAGATGTTTGATCTTGTCAAAGATACTCCTGTTTACCGGGAGATGATGCGCGATGCCCGAGAAGAGGGGCTGAAAGAAGGACGGGAAGAAGGACGGGAAGAAGGACTGCGACAGGCAGCCATGGATATTATTGCAGAGCGATTTCCACGAATGGTACGCCTGGCAACAGGTATCCTGCCAACCATCGATAACTCTTCGGTCTTAAGAAGTTTGATCGTCAAGATGAGTACCGCTCAAACAGCAACGGAAGCGAGAGAACATCTGCTGGCAGTTGTGGAGGCAGACGAAGAGTAAGGAATGAAAAGCAGCGTCTCTGCCATGTTATGAATATGGGCAGAGGTGCCGCTTTGTGCTATTTTCTCTCTGACTTTTGCGCTTCTCCCCCTTCCGGCACAGGCAGACAGGAGAGGATGTCTTCTACGTTGCCGATGATGAAGTCGGCGCCACGCTCTTGATAGACGGGCGCTTCGTCTTCGTGGACGAGCATGACGGCCAGGAATTCGGCTTCGTCGGCGGCTTTGATGGCCCGGTAGTTCAGGACGACGTCGTGGTCGTCGGCGGTGTCGCCGATGTAGAGGCCGCCGCGCGCTCCGGTGGCGGCGATGGCGAGCTGGAGAGCGCGCGGGTCAGGCTTGGGGGCCTCGTCTGCCGAGATGACAACATCCCACCAGGCCTCGCCACTGTAGGCCGCCATGCGTTCAAGCGCGCTGTCGACTTCGGGGCCGACGCGCCCGGTAATCAGGCCAAGGTGGCGTATGCCCATCCGGCGCAGGCGCGTGGGGAGGTCGAGCGGGTAGAGCATGGTTTCGCGGTGGACAAGCCCCGGCTCGTCGGGCAGGTAGCGGGCAGGATGACCAAAGCGTTTCGGCATCTCTTCTGCGCCCCAGTAGATTTCGTGGTAGAGGTCACCGATAAAGTTGTAATCGGGCAGGGCGCTGGCGGGGATGATCTCGCGCACCCATTCGGCGCCGCCATGACCGCGCAGGTTGGCCTGGCGCGAGAGTTCGGCCCATTCGGCGCTGCTACGCTCGGCCAATGACGTCCCTCGCCACTCGCGCAGGCGCGCCGTACTCAGCGCCGCCAGCAGATAGCACATGTCCCAGTCGTTATTATAGCCTCCAGCCTGTTTGAAGGCGTTGACATCCTCAATCGTCACCAGCGGTCGCCCCTCGCGCTGCCCCCAGTCCAGGCCGTGAATGGTACCCGCCACATATTCCGCCACCGCGATATCGGTGGCCCGAAACGAATCAACGGTACGAATCAGTACGCCATCCACATCGAAGAAGATAGCATCAAGCACAGGAGGAAATTGCAGCCCCGCTCGCTTCCAGACAGCAGGAATATCCATGAATACCCTTTCGTTGTAATTCTTCATAAAAGTATCTCGTCATATAGTAGGGGTACCCCTTGAGGGTACCCTGTGCGCCGCTCACATGGCATGTCGTGCGCCACTCACAGCGCGCTGAGTTGTTCGTCGCAATTACAACGGCCTCGCGATCAGTACCTTGAGAAACTGGCGCACAATCGTGACCGTCAATGCATATACTATAATCGCGATGAGGGTGGAAACGTCAATGGTGTAGCCATAAAATGGGAGTGGGGGGATGAGATTGGTGAAGGGCATCACCAGGGGCGCGCTGATCTGGAAAACCCAGGTGGAGAAGAGGCTGGACTTCAGGCCAAAGAGGTACAGCGCGAAGCGCGTGAAGAGCAGGAGCAGCAGGACGGCCAGCCCCAGCGCCAGCAGTTGATTGATCTTTTTGATGATGGCGGCAACGAATCTGCCGATAGCGCGCAACATGCGCATGACCCAGGATTCGCGGGGCAATGCAATCACCGGTATAGGTGCGGTACCCTGGTGCCGACCCGGCAGTAATGGCTCGGTGTCATCGTTGTACAGGTAGTAGTAATCGTCTTCTGTTACATGCCTGTCTCTCACGTTGTTACTCGCTTCTCGCTCAAGCGATCAATCGGCGCCTACGGGTGTAAGGGCCGATCAATCGGCGCCTGCAGTATCGGCGTTGCCATAACCATCCTGTAGTATTATACACCATTACGTTTCAATTTCAATCTTTGTTGCGTCTATTTGCTGCGGAGAGAGGATGTAAAGGTAGTGCCAGCCTTCCTGCGGGGCGGCCTGGAGCGTTTGTTGCAGCAGGTCGGCGTGGTAGGCATGCACCTGTTCTTCGACCTGGCGCGCTCGCTGCCGGTTGCGCGCCCGGCTGAGCTGCTCTGGCACGTTGAAGATGAGCAGGCAGGTCTGGTAGCCGTGCCGGTGGGCCAGATCGAGCAGACGCTGGCGCGCTTCCGGCTGCAGAGCCGTGCTGTCGGCGACGGTAAAACGCCCCTGGTACATACGCTTGTGAATGATATAGTAGAACAGATCGAAGGCGTCGCGATTGACGCGCTGGTTGTTCTCATCGTCACAGACAAGGGCGCGGCAATAGTCCGAGGAGACGATCTCGGTTGGCGCGAAGCGGCGGCGCGCAAAGGTGCTTTTGCCGCTGCCCGCCGGACCGGCCAGCACGAGCAATGTTCTGCGTGGCAGCTTAATTACAGGCGTATTGTCCATTGAAAAGCTCCATTGCTATCTCTACTTTCTTCTGTTATAATGCTCCTGCACATATACGGCAAGCGGCGCGTTTCAGCATGCAACTTCTGGCTCATCATACAACAAACGGGATGCTTCGGTACAGGCGGACGGGGCCGCGCTATTTGAAGAAACAATCTGGCTCTGAATGAGGAGGAAATATACTTATGCCTGTTGATATACAGAAAAATATGACGGGGACGGAAATACGGCAGAAATTTCTGGATTTTTTTGTCGGCAAGGGCCATTTCAAGATGCCCAGTTCCTCGCTGGTTCCCAGGAACGATCCGACGGTGCTGCTCACCACTGCGGGCATGCAGCAGATGATTCCTTTCTTCCTTGGCCGTGAGACGCCGCCCGCGCTGCGCCTGACTTCGGCGCAGAAGTGTTTTCGCACCACCGATATCGACAAGGTGGGCAATGAGCGCACACTGACATTTTTTGAGATGCTGGGCAACTTCTCCGTTGGCGACTACTTCAAACGCGGAGCTATCACCTACGCCTGGGAGTTCCTGACGCAGGTGGTGGGCCTGCCCGCCGAGCGGCTGCACCCGACCGTGCATCCTGAGGACGATGAGGCGGCGCAGTTGTGGACAGAGATCACCGGTATTCCTGATGAGGCGATTACGCGGCTGGAAGATAACTGGTGGGGGCCACCGGGAGCTTCGGGTCCCTGCGGTCCTGACTCCGAAATTTACTATGATCGCGGCCTCGAGCATGGCTGTGGGCGGGCCGAGTGTGCGCCGGGCTGTGATTGCGAGCGGTTCCTGGAAATCTGGAACCTGGTTTTCATGCAATACTTCCAGGATTTCGATGGCACGCGCACGCCTTTACCAAAAAAGAATATCGATACCGGCATGGGCCTTGAGCGGCTCTCTATGGTGCTGCAAGGCAAAGAATCGGTCTTTGATACCGACCTCTTCCGCGCCATCATCGACCACTTCGCCGCCGTCGTTGGCACGAGCTATGGCAGCGACGCGAAGGCCGATGCTTCGCTGCGCGTGATTGCCGATCACAGCCGTGCGCTTGTCTTCCTGGCCGGTGATGGCGTGCTGCCGGGCAACGAGGGGCGCGGCTATATCTTCCGCCGTCTGCTGCGCCGCGCCGTGCGTCATGGCAAGCTGCTCGGCCTCGAAAAGCCCTTCCTGGCCGAGGCCGCAGATACCGTCATCAATCTGATGAAGAGCCACTATACCGAGCTTGGCTTGCAGCGGGACCGCATCGTCGAGATTCTGAGTCTGGAAGAGAAAAAGTTCAGCCAGACGCTCAACACCGGCCTGACCTTGCTCAACGAACTGCTCGAAAATGTGCGGCAGCAGGGGCAGCGCGTTATCTCCGGCGAGGAGGCGTTTAAGCTGTATGATACGCATGGCTTCCCGCTGGAATTGACGCAGGAGATCGCCGCCGAGCATGGCTTCAGTGTGGATATTGCGGCTTTCGAGCAGGCGATGCAGCGGCAGCAGGAGCGCAGTCGCGCCGGCTCCGCCGCCGCCTTTGTGCAGAGCCGCGACGAGCAGGCTTTGACGAATATCTTGCAGCGTGTTGGCCCGACCGAGTTCTCCGGCTATCAGGGCGTCACGGGCAGCGGCAAGGTGGTGGGTATCGTTGTCGATGGCGAAGAAGTGGAAAGTATCAGCGCGCCGCAGCAGGCGCTGCTGCTTCTCGACACCACGCCCTTCTATGCCGAGAGCGGCGGGCAGATTGGAGATCGTGGTGAAATCAGCGGCTCCATGGGCGTCTTTCAGGTAGAGGATACGCGCCGCCCGCTCAAGGGGCTGATCGTCCACTACGGGCGCATCAACGAAGGTTACCTGCGCGTGGGCGATGCCGTGCAGGCTAACGTTATCAGCCAGCGGCGCGAGGATACGATGCGCAACCACAGCGCCACTCATCTGCTGCACAAAGCCCTGCGCGACTATCTGGGGCCGCAGGTCGAGCAGCGCGGCTCGCTGGTCGAGCCAGAACGCCTGCGCTTCGACTTCACCAGCCCGCGCGCGCTGACGGCGCAGGATCTCGCGCAGATCGATGAGCAGATCAATCGCTGGATACGCGCCGATTTCGCGGTGCAGACGCGCATTTTGCCGCTGCAAGAGGCGTTGCAGACGGGGGCGATGGCTCTCTTTGGCGAGAAGTACGATGACTACGTGCGCGTTGTCTCGATGGGCAGCAGCACCGAACTGTGCGGCGGCACGCACTGCGCCTCTACGGGGCAGATTGGCCTCTATATCACCGTGCAGGAGACGAGCATCGCCGCCGGTATTCGCCGTATCGAAGCGTTGACGGGCCGCGCTGCCGAAGCCTATCTACGCCAGCGCAGCAGGCTGGTGGAGACGCTGGCCGCGAAATTGCAGACGCAACCGGAGATGCTGGAGGCGCGCGTCGAGCAACTCTCACAGGAGCTGGCTCTGGCCCGGCGCCAGCTTGCGCAGTTCCAGCGCGAAGCCGCCGTGCGTGAGGCTGAGACGCTGGCGACCCGCGCGCGCGAAATCGCCGGCGTGCCGGTGGTGGCGACTACCGTTGAGGTGCCGGACGATAAAGTGCTGCGCGAGATCGGCGACATGGTGCGCAGCAAGCTCGGCGCACCCGGCGTCGTCGTGCTGGCCCACCCCTTCGACGAGCGCGTCAGTATTCAGGTCAGCGTCGATCAGGCGCTAACAAAGCGCGGGCTGCACGCCGGCAAGATCGCCAGCGCCATCGGCGAGCGTCTGGGCGGTCGAGGCGGCGGGCGACCCGAATCGGCGCAGGGCGGCGGCAAAAACAAAGCCGAACTGGGCGCGGCTCTCGACCTGGTGCCGAAACTCGTCAGAGATAACTTGAAATAGGCCGCTGACGTTTTGCAATGCACACGATTTTGTGCTATAACGTACAGGAGATGCATACGCCTTAGCAAGTAAGGCATTATCAAAGTACGCCAGAGTGGTACTTTGCTGGAGCGACTGGATCAGGACGATCGGGAATGGGCATAAAAAATCTCTTTCAGAGTCTACGCAATCTCCTTCCCGGAGGCATCGGCGGGAACGGCTTACACCCCTATGACCGCGATCACACTGAGGATGAAGGATTGAACGGGCAGCATTCCGAGGGAGAGGAGCGACAGCTCTTCACCGCGCTCGATGTTGGCACGGCCTATGCCAAGGCGCTGATCGTCGAGGTGGACGGGGAGCAGGGCGTGGTGCTGGGCGCAGGTCGCCATCAGCAGAGCTATGCTCACATGTCTGACGGCATCGTGACTGATATCTCCGGCGTGGTCGCCAGTTGCAACGAGGCGCTCACCAAAGCGGAGAAGGCGGCGGGCGGCCTGGTGGCCCCGTATACCGTTATCGGCATCGCAGGCGAGCTGGTCAAGGGCAGTTCCACCACCGTCACACGCCAGCGTTCTGACCCGACAAAGCCGATTACGCCGCAGGAACTGGAAGGGCTGATTACCTCCGCGCAGCAAAAGCTGCACAAGGCAGCGAAGGAGCGCATCGCTGCCGAGACGGGCTACTCCAATATTGAGGTGCGCCTGACCAACGCCGTTGTCATTTCGGTGCGTATCGATGGGCAGCAGGTCACCAACCCTGTCGGCTTTCGCGGGCGGCATTTCTCGCTCACGCTCTTCAGCGCCTACGCCCCGCTCATGCAACTGGGCGCGCTTGAAACGGTGGCGCAGGGCCTTGACCTCTCGCTGGTGGCGGTGGTGGCCGAACCCTACGCCCTGGCTCGCTGCCTGAGTACGAATGCCAGCGAGGATAGTGGGGCTATCTTCATCGATATCGGCGGCGGTACCACCGATATCGCGCTGGTACGCCAGGGCGGCATCGAGGAGACGCGCATGTTTGCTCTCGGCGGTCGCACCTTCACGCGCCGCCTGGCAACGGCCAAAGGCGTCTCCGTTCGCGACGCCGAATCGATCAAGTTGAGCTATAGCAACGGCCTGCTGAAAGGACACGAGCGCGATGAGGTTGCCGCCATTCTCGCGCCCGAATGCCAGACCTGGATGGACAGCGTCGAACTGCTGATCGATGAACTGGCGAAAGGCGAATTGTTGCCGCCTGCCATCTATCTCGTCGGCGGCGGCTCCGCCCTGCCCGACCTGCGCGAGAAGCTGGATGCCTTCCCCTGGACCCAGCGCCTGCTCTTTGCGCACCAGCCCATCATTCGCACGGTTCAGCCAGATATGGTCTCAAGCATCGTCGATGCCAGCGGGCTGCTGAAAAACGCGCAGGATATCACGCCGATGGCCCTGGCCTATCAGGTGGTCGAACTGCAAAACGAAAATTCTGTGCTGGAAAGAGCGTTGGAACGGGTTATCCATAATATGCGCATCTAGTATTTGAATGTTTCAATGCTGGACGGGAGACCCGATTCCTGCCGATCTTTCCTGGAAGAGGTATATCATCAAATCCGAAAAGATCGAGCGCAGAGGCAGCAGGCAAAATTCTCTAAACGTTCTCGCTCTGTAGTGTATCCGAAGGGGGTGACGACGTATGGCAGGTGAGCAGCCCTTCTATGTGAATATCAGTCCTGAGGAGAATCTGACGGATATCCGCGAGCGGTTGGCGCAGATTCCCAATCGTCTGATTGTATTGATTGTTCCCCGGCAAACCCGTTTGCGCAATCTCCACAGCTGGAACTTATTGCACCACTATGCCGACGACCTGGGTAAAGAGGTCTGGGTTATCAGTGATGATAGTCCGATTATTGAGGTGGCGAGGCGGGCGCAGTTCCGCGTTGGCTCCCCCGGCGGCGGCAGGCGCGGCAGTAACGCCGGGCGCGCCGCGAAAAGCGCGGCGGCACAGCGCGAAGCGAACAGTCGCGGAACAAAGGGCATTTCACGTTTTCACCCGTTTTCGGCGGCCCGACAGGCTCAAGTCGCTCCTCGCAATGCCGAGCGCGGCCCGCGCCTGGCGCCCTCTTCTCCGTTCCCGCCGCCCGCGCCAGCCCGACAGGAGGCGGGTGAGATACCTATTTCCGGCGAGGATGACGAGCCTGAGTTTGCCGACAGGGGGCCGCTTTCACCGCCTCCGGTTGGCGGCCAGGGCAATCGCCGCGATTTCGATTTCCGTCTCGCCTCGCAATCACCTCTGCGCCCCGTCGAGGCCACGCCGGAGCCGGGGGACGAGGAGATGGATTCTTTCCCTTATAATTATGAACAATCGCAGAAGATTCGCCAGGCCGCGCAGCAAAAAGGTGAAGAGGATGACACGGACGTGATTGCCGGTCCCGATACTATGCTCTCGCCGCCTGACCGGATGGCGCCGCCAGCAGAGCAGGACGCGCAGGAGGAGACTATGCGCCGCCCGTCCTCGCCATTGTCCGCGCCCCTGGCGCGCTCCGCCGAGGTGCTGGATGATCCCTATGCCATACCGGATGATTTCCAGCCTCTGCCTCTCTCCGAGCAACGTGGCGCCGCCCCGATCCACCTTTTTGACAATGAAGAGGTCGACTCTCTGTCTCCCTATGCAGCCGACGATACGTTGATGCAAGGCGATATTGAAGACCTGGGCGACGACGGCATGGATGAGCTGCCAATGGCGGAAGAAGCTCCTGCACTGCCTCCCTGGGAGGAGGAAGAAGCCGATGTGAGGCCGGATGAGCAGGAGGAGGAAGTGACCGACCTGCCGCCTATCCCCTACAGGCCGCGCTCCGGGCAGCTCTCGCCAGCCGCGCCGGATAGAGGAACGGAGGCTACTGCATTCAATCCGGCAGAGACGGAGGAGCAGGAGGAAGAAATCGAAGATCAGCCAACGCGAGTGATTCGCCCGGCTCTCTCCCTGCCCGATGTCGAAGCCACGCAGAACGCCGGTCGCGCTTCCACCGGCGAGGCGGCAGCAGCAAAGCCGCCGGTCGTTCCTGGAACAGCGGGCAGGCAGGGGGGATCAGGGCCGGTCGGTCTCCCTCTTCCTACCAGGGCTTCCGCTCGCGCATCCGCGACTCAGAAACGCCAGCCTGCTCCCGCGCGGTCGCGCAAACCGCTTTTCTCGACGCGACGCAGGCGCAGGCAGGGCTGGGCGCGCCCGCTGCTGGTTGCTATTGCTGTACTGTTCATCGCGGGCATTATCCTCTTCGTCGTCCCGTCAGCCGACGTGACGGTGACGCTGGCCGCGCAGTCCTATAGCTGGCCCGTCGTCGTCACGGCCTCAACCAGCCAGAATCTGGCGCAGCACACCGTCCCGCTCTATACCATATCCTTCAACAGCAGCGTCACGCAAAGCGGGAAGGCCAGCGGCACCAACACGACTGTCGGTACAGCAAAGGCGACCGGGATAGTGCAATTTACCAACGATGGGAGCCAGTCGGTTCTCATTCCAAGTGGAACTATCGTTTCGACGGCGAATAATGTGCTGTTTGTGACCGATGCAGAACTGCTGGTTGCTGCCGGTAGCACCTTACCTGTCCCGGTGCATGCGCAGGCTCCCGGCACGGATGGCAATGTCGCGGCGAATACCATCACCGTTATTCCCGCCAGCAGCCTTGCTCAGATCGAGCAGGCCAAAGAAAATCAGGGAGTGACGGTGAAGCTTACTGTCACCAATCCCCAGCCTACCAGCGGCGGGGGGACAGGCACGGCGACGACCGTCACGAAAAAAGATGTGAGCGATCTGCAAACGAAGGCCAGCGCGCAGCTCTATCAGAAGTTGCAGGCATGGCTGGCGCAGCAGCAGGCGCGGGGCAATGTGCTGGCCAAACAGGTTCAGGAAAGCCAGCTTGGCACTTATGAGACGGTAAAAGCGACGCCCGACGCCGGGCAGAAGGCCGCTGCCGACGGCACCTTCACCGAGACCGTCTCGCTCACCATGCCGCTGCAGTTTATTCACGCCAGCGATTTGCAGGCGCAGGCGCTGGCGCAGTACCACCGGTTGCCGACCGGGGCGACGAAACCGCCGCAGGGCTACGAGCCGGTCGCGGGGCAGCCGGTGAGCTTGCAGCCGAAGGATTGCGCCTCGTCCAGCAAATCGAGTACCGCCAATGCCTCCACGCTCTGCTTTACGGCCAGCGCGCCCGTCGCGGCACCCATTACGGAGCAGCAGGTGCAGAACCTGATCAATGGCAGGAGGGTTGACGTGGTACGCGCCCAGCTCGCCAGTAGCAAAACCGGGTTGCCGGGCATCAAGGCGGTGAAAGTCAACGTCTCTCCCGGCTTCTGGCCCTGGCTCCCCTTCTGGACGCAGCGCATCACCGTTCACTTTACCACCTGATCCTGTTCAACGATGAGGCCAGTCCGCCGCGCCCCCCGGCCCCCGGTTAGCAGGCCCCGGTTAGCAGGCCACCCGCCAGGGGTGGCCCTACTATACACGGGATGTCTCGTGCAGTCCGGGGTGGAGCTGTCGTCTATAGTAGGGCCAGCGCCAGGCAGGCCACCCGCCAGGGGTGGCCCTACTATACACGAACGGCTAGTGCCAGCTGGGAAGCTGCCGTCTATAGTAGGGCCACCCCTGGCGGGTGGCCTGCGGCGGCCTGAAGTGAACGCCTATGAGGGCCACCCCTGGCGGGGGGCCTGCGAACCGGGGTAGCTGCAACTGCGCCACAGGCATAACGCTGCGTTGCTTAGAACCACCTGAGAAATACCCCCTTTCGGCACAAATGGTAGACAAATTGCCTGCTTCTCCGGTAAGATTGTATTGACAAACTTTTCCCTTCCGGGGAGCAGTTTTTCTACTGGAAACGATGAGATGGTATGGCACGATATATGGCTCTGGATGTGGGCGAAGCGAGAATCGGCGTGGCGGTGAGCGATTTTAGCGGCTTTCTGGCCTCACCGTATACAACCATCCATGTCGCTCGTTCTCAGGGGGAGGCGCAGGCTTTTGCCGAGATTCGGCGGCTGATTGCTGAGACAGAGGCCGAGACGCTGGTGATTGGCCTGCCGGTGAGTCTGGATGGACAGTTGCACGCGCAGGCGCAGCGTATACTGTCCTTCGCCGAACGTCTCAAGCCGTCTATCAGCATTCCATTAACCTTCTGGGACGAACGTCTTTCGACCGTGGAAGCTTCTCGCCTGCTGGCTGAACGAAATCTAAATGAGGGCGGCAGGTGCGGGCGCGACGGGCGCAGGGGCAGGCATGGGAAAGGGGGGCAGGGACAGCGCGTGAAGCGACGCCATCCGCGTCAGGAGATCGACGCGCTGGCGGCTGCGGTTATTTTACAGGAGTACCTGGATTCCCTGGGGCATCCGGGCAGAACAGAGGAAACAGAATCATGAGAAGACGAGGATCGCGCGGGGCAATAATTGCGGTGCTGCTGCTTGGCCTGCTCATCTTCGGCGCCGTCTACTTTGCATGGAACACAGCCAGCGCCATTTTTGAACCGGTAGACCCCGCTGGCCCCGGCAAAACTGTCAGGGTCGTCATTCAAAGTGGGGAGAGTACCCAGCAAATCGCGGACCAGTTGCAGACCGATGGCTTGATTCGCAACGCCCTTGCCTTCCGCATCTGGGCCAGAATTAAGGGACTCGATACGCACCTGCAGGCAGGCGTCTATACCAACCTGAATTCGAGCATGACGATCAGCGATATCATCGATAGCTTGCTCAACGGCCAGCCAAATGAATATATTGTGCGTATCCCCGATGGCTGGCGCATCCAGCAAATCGCCAATCAACTTGCCACGCAGGGGCTGGCGAAATTCGATAAGCAGCAATTTCTCCAGTATACGCTGCATCCGAGCCAGTTTCCCGACGCGGCAAAGTATCCCATTCTCAAGTCGATCCCCTCCGGCGATAGTATGGAGGGCCTGCTCTTCCCCGATACCTACTATATCCCCGTCGATGCCGATGCCAGGGAAGTCGTTAATCAGATGCTCACCGAATTCACCAATGTTGTGAAGCAAAACCACCTGGATACACAGGCTCAGGCGCACCACCTGACCACGTATCAGATGGTCATTCTTGCCTCGCTGGTCGAACGCGAGGTGGTTTTCTCACAGGACCTGCCGGGCGTTGCCAGCGTTTACTGGAATCGCGTTAACAGGCCGAACGACGAAACAGTCGGCTTCCTCGATTCTGACCCCTCGGTCATGTATGCCCGCGATTCACAGCCGGGGACGACCGTCTTCTGGAAGAACCTGACCGACATAGGCGACAATATCGCGCCGAACAGCCCCTGGAATACCTACACGCACAAGGGCTGGCCTCCGACGCCGATCTGCAGCCCCAGTCTGGCCAGCATGAAGGCGGCGGCGGCTGCGCCGGATCCACGCTATAGCAAAGACTACTTCTTCCTGGGCAAAAAGGACGGCCACATCGTCTTTGCCGCCACCAAGGCGGAGTTTGACCAGGACGTGCAGAAATACCTGCATTAAACTCTGGAAATGAGAGAACAGGAATACATATGAATCTGAATATCTGGCAAATTATCGCCCTGAGCCTGCTGCAAGGGTTTACCGAGTTGTTTCCCATCAGCAGTCTGGGCCACACGGTCATCATCCCTGCGCTCTTCGGCTGGGGTGACCTTGTGCGCAACGAGAGCTTCCTGCCGCTGATTGTGGCGCTGCACCTGGGAACAAGCGTTGCCCTGGTTGCCTATTTCTGGCGGGACTGGCTGCAGGTTGTCAAGGTGCTGTTCAAGAGCATCAAAGAGGGCGAGGTGAAGCGCGGCACCGATGAATGGGTGAGCTGGCTTATCATCATTGGCTGCATCCCTGCCGGTCTGATCGGCGTTTTTCTGGAAAGCCCGCTCAAGCAGCTCTTCGCCTCACCCCTGATTGCCGCGACCTTTCTGGTAGTCAACGGCTCTCTGCTCTTCCTGGGCGATGTGCTGCGCAAACGGGCGGAGAGAGACGCGCAGGGTCTGTCGCCGAAAGAGCGAGAGGTGGGCTTTCGCCCGCTCTCTTCCCTGACCTGGAAAGATGCCGTCGTGGTTGGGCTGGGGCAATCGCTGGCGCTCATTCCCGGCATCTCCCGTTCCGGGGCGAGCATGGTGGCCGGGCTGGGCGTGCGCCTTAACTACGAAGACGCGGCCCGTTTCTCCTTCCTGCTTGGCACTCCGCTGATCGGGGCTGCCGCTCTGCTCGAAGTCCCGCAACTGCGCGGTCAACCCCTCTCAACGCTCGAACTGGTCTTCGTTGGCATGGTGCTGGCAGGAGTCGCCGCCTATCTTAGCACGAAATTTCTCATGAAATACTTTGAGACCGGTCGTTTGTTGCCTTTCGCCTTCTACTGCTGGGCGGCAGGCCTGGCCGCCCTCGCTCTCTTTCTGACCGTTTTTAGCGGGCGTGGCTAGATTGCGTATCGGTCTGGGAGAATATATAGCCAATTCTGGTGATTGACCGCAGATTGTGCAGCTTAAAGGGGTTGCTTCGTTTGATACAATGGAAGCACTTCGGATAGACCGAAGTATATTTGCTGAAATCTGCAATAGAAGGTAGGTACGGAATCGTGAAGAACACCGCATTGTTCTATGCACTTCTTGCTCTGGGCATCATTGCTCTTATCGTGGGCGTCATTATGCGTGTTGCCATCAATTTCCACGGTAAGGCATATGCCGTCCTGGCGTTTGGTGGCGTCCTGCTCGTAGCGGGCATCATCGGTATGTTCATGGGCAAGTCGTCCAGCTCAGCTGCCAGCAGCAAGTAGTCCGCGCAGGGCTTTTGTTCTGGCCGTACAGAAGGGAGGAGCGAGAACTGGAGGAGCGAGCCTCTCCCGGTTCCTGTTCCTCCCTTCTGCTGTTCTGTTTTCCGCCATGCCATACTGGCTATGCTGATTGAGGATTCTTCCAGATATCTGGCATACCTGCTATAATTGGCGCGTTCAATCAGTCCGGTGAGGATTGATATTTCAGGGGAGAAAAAGGAGAGACGAACATGAAAAACCCTGGCATTTTCTTCGGCGCCATCATTGTCGCGATTGTCTGCTTTCTGATAGGCATTTACTACGCGCTTCCCGGCGTCAATCACATTCTGGTCAGTGGGAAAACGCCGCCGATGGACCCTCAGCCTGCCCATATCCTGCTCTTTATGGGTCTGGCCGTGCTATGCATCATCGCCGCCCTCGTCACGCGCCCGAAAGCGAACCGCTAGAACATCGATCAAGGAAGCGAGGCCTGGCCGATACGCTCTCGCGTTCACCGGCTCAGTGAGTGCCGGTCAAGACCCAGAAGTGGCATGGCTTGACCGGCGCTCTAGACGCAGCCATCGCTATCTGGCCCCAGGCCATCCAGCGAGCTGCATACCCGCAAGGGAGTAAAGTAGACTGCGAGCAGGCCAGCCGTCCGGGCAGGTCGGCGCCAGGGCAGGTCGGCGTCCGGGCTGACCCTGGCGGCTGGCCTGGCCTGGTGGCTGGCCTGTGTGGTGCCCTGCCCGGACGGCTGGCCTGCGTGGGTGGCCTGCGTGGTGGCTGGCCCTTGCGAATAGCTGGCCTGCTATGGGTGGTCTGGTATTCTCCAGAGAGGCATTCACGTACTGATGATGCCTCTCTTTTCCAGTTCTTTGCGCAGGTGGAGGAGGCCAAGTCGCAAGCGGCTTTTGACGGTGCCGAGAGGGATGGAGAATGTAGCGGCGATCTGGGCCTGCGTCCAGCCGTGGAAGTAGACGAGTTCGATGGTGGCGCGCTGCTCGCGGGGCAGCCAGGCCAGGCATTCGCGAATGATAGACGCCTGGATGGTGCGCCAGGTGTCATCCCAGACATCGGGGATAGCACTGTTCTCGTTGAGGTCAACCTCTTCCAGCAGCGCCTCGTGGCTCGGGCTGTGGCGGCGTTTGTGGCGCAGATAATCGACGGCACGGTGATGCATGATGGAGAGCAGCCAGTTGCGCACGCTGCCGCAATGTGGGGTATAGGACGTGGCGTTACGCCAGATGGAGAGGAAGACTTCCTGTAGCAGATCCTCAGCAGCCGTGTGGTTGCCGACCATACGATATGCCAGCGAGTACAGCTGGCCGCTATAGCGTTGGTAGAGCAGGTTCATCGCCCGGTCTGCTTTATCCGCCAGCGCGTGTAGCAGTTGCTCGTCGCTTACCTCGTCGCATTGCGCCTCTGCGAGCATGTCTGGCCCGGATGTGACGACTGCGCCGACTTCGGCATCGGGGCCGGAAGCTTCTATGACGAAAGAGTGTGTGCCGTCCATATTGCTCCAAACACAGCTATACAGGTAGTTTGTACAGATAGCTACTAAAATAAGTATAGACGGAAGCAGAGGTCGGCGGCAAGTGCTATATGGCCGATTGATATAGGCCACATGGCCTATTTCTGACAAAAGTTACAATTCGTTATCCCTGTTGCGAATCAGGCCAAGCTGGATGGCGCGGACGGCGGCCTGGGTACGATCAGAAACGCTGAGCTTTTCGAGAATATGCTCGACATGAATTTTGACGGTACTTACGCTCAGAGTAAGTTTACCGGCGATTGCACGATTAGTCTGGCCCTGCGCCAGCAACTGTAATACCTCGATCTCGCGCGGCGTCAGCCCTACCTGGGAGGGTGCCTGCGCAGGCGGCAGGTTGGCGTTGGCGGTCAGGCGATCCAGCACGCGCATTACCGTCTCACTATCCAGAATCGAGTCGCCTTGCAGAACGCGACGCACAGCGTGGAGCAATTCGCGCTGCGTGATGTCTTTAAGGATGTAGCCGGCAGCTCCGGCCTTGAGGGCTTCCAGCAGGTATTCCGGGTTTTCGTGCATGGTGATGAGGATAATGCTGGTGCCGGGGCTGCCGCGTTTGATAGCGCGGCATGTGGCCAGCCCATCGAGCTGCGGCATGCGCACATCGAGCAGCGCCAGATCGGGCCGCAGGCGGCGGCAAAGCTCTAATGCCTCCTGGCCGTTGCTGGCTTCCCCCACCAGTTCCAGCCCACGCTGGCCCATCAGCATGGTACGCAGACCGGCCCTGGAAAGCTCGTGATCATCGGCAATGATGAGTCGGGCGTTGAGCGGTTGGTGGGCATGTGAAAGATGAACGTTGTTCATGCAACAGAGTCCTTTCTGTTAGATGGGGGTAATGGGACATCGGCGGCGATGAGGGTGCCAGCGCAGGGCTGGCTGCGAATCTCTAGCTGGCCGCCGATAAGCTCGACGCGCTCGCGCATTTCGCGCAGCCCGACATGTTCACCGGGCAGGTGTTCTCCGCTGAGCGCGGCTGCTACATCGAAGCCGCAGCCCCAGTCCTGTATTTCCATGCGCAGTCGCGCTCCCTTGCGGTGCAGGGTGATGCGCGCCTCCTCTGTGTGGGCGTGTTTGCGCATATTGGTCAGCGCCTCCTGCGCGACCCTGTAGAGTGTCGTTTCGATCATTGCGGGCAGACGCTCTGATCCCAGCGTCTCTTCGTAGGTGACCGTCCAGCCGTCGTTGCGCAGCGCCTCGACCTGCAGGCGCAGGGCCGTTGCCAGCCCGAAGTCATCCAGCGCGGTCGGGCGCAGCCCGGCGATGAGGCGGCGCGCCTCCCTGACCGAGTGCTGCGCCAGCTCTAAGGCGCGCTCAAGCTCCTGGCGCGCCTGCGGTGCGCGCGGGCGATAATGACCGGCGAAGGCCTGCAGGTGTTGATGAACGCTGGCCGTCACCTGCGCCAGCCCGTCGTGCAGTTCGTAGGCAACGTGGTGCCGTTCCTCTTCCAGCAATCTGGCCCGTTTGCGTTCGCCGATATTCTCCAGCATGAGCAGGCCATAGAGCGCCTGGCCGTGCTGATTGCGCAGCGGCGTCCCCGTGAGGTTGGCCCAGAAGATTTCGCCGTCCTTTCTCAGGAAGCGTTTCTCTACCTGGTAGCTGCTGATCGTGCCTGTTAGCGCCTGCCGGGCCAGCAACTGGCCTTTCCCGACGTCGTCTGGATGGGTAATTGCCGCGATATTCTTGCCCGGCAGTTCCTCTTCGGAGTAGGCCAGCATCTCATAGAAGGCTTTGTTGACCTGCAAGATGACGCCTTGCAGATCGGTGAGGGCCATGCCGATAGGGGCCGAGGAAAAAATATCGCGGAAACGCGCCTCGCTCTCCTTGAGCGCCATCTCGCTCTGCTTGCGTTCCGTGATGTCATTTAACACAATCAGGTGGCCGCCGATGGCCGGATGGTTTCTGCGCCCGTTGGAGCGATAGAGGGGAGAGACGCGCAGATCGAAATAGCGTGTGGCCCCACCCTCACCTGTCACCACCTCGGTCTCGCCTTCATGGAGGCTCAGATAGCGGGCAACCAGTTCGGCCCAGGCCGAGAATACCTCCTGAAAGGGCAGGCCGACCGCGTCGGCGTTTTGCACCAGTCGCTGCGCCGCCGGATTCATATCTACAATGCGTTGTTGCTCATCTAGAATAATGACGGCGTCGCACATACTTTCTATCACTACCTCGCGCGCCATGGGGACGATGTCGAGCAGGTGCAGGTGGACGAGATTCCAGGCCATTGCCAGCCCGGTAATGGTCAGGGACAGCGCCGTCAGGTCCATGTGAAAAGGACTAAAACCAAGCAGCGTGAGGACATTGCCAGCCCAGGGGGCCAGTACGGCTACCAGCAGGGTGAGCGCCTGGCCGAGATACAGGTGGGCCGACCTTCTCAACTTCTGGATGCACGAGCAGATCAGGAAGGCCCCGATGAAGAGCAGCAGATAATCGTAGGCAATATTGATCCAGTACCAGAGGCCATATCTGACATTCAGCACGGAAAAGGGCAGGTGGGTTTTCAGGAGCGCGTCCGTCCCCATCAGGCCATGAAACTGGTTGGTCCAGACCAGCAATACGGTGATGAGCGGCTCAATGCACAGCAAAAAGACGGTGCGCCGACGAAACTTTTTCACTCGACCGGTATACTCAAAGGCGAAGGCGAGCCAGAGTGTGGGGGCGCTGGCGGCTCCCAGCCACGCGACGTTATCCCAGAAGATGGCGGTTGGCAGGTTGGGAGCGGCCAGTTCAAGCGTATACGCCAGCGACCACTCGGCTACCGCAATCATCAAGAAACAAAAGGATACGGCGCCTGGCGCATGGCGGCGCTGCCAGGCGACGAACGCAAGCGCAGCCGATACGGCAGAGGCAATTACGGGTAGCAGGTAGGGGGTAAACTGCCAGTCCACTGTCTCTTTCCTCAGAAATATTATATGGTTTACGATTCAGCTGGAATCTGTGACGCCAACCATCTTTGCTCCTCCTCTTCTCTATTATACTATACTCCACTACTGGCATAATGCCAATAAATTTTGCGTCATGGGGAGTGCAGCGAAGCATCTCTGGTGGGCTACGCTGTTCGGGAGGAGACCACAGATGCTTCGCTCGCGCTCAGCATGACATGTTCTGGTCGCTTTTTTTCAATGGCATGCCAGGGGACATTTTTCATGGCATGAGACGGGCAAAAGCGTGATATAATAGGACAAACATCCCGGAGGGGGCAGCTATGAAGCATATTGTATCCAGCATGGCCGGTGTGGTGCTGGAATTTCTGGTCAGGCCGGGCGAGCAGATCAGCGTCGATCAGGATGTCGTGATGCTGGAGTCGATGAAAATGCAAATTCCTGTGCAGGCCACAACTGACGGCATCGTCAAAGCCCTCAAGGCCAGCGAGGGTGACTTCGTGAACGAGGGCGACGTGCTGATCGAAGTCGAATAACTATCGGAATCCAGGCGAAAAACCTGTTGACAAATCGCCGCAAGTATGATATCTTATGCTTGCAAATGAGAGACACGCAAGTGTCACCGTAAGCGGGAGTGGCTCAGTGGTAGAGCATCTCCTTGCCAAGGAGAAAGTCGCGGGTTCGATCCCCGTCTCCCGCTCCCATGTTTATGGCGACGTCGCCAAGTGGTAAGGCACGGCTCTGCAAAAGCTGCACCAGCGGTTCGAATCCGCTCGTCGCCTCCTCTTTTCCAGGCGTGATTATTCGGTCACGTCTTTTTTTGTCTTATCCCGTCCCGTTTTGAAAGTAACACGATACCGTACAATGCAACGCAACGCGACAGAGCAGAAGAGCGATTACCTGCATGCGAGAACAACGAAGCTACTCCACCGAGGCTATCATCCTGAAACGCACCGATCTGGGCGAGGCTGACCGCATCCTGACCCTCTTCACGCCGACGAGAGGCAAATATCATGCCATCGCCAAAGGCATACGGCGCCCCATCAGCAAAAAGGCCGGCCATGTAGAGCTGCTCAAACGCAGCCAGTTGCAGGTCGCGCTTGGCCGCAATCTGGATATTGTGACGCAGGCCGAGGGGCGCGAAAGCTTTGTGCACCTGCGCGGCGAACTATGGCACATGACCTGTGGCTACTACCTTGCCGAGCTGATCGACCGCTTCCTCGAAGAGCAGACCCCGCATCAGGATATCTATAATCTGCTGCTGGAGACCCTGCGCGCCCTCGACCGCGACGCTCTCGACTACCGGCAACGGCTCGTCGGCACGACGCCCGTCTCGACAGTGCAGCGACACGGGCGCACCAACCTGCTGCTACGCTACTTCGAGATTCACCTGCTCGCGGCCATCGGTTACGAACCGGCCTTTCGTCACTGCGCCCATTGCGGCAGCGAACTGCAGGCGGTCGAGAACGGCTTTGCCCCTTCGCTGGGCGGTGTTCTCTGCCCGCAGTGTTCGCGTTTCTGGGCCTATCCCCTCACGCTGAACGCGCTCAAGGTGCTGCGGCTCTTGCAGCGTAGTCAGTGGAGCGACGTGCCGCGCCTGCGCCTGGATGTCGCGCTCTACCACGAACTCGAAAAAGCCATGCACGGTCTGCTCCGCTTCCACCTCGAACGCGACCTCAAATCCTGGAGCTTCCTGGAAATGCTGGATGTCAGGGCATAGCGACAGAAAGCTCTTCCCTCTTGCCCCAATCTATGGTAATCTACTGACTACATTCACCTCGTTTCTTGCTATTGTCCGCTCAGTTGGTATCTCAGATCGGAGGCGTCATGGGTGACATCGCTTCTTCCGCCGATGCTGGCCGGGAAGTTGCCAGGCGCGGGGCCGGGCGCTATGCCTGGTATGTCTTCTCTATCATGTTCGCGATCAATTTCCTCAATTACATGGACCGCTACGTCTTTACGGGCGCGGCCAATGTCATTGCCCATGAACTGGGTTTTGGCATTGATGGCATTGGCTACCTGGCGACCGCGTTTTTGCTGGTGTATACGCTCAGTACGATCCCGCTTGGGGTGTGGGCCGACCGCTCGCAGCGCAAGAATGTGGTGGCGGTCTGCGTGGCCGTCTGGAGCGCGATCACCGCGCTGACCGCGCTGGCGAATAATTTCGCCGCCCTCTTTATCACACGCATGATTCTCGGTATCGGCGAGGCCGGCTATTACCCGGCGGGGACGGCCTTGCTGAGCGATTATTTCAGTCGCAGGAGGCGGGCGCGCATCATGAGTACGTGGGGGGCCGGTTCGTTGATCGGGCTGATGGTCGGTTTTGTGGTGGGTGGGGTGGTGGCCGCGCTCTATTTCGGAAGCTGGCGGCTGGCCTTCCTCTTTACCGGCGTTCCCGGCCTGATCCTGGCCTTCCTGGCGTGGCGTTTGCGCGAACCACGCCGCAACGAGGCCGACGAGGAGGCCGTCGACCTTGACCCGCATTCGCTGGAAAACGAACTCGATGTGGAGGAGGCGCACACCATTGTCGTCCCAAAGAATGTGGTGGCGCAATTTGGCACGTTGCTGCGCATCAAGACCGTTTCCGTGCTGATTCTGATGCAGGTTTTCGCCTTTTTCGTGCTGGGCGCGAACGTTGTCTACCTGCCCACGTATTTGCAGCAGAAGGATACCTTTGGCCTCAGTTCAAGCGCGGCGGGTCTCTTCTCCGGGGGCGTCATCGTCGTGGCGGGCATTGCCGGGCTGCTGGTGGGCGGCTATCTCTCCGACCTGCTCAACCGGCGCTATCCGGGGGCGCGTGTGCTGGTCTGCGGCATCGGCTTCCTGCTCGGCGCGCCTGCCTTCGTGCTGGCTGTGACCATCCATAATCTTGCCATCTTCAGCGTCTTCTTTGTGCTGACCGTTCTGCTGCTCAACGTCTACAGCGGCCCCAGCACAGCCGCCACACAGGACGTGGTGCCATCGGCCCTGCGTGCCTCGGCGGTCGCCATTTCCCTGCTCATCGCGCACCTGCTCGGCGATGCCTTCTCGCCCCTGCTGGTGGGCGTGCTGGCGCAGAATTTTGACCCGACGCACGGCCTGCATTTTGCGAAAAACCTTGCCGGCCAGGACCTCAGCCTCGCCCTGCTCATTACCTGTCCTCCGGCGCTGGTGATTGCCGGGTTGATCGGTATTTTCGGCTCTCGCTGGATGAAGGGCGATATCGCCGCTGCGGTGCGCGCCGACCGCGTGGCAAAAGAGATGGCAAGTTAATGAGCGAGCGACGCAGAAGCTTTGCCGAAGATTCGCCTGAAACCATCCTTGCGGCTATCGATGCCAACATGGCCGGAGAGGTAGCCGCTTTTGGCCGCTACCTGCCGGGCGGGGAATTTCATGAAGAGGCGGAGGCATGCTGGTATCTCACCGGCCTGCCTTCCTCGCTCTTCAACGGCGTGCAGCTTGCCCGTTTCGCGGAGGGTGATATCGATACGAAGATCGAGCGCCTGTTGCAGCCGTTCAGAGAACGGCACCTGCCCGTTTCGTGGAGCGTTGGCCCATCCTCGCGACCCGCCGAACTGGGAGTCCGTCTGGAGGCGCACGGACTGGAACCGGTACACATCCAGACCTGCATGGTTGCCGACCTGCACGCGCTCAACGAGCCTGTTGAGGCCCCGCCCAACCTGCGAATCAGTGTTGTCGAAAATCAGGAGATGTTGCGCACGTATGCTAACGTTTCTATGAGAGGTTTTGACGCGCCGGAAGCGGAGAATAAGGTCTATTACGATACCTACGCTGCTATCGGCTCTGGCGATGACCTGCCCTGGCGGCACTATATCGGCTGGCTGGATGAGCAGCCGGTTGCCGTCTCCTCGCTGTTGTTGCACGCGGGCGTGGCCGGTATCTACGGCGTGGCAACCGTGCCGGCGGCGCGCAGGCAGGGCATTGGCGCGGCTATGACGCTGGCCCCGTTGCACGAAGCTCGCGCGCGTGGCTATGCCATTGCCACCCTCTCACCCTCGGACATGGGACTGCGCATCTACCAGCGCATCGGCTTCCGGGAATACTGTCAGATACATATTTACGCTTTTGAAACATGAGGGCAAGGCGAGATGATCCATTTTTACGAACTGGCAACGATGGACGTGCAGCAGCGCACGCGCCTGCTGCGCCGCGCTGAGATTGAGATCGATGCGTTGATGGAGCGCGTGCGTCCAATTGTGCAGGCGGTACGCGCGCGCGGCGACGAGGCGCTGGTTGAGTTCTCGGCGAGTTTCGACCATGTAGAGCTGACGCCTGCGCAACTGCGAGTGAGCCGCGAGGAGATTGAACAGGCATATCGGACGCTCGACCCGGCGGTGCGCGCGGCGGTCGAGCATGCTATTCGCAATGTTCGCGCCTTTCACGAGCGACAGATGCCGCACGAGCAGTGGTTTTGTGAGGTTGCGCCGGGTGTGATGGCGGGCGAGAAGATCACGCCGATCAGCAGCGTCGGGCTGTACGTGCCGCGCGGCAAGGGCGCATTCCCTTCGGTGATGTATATGCTTGCCACCCCTGCCAGCATTGCCGGGGTGCCGCGTATCGTCGTCTGCACGCCGCCAGGGCCGGGCGGCGAGATCGACGCGGCCTCGCTGGTGGCGGCAGACCTGTGCGGCGTGCATGAAATCTATCGTGTTGGCGGCGCGCAGGCTATCGCGGCCCTGGCCTATGGCACGCAGAGCATCTCGCGCGTGCATAAGATCACCGGCCCCGGCAGCGGCTTCGTCTCGGCGGCCAAACGTCTGCTCTACGGCACGGTCGATGTCGGCCTGCCAGCCGGGCCAAGCGAGTCTATCACGCTGGCCGACGAGACGGCCAGTCCCGAACTGCTGGCGCGCGATCTGCTGATCGAGGCTGAACACGGGCCAGATTCGTCCAGCCTGCTGGTGACGCCCAGCCGCGCCGTTGCGGAAGCTGTGCTGTCTTTGTTGCCGGAGAAGATGGCCGCTTTGCCGGAATGGCGGCGCGCCTTTGTGCAGACCGTCTTTGAGGCCCCACAGGGAACCGGCGGTATCGTGCTGGCGGCAAGTATGGAGCAGGCGGTGGATTTTGTCAACGAGTACGCGCCTGAACATCTGGAGGTGCAGGTGCGCGAGCCGTTCGCGCTGCTGCCCGCGCTGAAGAACGCGGGTGAAATTCTGCTTGGCCCCAACACGCCTTTCTGCACCGGCAATTACAGCCTGGGAACCAACGCGGTTCTGCCTACCGGCGGCTTCGCCCACAGCTTCTCCTGCACCTCGGTCTTCGATTTCTTGAAGCGCACGGGCGTGGCCTACCTGACACGTGAGGGCTACGAATCGCTCAGCGAGACGACGCGCCGCCTGGCGGAATTTGAGGGCTTTCCCGCTCATGCGAACGCCGTAACAGCGCGCCCCACGTCGCCAGCGCCATCGTCGCCAGCATAAGGCCCAGGGTGGCGAATGCCGCCAGTCGCAGCAGGGAGACGGCGCGGGCGATGGTGGCGCTCGCGCGCAGATCGGGCGCGCCCTGCAACGGGATATCGGTGGCGTCGCTGATCTCAACGACGGCGTTGCTGTCCTCGCAGGCAATATAGACCCGGCGCAGGGCCGGATCGGCCTCGATGCCATCCGGCCCTTGCCCGACCTGCAACGTTCCCAGCACGGTGAAGCTCTGCCCGTCGATCACGGTGATGGTAGTACCCGCGTTCACATCGCTGTTGCCGTTGTCGCGGTTGCCCTCGTCGGCCACGTAGATGCGCCCGGTGGCGGTGTTGAAGGCCACGCCTTCGGGGTAGGGCGCGACAGGAACGCGGGAGAGGACGCTGTTGTGTTTGCCGTCGATGACATCCAGCTCCTGCCCGGCAGAGCAGAGGACGTAGACGCGCCCGTTGGCTTCATCGACGCGAATAGGCGGCACCGGATCATGGCAGATGGGGATGTCGGCCAGCTTTTTTCCGATGTTCTCGTCATAGACGGAGAGCAGCAGCGCGCTGGCATCCGCTACATAGAGCCTGCCCAGCCGCCCGTTGACGGCGATGGCCTGTGCGTGCAGCCGGGTGGTGAGGAAAGCGGTGGGGGTGGCCGCGTTCTGGCTCTGTGGCAGGAAGAGATCAACGCGGCCCGCCTGATTGTTGGCGATGAAGACGCGCCGGTGATCTGTGTCGATAGCGAGGTTATCATCGGCAAAATCGCTGCGCGGCCCATTCAGGGTGGTGATGAGCAGTGCCTGGCCGCTTGTGCCGTCCAGCACGGCGAAGAGGCTCTGCCTTTTGTCGTAGGAGAAGCTAATGGCGTAGGCGCGGTGCATGGCGCTGTCGGCCTGCACATCGGTCACGACACTGCCCAATGGCACGCTCCAGCGCACCTGCCCTTTGACAGGATCGAAGCCGACCACTTTGCCGCTGCCCTCATAGGCAATGTACACCAGGTGGGTTCCGGTATCAACGGCGATGGCTTCCGGGGCCGAACCGGCGCGTAGCACGCCGAGAAAAGGGAAGCCACCGGCGGCAAAGGCGGTCGCGGGCATGCTCAGAACGAAAAGAGCGAACAGGAGCGTCAGCACTGGTAGGAGAGGACGCCTCATGGTTCTATTCTTTTTTGTACTGTTCGCCATATTGTGCCTCTGTGGTAAAATTCTTATTCAAGCATACCACAGGCATGCGAACGACTGGTGATATTGCTAGCAATTTGCCTGATTGTGACGAAATTCGCCTTACTATAGTGTCCTAACCTACTGTGCTGTTAGATGAGAATATGTTATAATGCGCGCAGTATAACAGGGAAACTGGTTATTTTGAGGAAAGCGTTTTCTGAATTCCAGATCAGGAAGGGGTCGCGCTGATGAAGGGTTCTGCCGGGGATGGAGTTCGGAGCAATAAAAGAGTGGTGTAGAGGCTATGTCAAGCAATTATCCATATGATCCAAAGCAGGCTGCATCTATCGGTAATCCGGCGACGCCCCAGAGCGGCGGCATTGGGCCGGGTGGCACGGTGCCAGAAGTTCCGTTACCGGCTTCAGGGGCGCAACCACAGCCGCTGGCTCAGAACCCGGTATCGGGTCCATC
>CADDYT010000005.1 GCA_902810755.1 Chloroflexota bacterium
GGGGTGGCCCTACTCTACACGACATGGGGCCAGCGGGACGTCTCTCGTAGGGCCACCCCTGGCGGGTGGCCTGCGGCGGCCGACTGGCCTGGAATGGGGCCGGGATCAGAACCCGACCCGGTCACCCCGGCGGCTGGCCTGGAATGGGGCCGACGGCGGTTGGTCGGGGAGCGCGACGGAGAAGTCTGGCAATAGAAGGAGTATTGATACATGCGCATTGGAGTCGGGCTGCCGAACGGCGTGCCGGGAACGAGCGGGCAATTGCTGATCGAGTGGGCGAAGCACGCAGACAGGGGGCCATTTTCGTGTCTGGGCGTGGTTGACCGGCTTGCCTACGATAGCTATGACCCGCTGAGCGCACTGGCCGCTGCCGCCGCCGTCACCAGCCGCGTGCGGCTTGCCACTACCATTGTGATCAGTTTGCTGCGCCCTACCGGCACGCTGGCAAAAGCCGCAGCTTCGCTTGATGCGCTTTCCGGCGGACGGCTCGTGCTGGGCCTCGCCGTCGGCGCTCGCCGCGAAGACTATATCGCTGCCGGGGTCGACTACCATGAACGCGGGCAACGGCTTACCGAGCAATTGATCGCGCTGCGCACATTGTGGGAGGAAGGCACGCTCAGTCCACGAGCGGAGCATGGCCCACCCTTGCTGGTGGGGGGCCTGAGCGATGCCAGTTTCGCGCGTATGGCTCGCTACGCCGATGGCTATGTGCATGGCGGTGGCCCGCCCCGTGCCTTTGCCCGCGCCGCCGACAAAGCGCGGGCGGCATGGCGCGACTTCAGAAGACCGGGCCAGCCGCAACTATGGGCGCAGGGCTATTTCGCCTTTGGCGACTCGGCCATCGAGGCAGGCAAATCCTACTTACGGGATTACTACGCCTTCACCGGCCCTTTTGCCGAACGTATCGCCGCAGAATTGCTCACCACGCCTCAGGCCATTGCGCAATTCGTTCGCGGCTACGAAGAGGCTGGCTGCGACGAACTCGTGCTTTTCCCCACCGTGCCTGATCTCGACCAGTTGGCGCAACTGGCAGATATCCTTGACGGTCTGGGCAGGGGTGCATTATGAAAATCGTCATTCTCGGCGGCGGCCCGGCGGGTCTGTACGCGGGCCTGCTGATTAAAAAGATCAATCCAGCCCACGATATTACCATTCTGGAACGCAACGCTGCGGATGTCACCTATGGCTGGGGCGTCGTCTTCTCAGACCGCACCCTGGCCTCGTTCCAGCGCGCCGATGCCAGAAGCTACGAGCAGATCACCAACTATTTCGTGATCTGGGATGCCATCGATACCTGCTATCGGGACGAGCGTATCCGCTGCGGCGGCCATGTCATCGCCAGCATCTCGCGCAAACGCCTGCTCAACATCCTGCAAGAACGCTGCCGCGAACTGGGCGTGACCATGCGCTTCGGCTGCGATATTGCTGATCTCTCACAACTCGGCGCACACGGGGATGACAACAATTATGATCTACTGATCGCCGCCGACGGCATCAACAGCATCGTGCGCCGGGCCTACGCCGATCACTTTCAGCCCGCCATCGCTCAGGGCAAGGCGCGCTATATCTGGCTCGGCACGAATAAGGTCCTTGACTCCTTCACCTTTATTTTCCGCGAGAATGAACACGGCTTCTTTCAGGTACACGCCTACCCTTTCAGCGGCAACGCCAGCACCTTTATCGTTGAATGCGACGAAGAGACCTGGCTGAATGCCGGGTTGGACAAAGCGAGCGAGGCAGAGAGCATTGCTTATTGCGAGCGATTGTTTGCCCGCGATCTACAGGGCGCATCGCTGTTCTCGAATAACTCGAAGTGGATCAGCTTCCCCACGCTCAAAACGAAAAACTGGCATTACGGGCGCATCGTACTGCTGGGAGACGCCGTGCATACTGCGCACTTCTCCATTGGCTCCGGCACGAAGCTGGCAATGGAGGACGCCATCGCGCTGGCGGCGGCGCTTGAACAGCACGACCTTCTGGAAGACGCGCTCAACGCCTACGAACTGGAGCGCAAGCCCGTCGTCGAAACGCTCCAGCGTGCGGCCCGCGAGAGCCAGAGCTATTTCGAGACGCTCAAACGGCACGCCAACCTTGAGCCGGTGCCGTTCACTTTCCACCTGCTCACGCGCAGCGGGCGCATTACCTACGACGACCTCAAGCTGCGCGACGTGCGCTTCGGCGACATGGTTGATCGCTGGTACGCGCAGCAGGCCGCCCCATATGCCACAAAATGGGGAAATCTTGATATGCCCTTCCAGACAACATTCGCGCCGCCCCCCATGTTCAGCCCATTCATGCTGCGCTCCCTGTTCTTGCCCAATCGCGTTGTGCAATCAACAATAATCGAAGGCACGCCGCCAGCAGTCCATGTTCCCGGCATAACGTTGCAGGAATTCAAAGCGCGGCGTACCGGCTTCGGGCGATTCGCCTGGCCTTTCTGTGCGGGCGCGGGCCTCGTGATCTTTGAACATGTCGCCATCGCTGATAATGGACGCATCACGCCCAACGATGCCACGCTCTCTACAGAAGAGCAGGCGGAGACCTGGAAACTGGCATTGCGCTCGCTCGCGCCTATCTCAATGGCGAAATGTGGCATCGAACTCAATCACGCGGGCAGGCGCGGGGCGACGCGGCACCGGTCGGAAGGCGTGGACAGACCCTTGCGTGAGGGCGCATGGACGCTGCTCTCGGCCTCTGCACTGCCCTACCTGCCAGGCAGCCAGGTGCCGAAAGCGATGGAGCGCGACGATATGGAGCGCGTGCGCAACGATTTTGTGCGTGCCGCCCGCTATGCAGAGCAGGCAGGTTTTGATCTGCTGCAACTCAACTGCGCGCACGGCTATCTGCTGGCAAGCTTTCTTTCGCCGCTCACCAATCAACGTTCTGATGAATACGGCGGCTCGCTGGAGAACCGCCTGCGCTTCCCACTGGAAGTATTTGAGGCAGTGCGCGCCGCGTGGCCGGAGGCAAAACCGCTCTCCGTCGCCCTCGCCGCAAGCGATTGTGTGAAAGGCGGCTTCACCGTCGAGGAGGCCATTCTAGTAGCCAGCGTGCTGAAGGAACACGGTTGTGATCTCATTACCGTGCAGGCAGGCCAGACCACGCCCGAAGGCGAGCCTGCCTATGGCCGGGGCTTCCTGACCGCGTTCAGCGATCGCATCCGCAACGAGGCAGGCATTCCCACCCTGGTCGGCGGCTATCTCACCAGCAGCGACGAAGCAAACACCATCCTCGCCGCCGGACGCGCCGACCTGTGCATGATGGAACAAGTCTCCAGATAATGTTTGTGAAAGGACCTGACAGATACATGCAAGATACAATAGACAACCTGCTCGCTCAAATGACCTTGCAGGAGAAAGTCTCTTTACTGGCCGGGGCGAATATGTGGGAGACGGTGCCTATTGCGCGACTGGGCATCCCGGCGATGAAGGTAACGGATGGCCCGAACGGCGCTCGCGGCAGCGGCAGGGATATGAATACGATTACCTCGGCAGCTTTTCCAGTGGGCATTGCGCTGGCCTGCACGTGGAATACGGAACTGGTCGGGCGCATCGGGCAGGCGCTGGCGCAGGAGGCGCAGGCAAAGGGAGCGCAGGTGCTGCTTGCCCCCACCGTCAATATCCAGCGCACACCGCTGGGCGGGCGCAACTTCGAGTGTTTCTCCGAAGACCCCTATCTCACTAGCCGCCTGGCCGTCGCCTATATTCGCGGCGTGCAGAGCCAGGGCGTTGGCGCAACGGTCAAACATTATATCTGCAACGATAGCGAGTTCGAGCGCAACACCATCAGTTCCGATGTGGATGAACGCACGCTGCGCGAAATCTATCTTCCCCCCTTCAAAGCCGCCGTGCAGGAGGCCGACACGTGGGCCATTATGGCCTCGTACAACAAACTCAACGGCACCTACGCCAGCGAAAACCCTTATACCCTGACGGAAATCCTGCGCAAGGAATGGGGCTTTGATGGGCTTGCCATGTCTGACTGGTTCGGCACAAAGAGTACCGTTGCCTCGATCAATGCCGGACTTGACCTGGAAATGCCCGGCCCGGCGGCATGGCGCGGCGAAAAATTGCTGCAGGCCGTCGAGCGCGGCGAGGTGACGGTTGGCACCATCGATGAGAGCGTGCGCCGCCTGCTGCGCCTGTTTGAGCGCGTCGGCATTCTGCAAGAAGGCTACGCCGGTCAGCGGGAACAGGCCATCGACCGGCCCGAACACCGCGCCCTGATCCGCGAGGCAGCAGGCGAAGGCATCGTCCTGCTGAAAAACGAGGACAATGTTCTCCCCTTGCAGCGCGAGCAACTGAAATCGATAGCGATTATCGGCCCGAACGCGAAGACGGCACGCATCATGGGCGGCGGCAGCGCCAGTATCAACGCCCATTACGCCGTGACCCCCTACGACGGCATTATAGCAAAAGTGGGCGATAGTCTTACCGTCGGTTACGAGTTGGGCTGCACCAACTACAGGCTGCTACCCCCGCTCGATAGCCGCCTGCTCAGACCCGATGCAACAGGCACAGAACACGGCATGCACATCGCATACTTCAACAATACCGATCTTTCCGGCGAACCGGCTTATTCGACGGTGACGCCGCGCAGCCTGTTGAACTGGTTTGGCCAGGCCCCTGAAGGCGTCAACCCGCAGCAGTTCTCCGTGCGCGAAAGCGGCTATTTCACGCCAGAGGAGACGGGTTCCTACACCTTCGGACTGGTCAGCGCCGGACTGAGCCGCCTGTATATCGATGGTCAGCAGGTCATTGACAACTGGACGCAGCAGAAGCCCGGCGAGGCATTCTTTGGCTTCGGCAGCGCCGAGGTCACAGCGCAGGTTGCCCTGAATGCGGGCCAGAGCCATCAAATCACCATTGAGTATAGCAAGGAAAAGGCCGGAGTTGGCGCGCTCTACATCGGCTGCCAGCCGCCCGTGCCTGCCGATCTAATTGAACGGGCGGTCAAGCTGGCGGCGCAATCAGATGTGGCCCTCATCTTCGCCGGTCTCAGCAGCGAATGGGAGAGCGAAGGCTTCGATCGCAGCGACATGCACCTGGTGGGGCAGCAAAATGCCCTGATCGAGCGTGTGGCGGCGGCCAACAAACACACCGTCGTTGTCCTCAATACCGGCTCGCCTGTTAGCATGCCCTGGCTGGATAAGGTGGCAGCAGTAGTCGAGGCGTGGTACCCCGGCCAGGAGAACGGCAACGCCATCGCCGACGTCCTCTTCGGCGATGTGACGCCTTCCGGCAAGCTCTCCCAGACCTTTCCCATGCGCATAGAAGACACGCCCGCCTACATCAACTACCCCGGCGAAAACGGCCATGTCCTCTACGGTGAAAGAGTCTTCGTCGGCTATCGCTACTACGACACGAAGAAAGTCCAGCCGCTCTTCCCCTTCGGCTTCGGCCTCTCCTACACCACCTTCAGCTACAGCCCCCTGCGGCTGAGCGCGCAGGAGATCGGCCCAGACGATACCCTGCAGGTCGAACTCAACGTCACCAACACGGGCCAGCGCGCGGGTAAAGAGATCGTGCAACTTTACCTGCACGACGACAGAGCCAGCGTGCAGCGGCCCGAAAAGGAACTCAAAGCCTTCGCAAAGGTGCAGTTGAACCCCGGCGAAAGCAAGACGGTCACGCTGACCATAGATCGTGAAGCTCTGGCCTACTACGACAGCGTCGCCCGTGAGTGGGTAGCCGAAGCCGGAACATTCGAGGTGCTGGTCGGCTCCTCCTCGCAAGATATCCGCTCCACCGCCACCTTCACCCTCACCGCCACAGCCCGCTTCGGCGGGCCATCCAGGCAGGAAAAGGCAAAACTCGATCTGAGCAGCACGCTCGCCCAGCTTCTGGCAGATGCAGACGCGCGCGCCATCCTCGATAGCCACCTGCCCGGCATGCTCGACGCGCCACAGGTAGAGATGGCAAAAAGCCTGACCCTCGAACAGATCGCCAGCTTTGTCCCTGATATCCTGACCGACGAAGTGATCCAGCGCATCGGGAGAGACCTGGAGCAACTGGGTCATAAATGAGAACGAGGCCGGAACCCCCTGCAAAGGGTCCCGGCCTCAGTTACTTATGAGTTGCCCCTTATCTTTGAACAATTTTATCGCACCGAGACCTCACGCTCTCGCGCTAACGGCGGCTTTGGCCTCGGCCTGGCTATCGTGCGCGACCTTGTGAGCGCGATGGGCGGCTCTATCAGCGTCACAAGCACTGTCGGTCAGGGGAGCCGTTTCTGCGTGCTGCTACGTACCACAGAGCCAAAATGATAGAATATGGTCGGGATACTTCACATGTCATAGTCTCTACGCCGCTGCAGCAAATCTGGGGCGAGAGCTACGCAGGTTTTGATCGCACCATCGATAACCACATCACCCGTTTGCGCAAGAAACTGGGGCCGTCAGGCGAGAAGATTGAGACCGTCCGGGGCATTGGCTATCGTTTCAAGGCTGATTAAGGCCCTTTTCCATCCGGCAGATTTGGTGGTAAGATAGGGCAAATAAAATGGTTCTGTTGTATTTCGGCCTGGAAGGGGTTCAGGTATGGCAAATGGAGATTTTCTTTCGCTCGCGGGCAAGCGGGCGGTCGTGACCGGAGCCGGGCGCGGCATCGGGCGCAGCATCGCGCTGGCGCTGGCGGAGGCCGGTGCTAACGTAGTCGTCTCCGCGCGCAGTAGCAACGAAATCGAGGCGCTGGCCGCCGAGATAGAGGGCATGGGACGCAGAAGCCGGGCGCTCCCCTGCGATGTGACCGACGCGGAACAGGTGCGACAGATGGCCGAGAGAGCCGTCGAGGCGCTGGGCGGCATCGATATTTTAGTCAACAATGCGGGCAACGCGGGCAGCCACAAATTCGTTAATCACCCCGACGAACTGTGGCATCGCATGCTGGCCGTCAACCTGACCAGCATCTACTATGTGAGCAAAGCCTTTGTGCCGAAGATGATCGAGCAGCGTTGGGGCCGTATCATCAATATCGCCTCGATTGCCTCGCGTGTGGGTGGGCGTTATATCGCTGCCTATACCGCCGCCAAACACGGCGCGCTCGGACTGACACGCGCCCTCGCCGTCGAATTGCTGCCCTATAACATAACCGTCAACGCCATCTGCCCCGGCTATGTGAATACGCCGATGACCGATGCCAGCGTGGCCAATATCGCGGCCCTCACCGGTATGGGCGAGGCGAAGGCGCGCGAGCATCTGGAAAAGAGCAGCCCGCAGAATCGCCTGATGGAGCCGGAAGAGATCGCGGCAGTCGCCGTCTTTCTGGCGCAAGATATCAACCGGGGCATCACCGGCCAGGCCATCAACATCGATGGCGGCGGCGTCATGTCCTAGTGTCCTCTCAGCGAACAGCGCAAAACGAAACGGAGCCTACGATGCAGTATGATTTCCTTTACGAAGTAAACGACGGCGTTGCCACCCTCACCTTCAACCGGCCAGAGGTGATGAATGCCCTCACCTTCGAGGTCTACGCCCAGTTACGCGACCTCTTCGAGTCCCTGCGTTACGACGATGCCGTACGCGTCGTCGTGCTGACGGGCGCGGGCGACAACTTCTGTTCCGGGGGCGACGTGTATGAGATCATTGGCGAACTGCTCAAACGCGACATGAAGGGCCACCTGGAATTTACGCGCATGACCGGGGCGGTGGTCAAAAATATGCGGGCGCTGGACAAGCCGATCATTGCCGCGCTCAACGGCATGGCTGCCGGGGCCGGGGCCGTCATCGCCCTGGCCTCAGACCTGCGCATCGCCTCGGAAAGGGCGCGTATGGCCTTCCTCTTCACGAAAGTCGGCCTGACCGGCGCCGATATGGGCGCGGCCTACCTGCTGCCAAAAGTCGTTGGCAGCGGGCGCGCCTTTGAACTGCTGCTCTTCGGCGACACCATCGATGCCGCTACCGCCGAACGTTACGGGCTGGTCAACCGCGTCGTGGCCCACGATGACCTGCTGCCCACCGCCCAGAGATGGGCAAGGCGACTGGCCGATGGCCCCACGCTGGCAATCTCCATGACGAAATACATGGTCAATTCCGAGCAAAACATGGATTTCGCCGCCGCCATCGAGGCCGAGGCGCAGGCGCAGGCCCTCATGCTGATGGGAGAAGATCACCGCCGCTTCTACGAAGCGTTCAGGGCAAAAGAGAAGCCGCAGTTCACGGGAAGGTAGCAGAGTCTATGGCTATAAGAAAAATCATCACCCCGCCATCACTGCCCCGGCCCAGAGGATTCAGTCATGGCGTTCTCACTACCGGCGGCAGCCTGCTCTTCCTGGCTGGCCAGACGGGTAGCGACGCCGATGGCAATATCGTCGCCGGTGATCTGGTGTCGCAGTACGAACAGGTATTGCGCAATCTTCAGGCGGTCGTTGAAGCGGCAGGCGGCACGATGCAGGATATCGTGAAAATCACCATCTTCATTCGCGACCGCCACGACTACGAGGCGCACCTGAAGCAACTGGGCGTGGTGCATCGCGCCTACTTTGGCGACTACTGGCCCGCTACGGCCCTCTTCGAGATTTCCGGCTTCTTCCAGGAGGAGGCGCTGGTGGAGATTGAGGGTATCGCGGTGATCGATACGCAGGCGTAAGGAGAGATGGAAAGGATTGGCATGGATTTTGCACTGAGCGAGGAACAGAAACGCATGCAGGAGCAGGCGCGCCGCTTCGCGCAGCAGGAGGTCGCGCCGCTCTCCCGTGAGGCCGACGAGAAGGGCGAGTTTCCCATGCACCTCGTCGGGCGCATGGGCGAACTTGGCTTTCTGGCTGCCCCGGTTGACCGCGCTTACGGCGGCTCCGGCATGGACTACGTGAGCTATGCCCTGCTCTGCGAGGAACTGGGGCGCGTCGATTCGTCCGTGCGCGGCTTCTTGACCGTCCACGCCAGCCTGGTCGCGCTCTGCATTCAGGAATGGGGAACGGAGGAGCAGAAACGTCACTACCTGCCACGCCTGGCGACGGGTGAGTACATCGGCTGCTACGCGCTGACCGAACCCAACGCCGGTTCCGATGTCGCCAGCATAGAGACAACGGCCAGAGAGGAGGGTGAGAGCTACGTTCTGAACGGTGAGAAAATCTGGATTACCAACGGCCCCGGCGCCCACGTTGCCATCGTCTTCGCCACGCGGGATAAGGCGGCGCGCCACCGGGGCATCTGCGCCTTTCTCGTGGAGACAGACACGCCCGGCTTGCGGCGCGAACCAATGCCCGGCAAAGAGTTGGGACACCGCGCCTCGGAACACGCCCACATCGTCTTTGAGGAGTGCCGCGTGCCGAAAAGCGCGCTGCTCGGCGCGCCGGGCGCGGGCTTCAAAGTCGCCATGTCCGCCCTTGATCGCGGTCGCTTAGGAGTCGCCGCCGGAGCCGTTGGCATCGCGCAAGCCTGTCTTGATGCCTGTATCGCCTTCACAAAAGAGCGGCGGCAGTTCGGCCAGCGTATCGCCGATTTTGAGATGATTCAGGCCGCGCTGGCCGATATGGCCGCCGATGTCGAGGCGGCGCGCCTGCTCACCTATCAGGCGGCGTGGATGAAAGACCAGGGCCTGCCAGCCACGAAAGCCACCTCTATCGCCAAACTGTTCGCCACCGAGGCGGCAATGAAGGCGGCATCGGAGGCGGTGCTGATACACGGCAACCGGGGCTATTCCAACGAATACCCCGTTGAACGCTACTACCGCGACATCAAAGGGCTGCAAATCTACGAAGGCACCAGCCACATCCAGCGCGTCATCATCGCCCGCGAGCTGGTCGGGCGCGATAAGTAGGCACCTGAAAGCGAGAGGAGATAGAACGGATGAAACTACATCTTATTCAGGTACCCTACGATCTAGGGCACGAAGAGGTAGGTATGGGAAAGGCACCGCAGCGCCTTCTACAAGCTGGTGCCGATTTGATAATACAACGTCGTATTTAAAAGGCAGGGAGGACATATGGTCTATTCTAAGTACTGGAACCCGAAAAACGAGACGATGCCCCGTGAGGACTTGCAGAGGCTGCAACTATACAAGCTGCAACGCATATGCGAGTGGGCATACAACACGACGCCGTTTCATCGCCGACGCTTTGACGAGGCAGGTTTCAAGCCGGAGCAACTCAAAACGCTGGACGACATCCGCCGCATCCCCTTCATGACGAGAGAAGCATGGATGGACTCGCAGGTGGAGCAGCCCATGTTCGGCGATATGCTCGCCACCGACCGCAACCACGCCATTCGCTACCATCTCACCTCCGGCACGTCCGGGCGCACACCCATTCGCGTGCTGGATAGCACAAAGGACTGGGACTGGATCGCCGAGATGTGGGCCTACGGGCTGTGGGGCTTCGGCATCCGGCCCGAGGACATCGCCTATTTCGCCTTCGGCTACGGGTCGTTTATCGGCTTCTGGGGCGCGCACTATGGTTGTGAGAAGATGGGAACGCTGGTCATCCCCGGCGGCGCGCAGACCTCTGAGGGTCGCATCAAGCAGATCATTGAAATGGGCGTCACCGCTGTTTTCTCCACGCCGACCTACGCGCTGACGCTCTGGCAGAAGGCGCGGGAAATGGGCATCGACCTGGCGAAGGAGAGCAATGTCAGTATCGTCATCAGTTCAGGCGAGCCTGCTGGATCAATTCCCGCCGTCAAACGTTTGATCGAGGAGGCATGGGGCGCGAAGTGCGGCGATACTGCCGGCATGACCGAACTGGGAACCATTATGATCTTCGAGTGTTCGCACCAGCCCGGTGGCACGCACATCATCGAAGACCACTTCATCGAAGAGGTACTCAACCCGGAGACGGGCGAGCCGGTGGGCTATGGCGAACTGGGCGAGCGCGTCGTCACCTCGTTCGGGCGCGGCTTCATCCCCGTCATTCGCTATCGGACGAAGGACATGGTGATGAAGGTTCCCGCCAGCACCTGCTCCTGTGGACGCACATGGGACCTCTACGATGGCGGCATTCGCGGTCGCTGGGACGACATGAAGCTCATTCGCGGCACCAATGTCTATCCCCGTGCGGTAGAGTCCATCGTGCGCGAGTACGCGGCCATCGACGAATTCCAGATTTACATCTGGCGCAAAGACGATCTCACCGATGAGATCACCATCAAGCTGGAGATCAAGCCCGGATTCGAGGGCCAGTGGCCCGAACTGGGCCAGAAGCTGGCGAAAGACCTGGCGAGCGCGCATGAGGGGCTGCGCTTCAACATCGAGCGCGTCGAATACGGCACGCTGCCGCACTTTGAACTGAAGGCCAAACGCCTTGTCGATGCACGACCGGTCGCGCAGTATCAACATTGAGCAAAGGAGTGAAAATATGACCACAGCGACGAATGAGACCGACCTCCTCGGCAGGCCGCTGAGCGAGGTGGAACGCGAATTGCTGGACGCTTACCAGGCGCTCAAGAAGCTAGCGGCGCGCTCCGACCTGCCGCCCTGCGCCAGCCGCAACGTGATCCAGGCGCTCTCTGCCCTCTGGCAGGCCACCAACGACCTTGACCTCCAGTTCGAGCAGTTATACGATCTGGGCGTATAATGGCGCCATGAGAAACCTGGCACAACATGACCCGCCAGGGAGTCTTTTTCATGGCAAGGTAATCCTGGTAGCATCTTTTATTTCTGTTTGAGAGGAGGCACAACATGCCCGACAACACGCACATCAAGTTCGTGCTGAACGAAGACGAAATGCCGAAATCCTGGTACAACATCATGGCCGACCTGCCACACCCGCCCGCGCCGGTGTTGCATCCCGGCACGCACCAGCCCGTTGGCCCGGCTGATCTGGCCCCGCTTTTCCCGATGGAATTGATCTTGCAGGAAGTAAGCACCGAACGCTACATCGACATCCCGGAGCCGATTCGCCAGGTCTATTTGCAGTGGCGACCCAGCCCGCTCTTCCGCGCGCGCCGGTTAGAAAAGGCGCTGGACACGCCCGCGCGCATCTACTACAAGTATGAGGGCGTCAGCCCGGTCGGCAGCCACAAGCCCAATACGGCGGTGGCGCAGGTGTTCTACAATAAGCAGGAAGGCGTCAAGAAGCTTTCGACCGAGACGGGGGCCGGGCAGTGGGGTTCGGCGCTGGCGATGGCCGGGGCCTTCTTCGACATGGAGATCGAAGTCTTCATGGTCAAGGTCAGCTACCAGCAAAAGCCCTATCGCCGCAATCTGATGCAGGCCTTTGGCGCGACGGTGCATGCCAGCCCGACCAACCTGACCGATGCCGGGCGCAGCATCCTGGAGAAAGACCCGGATAACCCCGGCAGCCTGGGCATCGCCATCAGCGAGGCGGTCGAGGTCGCGGCCAAAAGCGGCGGCACGGTGAAGTATTCGCTGGGCAGCGTGCTGAACCATGTACTGATGCACCAGACCATCGTGGGACAGGAGGCGATGCTGCAAATGGAGCGCGCCGGTGACTACCCGGATGTCGTTATTGGCTGCGTCGGCGGCGGCAGCAATTACGCCGGGCTGGCCTTCCCCTTCATCGGCGAGACCCTGCGCACCGGCAGGAAGACTCGCTTCCTGGCCGCCGAGCCGATGGCCTGCCCCAGCATGACAAAGGGCGTCTACGCCTACGACTTTGGGGACACAGTCGGCATGACTCCGTTGGTCAAGATGCACACCCTCGGCCACGACTTCATCCCGCCGGGCATCCACGCCGGCGGCCTGCGCTATCACGGCATGGCCCCGATCATTTCGCAGTTGCACGAAGAGGGCATCATCGACGCTGAAGCCTACCACCAGGTAGCCGTCTTCGACGCCGCCGTGCAGTTCGCCCGCAGCGAGGGCATCATCCCGGCCCCGGAGTCGGCCCACGCCGTGCGCGCTGCCATCAACGAGGCACAGCAGGCAAAAGAGGCCGGTGAAGAGCGTGTCATCCTCTTCAACCTCTCCGGTCACGGCCACTTCGACATGGGCGCCTACGACTCCTACTTCGCCGGCAAGCTCCAGGACTACGAGTACCCGGCAGAGGCCGTCGCGGCGGCGCAGCAAAGGATGCCGCAGGTAGTATAAGAGAGCAGGGAACAGAGAAAAGCGGCTTCCGGCGCCCGCCGGAAGCCGCTTTTCTCTGTTCCCTGCTCTCTTACCTACCTATTTCGGTACCTTTGCCACAAAAGACGTAATCGTGAGTACCGTCCCGCTCGATACCTGCACACGCAGGCCAGCGTAGCCGGTCGAGAGCGATGTGTCGGTGGCTGTGACCATCCAGTTTGTGGGCTGGGTGGTGCCGGTCTGCCAGGCTTTGAGGTAGAGCGTGGTTCCCTTGATACGGAAGCGTATCGTATAGGATGTGCCAGCCGTCGCGGCGAAGGGAACGGAGGCCAGATTGGTAGTTGTGCCGCCGACCCGCTTCTGAATAATCAGGCTCGTGCCGTCGATATAGCCTTTGTACAGGTCGTTGCCGTCCTGCCAGCGCACAACGGCTCCAAAGTTCGCACCGCTAAAGCTGTTGACCGAACCGCTGAAAGTGACATCCTCGTTCTTAGAGGCGGGACCAAGTATGGCGTTATAGATGCCGTTGCCGTTGGAGACAAGGCCCGTGTTACTGGAAATCGAGAAGGCGCTCTGACTGTTGGCGTCGGCTCCCCAGGTTTGCCCGCCGGAAGAGACCCCCCAGAAGGGCTGGTTGGGACGCTGGAAGGTATCCTTACCGAGGATACTCCCCGGCGCAGGCGTTGGGGTCGGGGAAGTTGGCGTGGTCGGCGTTGGCGTCGGCGCGGTGCCGGTGCCGAAAGCGTAGAAGTTACCGTCTTCGTTGCCTATGTAGAGCATGCCGTTGGCAATGGCCGCGCCGCCGTAGTAATTTGAGCTGCCGGAGGTGGAGGTATCCTGTTTCTTGAACAGCATCTGCCCGTTAGAAGCCTTCACCAGCACCAGCCCGTTGCCCTCACCAACGGCGATGACGCCCGGTACCTCGGTGACGGCCCCCAGGATTGTCCCGTCAGTCATGCAGGTTTGCCAGACATAGGCGCCCGTTGCCGGATTGACGGCGCGCAGGCCGCCCTGGCATGACTGGCCGTTGATGGTAGTCTTGCCGCCCGCGATATAGAGGTTAGTGCCATCCCAGGCGCTGGGCGAGATGCTGCCCTGCCCGCCTTCCGGCCCCGAACCGCCAATCGCTATCGAATCTTCCCAGACCGGGCCAGCCGCCAGATTGGCCTCATCGAGCGCATAATAAAACCCGTTCTTGTTGGCAACCCCGACCAGGTGGTGTGTTGCGCCATTAATAGTCGCGGTAAAAATAGTGGGAGTATCACCAAAATCGCCATCGGAGACCTGCTGCGAGGAAGGCACCTGCCAGGAACTGACAAAAGAGAGATTGGAGACATTTAGCTCAACAATCGCCTCCGCGTTGGTCTCTTTTGTCGAGCAGCTGCCGCCGTTGCCGGTGGCAAAGTAGAGAGTGCCATTGGTCGTATCGATGGTCACAGACCCCCAGACCGACGCCCCCTGGCAGCCGTTGGGAACGACATTGAAGGTATTCTGGAGCGCGCCCGTGCTGCCGTTGAGCATGAAGATTTTGGCCTGCACCAGCGGGCAATCGCCCCAGGAGGAGATGCCGATGTAAACGCTGCCATTATAGTAATCTGCCGAACCCCAGATTTCATAGGGAGGCGAGGCAAGCGTGGTCTTCCAGAGCGTGGCCCCGGTCAGCGCGTTCAGGGCATAGAAAATATCGTCGCCGCCGCCAACGAACAGCACCGGAGTAGCGGTACCATTAATGGTAACGGTAGCTGCGGTGGCCGACCCCAGGATGCCATGCGTGCGTCCGTTACAGCCGGATGGTGTCGGCGTCTGGCCCAGATTGGCCGTCCAGACCGATGTGCCATCGGGCTTATTCGCGTGCATAATGCCGTCCCAGCCGCCCCAGTAGACCAGACCGTTAGAAGTTACCGGTTGCGTTGAAATGACGGTATTGTTGGTTGTCTTCGCGCTCCACAGCAGCTTCAAGCCAGGCGCGCTACTGGCCGTAATGACCGTTTCTTTCGAGTTATAGCCGCTATGTTGCTGATCGTAGAGATAGGTCGTCCAGTCATCTGCGGGCGATGTCGCGTGAGCATTCAAAGGGCTGCGTGGGAAAAGCGCCCCCGCGACAAGCAATGAACTGAGGATAAGCACGACCAATGCGCCCAGGGTCAGAGGAAGACGATATCGATACATCTCTTATTTCCCCTTCTCTGCACTTAATCAGGCAGGCGCTACTTCTTTGCAGTACCTGCCGCGTCTTCCAGACCTACCTCGCGTGCGGTCCGATCTGGCTGCGCAAATGCTCCAGGTCGTAGTAGATGGACTCACGAACGATCTTCCCCTGCTCCCTGACCGTCACGGTGATACCGCGCAGGGTGAAGGGGCGACCGGTCGCGGGCATGTCGGGTAGATCTCCACTGTGAATACCGGTCGCGACCCACTCCGCGCTGACCTGATTACCATGGACGACGCGGCTGGTAATCTTCAGTTGAAAATTGCTCACGGCAGCCAGGCCGGTACTCTTGCGAGCCATAATGGCGGCGCGGCCAACCAGCGGCTCCCGGTACATGCCATCCTCAACCACCGCATGTTCTGCGTAATCATGCTGTAATGATTCGATATCTCCTGACGCTTGCTTTGCCAGATGCTGCTGGTGTAATTGAATATGCTGCTGCTTGCTTCCGCTGGAACTGGAACTGGAAGCGGCATGAGCGGGCTGCGAGGCAGGCGCTTGCTGCTGCATGGTCGCGGCGACAATCGCGCCAATGCCGACAGCCGAAATACCCATCGCCGTCAGCGCCGTCACCAGCGCACGGCGTGTCATCTTCCCTGTGCGCACCTCGTCAACCATCTGGGGAATCGTTCCTTCAGATTCGTCCATCATTACTCCTTCTCAATTTATAAATACCGGTATATGAATGTAGCAGGCAAACGAATAAAGCGGGTATTACTCCTCTGTTTTTATCAGAGGCACCTTACAAGAAGGTGATGATCTGGTTGAGAAACGGCGGCGAATCCGCCTGAAACGGTTCAGTTTCTTTAACCTGTAGTCAGACTGCCGCCAGATTGAGCCGCCAGAGCTTGCCGCTTTTAGCTTCGGCCACAACACCGCGCTCGGCGTCCATCTCAAAGTAGCCAAAGTCAAGGATCGAGAGTGCTGTGCCGCCAGGCTCAAAACGCACATCAATCGGCCTGAGCAGAGGGTGGGTAATCAGCGTGTGCAGGCTCCAGCCTGTCGGGTCGACCACCGCCACCGAGCGCCCCACGCGCGGGCCAGCAGGAGCGGTCATTGGCACCTCGTCGCCAAAGAGGGCCACAAATAATTTGCCCGCCCATTGCGCCATCGATGAAGGAGCAACGTCAAATTTCACCGCCGCCGCGTGCGGTGGGAAACGCAGCAACGGCGCTTCGGGCAGCGGCAGTTCATGATGGTTTGCCAGTACAAAGGATGGGGACTGGCCGCGCACCGGACGATATTGCGGATCGGTAATGGGTGTATCGCCGATAAAATCGGGCCAGCCATACCAGGCGCCCTGGCGAACTTCAAAGAGCAAATCAGGGATGTTGCCAACCGGGCGACTGCCGCGATCGTCCGCGCCCTGATCGACGGCCAGCAGTCGTCCATCGGGCAGGAAGCCCAGGCCAAAAGCATTGCGAATGCCCCAGGCGACCAGTTCCAGTTCGCTGCCGTCAGGATTGCAGCGCATAATTGCCGCCGTGCAGGGGAGCTGTGCAGCAATGCGCTGGCCCGGCGTGGTTGGTGTGCCAAAGGGAACAAACGCGCCTGTATACGCCCGCGCGCCTGGTTCGCTGCTCATCGGGTTGAGCGTCTCGGCATTAAAACCGCTCAGTTCGATCTCGTAGCCGGGGATATCATGGGCATGGGGCAACAGGCGCAGCCAGCCCAGTTCATAGGCGTCCAGACCAACAATACCTGTATTAGTCATCGACCCCTGACTGAAATAGAGCTTGCCATCCGGGCCAAAAACGACCATATTGGTGTGATAGTTGCCGGGGCCGGGCAGGTTATCCAGAATCACCGTCTGCTGGCCGTCCAGATCAAGACGGCTGATGCGCGCCGGATGCCCACCTTCGGAGACATAGAGACTGCCCTGATGATAGGTCAGGCCGTTCACCGGCGGGCGCAGCCCTTCAATGAGCAGTGTCCGCGAGCCGTCTCCTTCAAGCCGCCACACGCGACCGCCTCGTTGCGCTCCCCCGAAGGGCAAACCCGACTCGGCAATATATGGCGTACCCGCCTCATCGAAGGTGAGGCTGGTCGGAAACGAAAAGCCATCCGCCACCAGTTCCAGTTGCCTGTTGCCTTCAATCGAATCCATTGTTTTCCTTCTCCATCCCTGAATAAGCAGAACAATATCCGCATACTTTCCTGATTTTATGAGAAGCGGATTGCGAACAAGTGGGAATCTGGTTAAGAAATGGGATGGAATGCAGGAACAGGATAGAGCTTTATCAACCCGACACGATAGACCTATTTGCGCCCCGGGTCAGCCGCGAGGGAGTGGCCCTATAAGCGTTAACTGAAGGCCGCCCCAGCTCAGACGCAAGAGGTGGCCCTGTACCTCCCTCACGTTATGGCCCTGTCATGAAAGCGGCTCGTTTGGCCCGGAAATCATGGGTTGCCATAACCAGCTATCCCATCGTCAGCATTTTTGTGTTACAATAGCGCCATTATTAGAACAGGGAGTCTTAGCTGTTCCTGAGAGAAGACCTGTGTGCCTCGCTCTACCTCTCAGGCGGCTTTGCTGTGTAAGGTTGTGTAATGGTTGGTAGGTCTGTTTCTCCTGTTTGCTGTCAATTTCGCTGTCATTTCTAGTGGTTCTCGTTACCTGACAAAAACCTCTCCTGGCTCTTCCTGTCCAGCTTTATCCAGCGTTGCCTACGCCATATGTACTAACCGCTACGGCCTGCATGTCCTCGGCTGCGCGTGGGAGTGTCTCATGGAGCAGTACGCCCTCTATTACGGGGCGTGGTCTTCGTACCACCAGTCCTACACCTGGCAATCGCTGGCTGTGGCCTGTGCCGATCTGGCCGTTCCGGTGGTAGGCGAGGCTCACCGCGCCAGCGCCGATGCCCTCTCGGCCCTCGGCGTTCTCAAAGCTCTGGCCGCTCTTCAGCGCGAGGTTGTTCTGGAAGTGGGGGACGACCATCCCTCCTGCTCGGCTTTGGGTCTCGACCCGCGTTGTCACTCCCCTGTGTTTCCAGCATGCCGCACCGGCATGCTTTGTTGTCGTTCGCCAGTCTCCTGGGCTGGCTTTTCCCTTGGAAGGATGGGTAGGTTCTATGTCTGCTACTGGCCTCCTCGGTCGCGTTGACCCGCAGCGGCTTCAGGTGATTCACCAGTTATTTCCTCCCGCCCCAGCCGGTGGTCTCCTCTTCCTGGCGTGGCTGCTGGCTCAGGCGCGGGGAATGCCGTGTCGGGATGGCGAGCCGGAGGTGGCGGTCATCACGGTGCAAAGCCTTCGCGAGCCTGCCAGCCGCATGGGATGGGGCTATGACACCACGCACAAGTATGTCGTCCTCTTCTGCGCCCTGGGCCTGCTGATGAAACGGCGCGGGGGCGGTAAGGTGGAACTGTCTTTTGCACTTGGTCGCTACACGCCCCCGCCCTCTCTTGAGGCCCTGGATCGCCTGATTGCCGCGAGCCGTCCCAAAGTGCAGTCCTATGCCAGCAAGGTCAGACGGCGCTACCTGCAGCTCTTCGGCGCCTGCCAGCACGCCGAGTCGCCCACACCTCATCCGGCGGAGTCTGCCCTCTCTGACCTGGATAAAGCCATCCAGCGCATCCAGCATCTCAATCTGCCCCTGCAATGCGGGAGTGGCAGACGGTCCCAGTTCATCCAACAGATCCAGCACGGTGAAAATCCCGTCTTGAGGCTGCTCACTCCATCCCAAGCCCTCAGGCAAGGGGACGAGCTCCTCCAACAAGGTGTGCAGTTCGTGAGAGATAGCGCACGGCCTCAGCGATAGAGCTCAGGTGAGCCAGGCACGCTTCCTGCTCAGCCAGTCTGGCTTTGGGACGCCTTCCTCGTCTTCGTCGCCCGTTGGCCAACGCATCTGCCTGGAGCTGGATATGGAGCAAACGAGCCTGTTCGGCTTCTACGGCGCGGTCCAGACGCCCTTGAACTTGAGCGGCCACATGCAAGAGATGCCAGACATCGCGCTGGAGGCACAGTGGCCCACACTTGCCCACTGTGGACATCAATCACATTCAGATAGCCCTTTCCGCGCTGGCTGCTGTATTGTTCATCAAGGGCCAGGGCGCGCGGAGTTGCGGCTTGTTGTTGACTCAGCCACTTTTGAGCCCGTTGCCCGGCTTCTTTGACGATGCCAACAATGCTTCCCAGGCTCAGATGAACCCCATGCAGTTCTCGCAGACACGTTTGAATGCCCCGATAACTGGCATGCGTTTCAATCAACAGCGTCAGAACCACCAGGGAAATCGCCTCCTTCAGTGGGTACAATCTGTCAGAGCAGGGCTAAAACAAGTTCCCCACGATTTCAACTGGTCAGGTTTAGCTGAGGCGGCGGCCTTGAGGGCGAGATATGGCAATGATCAGACTTCCTCACAACCTGATCTTGAGTGGGCAAAGGTAGCTATCTTGATTTACAGTTATTTAATGGATGAGGTCGATTCTCCAAATCGAGCCTCGCTTGAACATTCAGAGATGTCTTTGAAAGCTTATCTGACAGGCAAACTTGGGGCTGTTCCAAATGATCCTATTCTCGATGTCGATCAGATTATACAATGGTTCTTTGAGAACCCGCATATCTCGCTCGACGAGGCAGAAAAAAAGGCGTCCTCTTGGAGAAAGCTGGCAAAAGAAGAGATTCTGGAATTACAGCAGATCAAAAATCGGTTGGCAATCATCAAAACACTGGCTGATAGCAACCTGTTGCCTCCCAATCAGGAGTTGTCTGCCTGGCTTGCGTTGCGTGAGAAGTTGCCATGAGGAGGCAGCAATGGCAAGGAAAGGCCATGATGGGCTTACCGCTCTTGTTTCATTAAGGTCAATCTTAGATGAAAAATCTTCCCTGGAGGCGATTCATGAGAATGGATATTTTATGAGAATTTCTTGTTTTACTCAGATGGAGCGGTACTTTACTACGATGATGAGTACGGACAGTGGGGATACCAACTGTATGGGACGAATGATCTGGTCGCTCGTTACGCATCGTTCCGAGACTACTACAATCGCACGATGGCCAAGCCTATCAAATGGACGTACACGGGGCTTGCTCCTGATCGTGGAGCCATTTAAGCCTCAATGTACTAGACCCTTCCAGACTAGTTTTCGGCAACCGCACGCTGGTGGGCGTCTCGCTCTACGAGCCGAGATCACTAAAAAAGGCGTTGGATTTTCTCGCAAGAACCATCCACAGATATCCTTATAAGGAGGCCTTCGGCACCGCAGCCTATCCTTTACGTCAGATTAACCGTGCGCTGACCGATACCGCAGAGCGCAGGGTGGCGCGCGCGGCCATTCGGCCCTGGGATGAGGAAAGGAGTACTCCATGAAGGGGTTGATGATGGATTGCCCGTTGCTCCTGAAGACCCTGCTCTGGCGGGCAGAACATGTTTTTAGTGAAAAGGAAATTATCACCTGGATGCAGCAGGGTATTCATCGATATACCTACGGCGACTATGTCGGGCGCGTCAGACGCCTGGCAAACGCCTTGACTGCTCTGGGCATCCGCCAGGGCGACCGTGTAGGCACCCTGGCCTGGAATACCTACCGGCATTTTGAAGCGTATTTTGCAATTCCCTGCATGGGAGCTGTACTCCATACGATCAACCTGCGCCTGTTCCCTGAGCAGATTGCCTGGATCATCAATCATGCTGCCGATCGTGTACTCACGTTAAGAAGGCTCGTTGCGCATCCCGTGGGCGCTGCATCTTCGCAACCGCCACCGGTTATCCTTGTAGGCTCTGTGTTTACGATTTTTCAAAAAGGATACCACTCGTGCTTCATCACCCCTACTTCTCCAGCACATAAGTACCCGGTGCCGGGGTGATCGGGGTATGCGCCGTGCTGCCCATCGTTGGCGGAGTTCCCTGCGCACCAGAGCGGGATTTCAGCCACTCCAGCCAGTCCGTCCACCAGCTGCCCTTGTGTTGCTCGGCACTCTCAAACCACTCCTCAGCCGACCCCACCGGCTTCTCGCTCGTCCAATAGCCTTTGCCCTTGCCGACGGGGGTGATGATGCCCGCGATGTGGCCGCTGCCGCCCAGCACGAAACGCACACGTCCCCTGGTCAACTGTGTGATGCGCCAGGCCGACTTCCAGGGGACTATGTGGTCCTGCTGCGTGCCGACCGCGTAGATGTCCTGGTGTATCTGCTTGAGATCGATGGGTACTCCTTTCAAAACAATCTTGCCAGGCTTGACGAGATTGTTCTCTAGATAGGTATTCCGGAGGTAGAAGGAGTGCGCGGCCCGTGCCATACGTGTACCATCGGCATTCCAGTAGAGCAGGTCGAAAGCCGGCGGCTCCTTGCCCAGCAGATAATTATTCACGATGTTGCTCCAGATCAGGTCGTTAGCCCGTAGCATGTTGAACATGGTCGCCATCGAACGGCTATCCAGATAGCCGCGCTCCATCATCTGCCCCTCGATGTAAGCCACCTGCGGCTCGTCAATAAAGATTGAGGTATCGCCAACCTCACTGAAGTCCTGGAGCGAGACAAAGAAGGTGGCTGCATTGACTGTTTCGTCGCCCTTAGCAGCCAGATAGGGCAGGGTCATCGACAGCAGCGTGCCGCCGATGCAGTAACCGACAGGGTTGACTTTCGGCGAAGCAGTAACCTCCTTGACGACTTCAAGCGCAGCCAATGGCCCCAGCGTGAGGTAGTCCTCGAAGGCCGTTTCCTCCATGGAGGCATCAGGGTTCTTCCAACTGATGACAAAGACCGTGAAGCCATGATCTACCAGGAATTTGATAAGGCTGTTGTGCGGCTGCAGGTCCAGGATATAATACTTGTTGATCCAGGGAGGGAGAATGAGCAGGGGAATCGCATAGACCTGCTCGGTGGCGGGAGCGTACTGGATCAACTCAATGAGCGCGTTGCGGTAAATCACCTGCCCTGCTGTCAGTGCCAGATTGCGTCCCGGAGCAAAAGCATCGGTGTCAGTCATCTTGATCTGCCCGGCTTTGAGATCGCGCAGGAGATTCTCCATCCCGGTCACCAGGTTTCGCCCACCGGTTTGAATGATCTCATGAAGCACCTGTGGATTCGTGAACGCACCATTTGTTGGGCTGATAGCGTCCAGGAACTGGCGCAGGTAGAAAATGAGCTTGCGCTGCTGCTTTTCATCGACCCCCTCAACATCAGCAGCAGCTTTGAGCAACGTTGTGGCGGTGAGCAGATAGCTTTGTTTGAGGGCATCAAAGATGGGATTCTGCTGCCAGTCTGGCGCGCTGAAGCGTTTATCGCCCGCCTCTGGCTCCACAAGGGGTCTGACATCGCGACCCACTCCCCAGAACTTGAGCGTGTTCGTAGCTATCAACTGCGTATACCGCTGGACGAAATCGAGGTAGTTGGCCCAGGCGCGGTCCGGGTGGCTGAGGGCATCAATCCAGATCTGCCGGAAAGCGCGGGTGATCTCGGCCGGATCAATGGGGACCAATGCACTGTACGGGTTGGAGTGCCAGAGCTGGTCGATCAGAGCGATCCAGGGGTCCTTTTCATCCTTGCCTGCCTGCTCGGTGGTAATATGGACAGCCAGGTTCCCCTTCAGAGTACTTTCAATCAGCTTGCTCCAGGCCTCGATGGGACTCTGTCCAGTAGGTGATGTATCCGTCATAGCAGCTCCTCCTTCGCGTAGACTCGGCTCCGGATAATCTGATTGGCGTTTCTATGAGAAACATGCCAGAACAGCCTGGATACTTCCCTCTCAATCAAGATGATATTACATCCAGGACAGGAGCAGTTCGGGAGAGAAGCCTCCCTGGATTATGATATCACAGATCAGAAGCAATATGTCTTCACCTCAGAGTCCCTGGCTATTTGAGCTTGCCGACCGATCACGCATGTATTTTACCGTTGCTTCCCCTGTTAGAACCAGCGTTCCCTGTTGATTGGTACAGTCAGTACGCAGTGTCACCAGCCGTTTCTCTTCGCGTGTCGCGATAACCTCGACACTGGCGGTCACAGTATCGCCAATGTGTACAGGCGCAAGAAATTTCAACGTTTGCCCTAAATAGATCGTACCGTGGCCCGGCAGATCAGTTCCAAGCAGGGCAGAGATCAGCGACGCAACCATCATGCCATGCACGATGCGCTCGCCGAAATGTGAACGCGCTGCATAGGCCGAATCGAGATGGATAGGATTGTAGTCGCCGCTCAGTCTGGCAAAGATCGTCACATCGCCTTCGCTGATCGTGCGCGATCGTGTCGCTCGCGCCCCGATTGCCGGAAGGGGCGCCAGGTCATGGGTATCATTGCTCATTTTCCTCGCTCCTTATAAGAGGATACAACGTGTGAAGCTCGCTGATTACAGTGAGCGCGACTCCAACCAGTTCCAGAGCCTGGGCCAGAGCTTCTTCCGAGCATTCGGGCTTGTCAGTAGACCGACGTGTCCGGCATCCAGCGTGAAGAACTCCTTGTCCTGGCTGCCGAGGAGGCGCATGGCTGCTTCTGCCTGTGGGAGAGTGCAAATGTGGTCCTGCTGGCCCGCAATGACCAGAACGGGGCAACAGATGTGTGTGAGATCGACGCGGCGTCCGCGCAGCTCTATCTCTCCCTTCACCAGTTTGTTCTGCTGGTAGAAATCACTGATCCACTGCCGGAAAGCCGCTCCGGGAAAGGGGATACCATCGCTCACCCATTTGTTCACGGCCAACCAGGAATCTAGCGGCCTGTCATGGGCGATGCGCTCCCACATTGTCACGTAGGGGCCGACAAAGTTAGCGACCGGTTTGACCAGGCGATTTCCTAGGTCGATCAGTTCGCCAGGGATGTTGCCCAGGGCTTCTACCATCTGGTGCGGGTTGAAGTAGCGCGCGCTGGTCCACAGCCCATAGAGGCCCGTCGCCTCCGGCGTAAAGTCGATGGGGCTGGCCAGCAAAACCAGGTTGCGCAACGGCTGATCAGGAAAGAGCGCAGCGTACATGGCGCTCATCGTGCCGCCCATGCAGTAGCCAAGCAGGGTGAACTCCCGGGATCGGGAAAAGCTGAGCATGCGCTTGACGGCGCGCGCCAGGTAGTCGAAGAGATAGTGCTCAAAGCCGAGATCGCTGTCCTCATCGCCGGGTATGCCCCAGTCGAGCAGGTAGACATCGAAGCCCTGGCCGACTAGGTACTCGACCAGGCTGCTCCCTGGCAACAGGTCGAGGATATAGGGCCGGTTGATGAGCGCGTAGACCAGCAGAATGGGAACTGCGAAGCGTTTCTGCGCCGTCGGTGCGTAGCGGTAGAGCCGGGCCTTGTTCTTGCTCCAGATCACCGCTCTAGGGGTGCGGCCTGTCTCGATACGCGCCCCTTCCAGCATGATGTGCATGCCCAGGCGCAGTTTCTGCAAGGTGCTTTCGCTATCGGATGCAGCTGGCATGCTATGCCTGTCGATCATCTCGTCCTCCTCTTTATTTGGCTTGTGTCATCTCTTTTTCTGATCGCCTATCCTGAAAGAGGTTCGCTGGCCTTCGGCTGTCGCGCGCTTTTCGTTCGGGAGAGGCGCCGCGGCGCGCCGGTGGATTTGACTATGGCCAGAGAGTTTTCCGCTTCACCCCTGGCGAGGGCAGCAAGGATGCTATCCAGCTTGTCCTCTAGCTGATCCAGACGATTTCCCTGCTCTAACGCGGCCTCGATCTTCCCTAGCGTCGCCGAGAGGGTCTCCAACTTGCTCTCTACCTGTACCAGCCGTTCCTCGATCGTCGAAACAGGATCGTGTGGTGCCGTGCGGGCAGAGACATCCGTGAAATCGTCGAAGGCATCCTCAAAGCGGTCAACTTTCTCTTCCAGGGCAACGACAAGCCCCGCCACGCGGGCAATGTCCGAACGCGTAGCAAGCTGGAGGTTGCTGAAATACGCTTCATTGGTGCGCCGCAGGGTACCTATAATGCGCGTGAGGCTCTCTAAGGACTGGCTGGCGGCCTCCATAAATTGTTCCGTTCCCATGAAATCCCCAACCGCCTTCGCCCACATTTCGCTGGTGACCTCATACCATTGCAAAAACCAGGTGAACGGATCCTGCGACATTGCTCCCCCTGCCAGTATTTTGTTTCTGGTCTCTTCTAGTATTTCCAACCAGGGTGCAGGACACCCCGGCTGTTCCCCTCCCACACCGAGGCCTTGCTGCCACGCCCCGATCCACTGTTTCCAGACCTCATTTACCTCCGATGCATCTGCTTTCATCCGCTTCAGTGCCTCGCCTGCACTCCTGGCCCATATATCGTACAAAATGTAGGGATTGACCGGTATTCCCTTGCTCCCCGCTAGCAGGGCCGACCATGTCTCCGCTGAGGTTCCAAACCACTGCTTCCAGATTTCCGCCGCTTCTGCGGCACTACTGGTGTGAGTCTTCGCTCCCTCTGTCATTGCAACTGATCCTTTCGTCCATGAGAACGCACCTGAAAAACGGCAGTCTTCAGAAGGAAGCGTATGAGCAGAGAAGGTCAAAGTCTCAACTCAACCCCCTCTGCTCATCACCTCCTTATTTGCGGGCCTCGCGCATCTCCTCTAAACTCTGCCGCGCCGCGCGCTGGAAGTTCTCCAGACTCTCACGAGTGGTGGCTTCGACGGCGTCGATTGCCTGCCGATAGAAGGAAAACGGGGCGCGGAGAACGTCGAAGGAGGCATCTAAGGATTCGTGCGCCAGCGACTGGAAAGCGTCCTGCTGCTTTTGTGCCTGCTGCTCCAGTTCGCTCATCAGCGTGCGTGTCACTCCGATCTGACTCTTGAGGACTTTGGCTCCGTTCTCAAGGACACTCTGAACATACTTCGTGTTGCGCTCCTGGGCCGCGACGGCGCTTTCCAGCACTGACTGGAATCCCTCATGCCAGCCGGGTTGTTCCCTGGCCTGCGCCATCAGTTCCTGCATCAGGGTACGAGTACTCTCAGCGTGGCTCTGGAGAACCTCGGCTCCATTTTCAAGAATGCTCTGGGCAAAGGTGATATTCTGCTGTTGCGCCTCAATAGCACTATCCATGATGGCCCTGGTTGTCTGGCGAAGGGACGCGATTAGTTCGCGAGTCGCCTGATTGATCTGTGTGTCTGCCATAGCAGGTTGTTTCCTTTCTCGCAGTCGCCTGCGAAAGTTGAACGGTTCAGTACGGCTTGTAGCATCTCCATGCTGTTCGCCATCACAATAACATCTATATGCATTTTACATCTATATACAGATTTTGTCAAGGGCTTTTTGGAGTTATATCACACGTTTCTTTCGCCAGTGAGCAAGCAGTGTTTTCAGTGATGGTAATTTCTTTCTGACAACCTCATCCGAGTAAGCGAGGTGAGATGAAGGTGACGAGCGGATTACTTTGGGATGGGCAATGAAGAACTCCCACATGATCGAGGAGGCATCAGGGCCTTTCGGATCAGTGTAGGTTGCGGGGGGAGTGAGGCTGCCCCCGCTCCAGGCATGGCCCAGACCTTCAACACTGTACATCTGCATCAATACCTGATTCTTGAAGGTGTAAATAGAGATGGTATAAGAATATCCATCTGGCACCAGGCCGGTCTGGATACGGTCTGGGATCGGGGAGATCGAATTGTTGGCTGACCCATCATCTGCGTAATCGTTGGTTCTGGCGAATTGTTGGATCACCTGGTCGCCGTTAACGGGATAGACGCGGTAGTCGTTGCTTCCATGAAAGACGATCACCGGCAGGACGCGGGCGGCCGAACCGGCACTCAAATGGGCGAGTCGACCTTGAAGATCAGGGTCGGGGCCTCCTCTGACCTGAGCGACGGCGGCGCTGACGAGATCACGGGCAGCTTTGAACTCCAGCCCACTATGTACTCCTATAGCGGCGAAGTAATCGGGATAGCAGGCTCCCAGGATGACTGCCATTGCCGCGCCTGCCGACATGCCGGTGACAAAGATGCGGTTCGTGTCGATGGCATAGCGTGCGCAAATGTCATCGACCATACCTGCGATGATGGCTGGCTCTCCACTTCCTCGCTCCTGATTGGCAGGGTCATACCAGGCCCAGCACTTGCGAGGTTGATGCGCCCTGGTTTGCCGGGGGTAGAGTACCAGGAAGGTGTCGCGGTCGGCCAGCGTATTGAAACGTGTGCCGGCCGCGAAATTGTCGGGGTCTTGTGTGCATCCATGCAGGGCTACGAGCAGGGGTACAGGCGTATCGGGAGAATAGCCTGGAGGGATATAGAGTTTATAGGGGCGTGAACCCGCGTCACTGGAAAATGTGCCGACGAGAAATGTTCCTGTCCGTCTCTCGGCTACGCTAGCAGTATGGGCGGGGTCAGCGCTTAGCCATCGCTGATGTGGCATCTCACCCTCTTTCATTGGCTCGTTCACTGCATATCTCTTTCATCTTTTTCGTCTCTATGAATCGGCTGACCTGTGTAGAGCCGGAAAAAGGTATTCATCATTTTCTGATAGTGTTCCAGGGAGTTTGCCCAGAACTTCAAGTAAGCTTCGCCTGCCTCTGTGATCGTATACCTGCGTTTGGCCGGTCCTGCCTCCGAGGTATCCCAGCTGGAACTGACCATGCCATTTTTCTCCATCTGTCGCAGCGTTCGGTAGAACGTACCAGGGTTCATGGCCGCCAGCCCAAAGGTAGTCAGCCGCTCCATCAATTCGTAGCCGTAGGAACTCCATTCACGGAGCATGAGGAGCAGAATGGGGACAAGCCAGTTCTTTGACCATGCCTCAGTTGCTTCATTGTATTGTTCGTCGTTCTTGTTTTCTCGGTTTGCTTCCGCCATATTGCCTCCGTGATCAGGTAGCTATTCGGTCATATCACAAACATCCATCTATATGCATTTTATATTTAGATGTTATCTCTGTCAAGAAGTATGTAGCCTTCTTGCGCGAGAGCAAGACTGAATCGCTTCCTTCGACGGGCGCTGAAGGCTGGTTGAGCAATGGATCAGGGAGCGGTACTTCCACTATTCGATGGCAATTGTGCCTCAATCAGGGTTGCAGCAGCGGTTTCCACCGCGCTTGCCGACCCTGCGGAGCCGAAAAGCCGCGCGGCCATATAAACACCATCCATTAGCAGCAGGAGCTGATCGGCCAGCTGGCCAGGATTGCGCGCCCCCGCCTTATAAGCCAGATGAGCAAGGCGTTCACGCACCGCCATTTTGTGGGCCACTGCAACCTGATGCCCTACATAATCCCGCTCGGGAAACTCAGTGGCGGTGTTCAAGAAAGGACACCCCAGGCATGTCGGCTGCTCTGCTAAAGCAGCAAGCGCGCTGAAGAGAGCCAGTAATTGTTCTCGAGGAGACTCTGTATGCTGGCTTATGGCTCGCTCAAACCAGTCCCAGAAGGCGCGATTGCGGTCTTCCAGATAAGCCACAATCAAGTCGTCTTTGGAGGGGAAGTAGCGATACAGAGTCATTTTCGCTACGCCAGAGCGCTCGACGATCGTATCGATGCCGACGGCCCGGATCCCCTCGCGGTAGAACAGGTCGCAAACAACGTTGAGGATACGCTGACGCGCTGATGGTGGGTTGGTCATTCGCTTCTCCAGTTTCGGTTCAGGCAAGGAAGCCCGAAAGGATTTGTGAAACCTTTCAGGCCAGGACCTCCCTTGACACGATACAGACTTGTCTGTATTATTTATGAGAGGAGGCCGACAAGACAGACATGTCTGTATTATACGTGGGAAAGGGGGGAATAGACAAGGAGGAGCGAAGAAGACTGCCGGGTCGTTGACTTTCGTTCTCTACCAGTCATTCTGGCTACTCCTGTGGAGCGGCGCTCACGACCATGAGAGCCAGCAGTGGGACGCCCCTGGTGGGCATCCTTCTAGAGGGGGGATCACGCCCCCGGTGCAAACGATCATTGAAATGAAAGGATGAACACGATGCAATTTGGAGTACTTGGGACAGGGATGGCCGGCCAGACCATCGCCAGCAAACTCGTCAGTCTTGGCCACACCGTGATGATGGGGTCAAGGCAGGCAGGCAATGAGAAAGCGGTCGCCTGGGTCCAGTCAGCGGGTGCGCTGGCGAGAGAAGGGGCGTTCGCTGATGCAGCGCGTTTCGGGGAGATCGTGGTCAATGCCACTGCTGGCGCCGCATCGCTTGCCGCTTTGACCCAGGCGGGTACAGACAACCTGGCAGGCAAGATACTCATTGACATCGCCAACCCGATCGATCCGGCCTCCGGCATGCCACCAGCTCTGAGTATCTGCAACACTGATAGCCTGGGCGAGCAGATCCAGCGAGCCTTTCCCGACACCCGCGTGGTCAAGGCACTCAACACGGTGAATGCGAACGTCATGGTCAATCCTGGCCTCGTGCCTGGCGACCATACTATTTTCGTGTGTGGGAACGACCCCCAGGCGAAGGCGCGCGTCATCGCGTTACTGGGAAGTTTCGGCTGGGCCTCCTCGAACATTCTCGACCTGGGAGACATCTCGAATGCGCGGGGCACAGAGATGTATCTGGCGCTGTGGCTACGCCTGTGGCGGACGATTGGTACCGGCTATTTCAATATCAGGGTTGTCAGGCCGTGATAGCAGGCTCGATACCAACGAGGAGGTCTGGTCGCTGAATACGGTAACGTTACGTTGCTATACCAGGGCTTGACGGGTTGCATCAAGCTAATGCTCTCTGGCACCACCAGGCGGGGACGTCCCCGTTTGCCCGTGAGCACTCACTTGCGATAGGCCCGCTCCAGGATGCTGCGATAGCCGCGCCAGCCATCACTGAACCAGTGCAACTCGCGTTGGTGAGTGCGCTGGACGCTGGTCGTCACCGCTTGCTCGATCAAGGTCTCGCTTAACGCACCGGGGGCGCAGGCGACCATGAAGCGACTGCCGCGGTCCTGCACCAGGCATCCCCAGCGTTCTCCCTCATCAGGCTGCTTGGCGACGCCGTTTTTTCTGGACGAACGACCAAAACTCATCGATTTCCACCTGGCTCAAGTGCAGGTCGCTGGCGAGTACCTGTGTGATAGCCGCCGCATGGGTCGCTGCCCGCTTGAGCCATCTACTGATCGTCTCGTATTTATGCCCCGTGACCTCTTCGGCCCCTCGCAAGCTCCCTCGCCGCATCAGGATCAACAGGGCTTGCGCTACCTCCGAAGCCTCCGTCTTCAACCCATACATCGGCGTTCCGTGCGTGTCCCCAAAGTACGTCTTGCAGGCACGGCAGCAATAGCGCGCTCTCCCTCGATGGCTCCCGTTGCGCACCACGTGCGACTCTCGACAGTCCGGATTCGGACAGGGGGCAGACTGCTCTGCTCCTTCTTCTCTGGCTTGTTCATCCTTCACCTCCTACCCTCTATTCTATCACCTCTTTCTAGAGTCACTACCCACCTTTGTGCCTTGATATCTAATTAATGCGCTTTTCGTGTCCTCTCCACTCCTTCTCACGCAGCACATACTTCTGTATCTTGCCGGTGGAGGTCTTCGGCAAGGGGCCGAATTCGACTGCCACAGGACACTTGAAATGGGCGAGGCGCTGTCGGCAGAAGGTGATAATCTCCTGCTCGGTTGCTGTCTGTCCTGGTTTGAGGGTCACAAAGGCCTTGGGGCGCTCACCCCATTTCTCGTCGGGGATGGCGACGACAGCGCACTCCATCACTGCCGGGTGCTGCGCCACAGTCTGCTCCACCTCGATGGTTGAGATGTTCTCCCCGCCTGAGATGATGACATCCTTCGCACGGTCGCGCAGTTCGATGTAGCCATCGGGATGCCAGACGCCGATGTCACCAGAATGAAACCAGCCGCCAGCAAAAGCCTTTGCCGAGGCCTGTGGGTCCTGGTAATAGCCTTTCATGACGTTGTTGCCGCGCATGACGACTTCCCCCATTGTTTCTGCATCACGCGGTACATCATTCATCGCCTCGTCGACAATGCGCACAGGGTCCGAGACCACGTTGGCCTGGCCCTGGCGCGCAAGCAGGCGCGCCTGTTCGGCATGCGGGAGCCGATCCCATTCGGGATGCCACGCGCAGACAGTGTAGGGACCATAGGTTTCGGTGAGGCCATAGACGTGAATGGGACGGATGTTGAGTTCCTTCAATTGTCCGAGCAGTGTAGGGGAGGGGGGCGCGCCAGCAACTGTCACCGTGACCTGCCGCGCCAGTCGATGCGCCTTCGGGTGGTTGACCAGGAAAATTTGCACAGTCGGCGCACCGTTGTAGTGTGTAACGCCCTCGGACTCAAAAAGATCCCAGATGAGGCCAGGCTCCACCTTGCGCAGGCAGACATGCGTACCGCCCACAGCAGTGACCGCCCAGGTGAAGCACCAGCCGTTGCAATGGAACATCGGCAGCGTCCACAGGTAGGCGCTACTGCTGGTGAGTCCTGTCTCGATGACCTCAGCGAGCGCGTTCAGGTACGCCCCGCGATAAGTGTACATTACGCCCTTCGGGTTGCCGGTGGTGCCTGAGGTGTAGTTGATCGAGATGGTCTCTTCCTCGTCCTCGAGCCAGCTTTCGACAGGTTCGGGCGAACTGACAGCCAGGAACGCTTCGTAGGGATCCTCGGGCGAGCCGCTGTCATCGATGCGTACCACCTGCGTCGCTTCCAGGTTGAGCGGCTCAATGACAGGGGCGAGTTCGGCATCGACAAAGAGAAACTTCGCTCCGGAGTGCTTCAGAATGTAGTCAATCTCCTGCGTATTGAGTCGGGTGTTGACAGCGACCAGGATGCCGCCAGCGGCGGGAACGGCGAAATGCGCTTCCAGCAGCGCAGGGGTATTGGGGCATAGGAAAGCCACCCGGTCGTGCTTGTGGAGGCCGACAGCGCGCAGGTGTGAAGCGAGGCGGTTCACACGCCAGGCGAACTGTCGGTAGGTGTACTGCCGGTCTCCATGCACAACGGCTATTTTGTCGGGGAAGAGCGAGGCGCTGCGCTCCAGGAAACTCAGTGGCGTGAGTTCGGTTCGGTAGACTTTCTCCTTCATCGTAGACTCCTTTCGGCGAGGCCCGGCGCGAGGAGCCGGGAACCTCCTTTCTTGCGGCTGGTTGGCTTGTAGAAGCAGGGTGCGCCTCGCTGGCGAACAGGAGAGCAGGATGCGCACCCGCGTCCTCGTGTCGGCTTTCAAGGCGCTCCTGACACTCCATCCTGGGCCGTAGGCCTGTTGGCATACTCTCTGAGCAGCTGTACTGCAATAAATGAGACGATCGACATACCTATGATGTAAAGGGCAATCAGTAGAAAAGCGGGAGCGTCAGCGGCAAAACCACCTCCGATCGTCTTGTAGTTCGCCAGTACGTAGGTTGCGATGATTGGCGCTGACCCACCAGCGGTGATCGAGGCCAGCTGGTAGCCCAACGAAGCTCCGCTGTAGCGGAGGCGGGTATTGAATCGCTCTGCGATCAGCGCCGCTTCCGGCCCGTATAGCCAGGAGATACAGACACCCACTGAGAAGATGAGCGCGAAGAGGATGAGAGCCGGTTGTTTCGTCTCGAGCAGAAGGAAGTAGGGGAAAGCAAAGGCGGCCATCAGCACCGTACCCAGCGCGAACCACCGCTTGCGCCCAACACGGTCGGAGACGAAGGCGAACGTCGGCATCGCGACCAGGGCCACCACCGAGGCGAGCGCCAGCCCGGTGTACAGCAGGCTCGGGTCCACATACGTGACCTGCACAGTATACGACAGCACAAAAGTGGTGAAGATATAGAACGGGGCCGTTTCCCCTGAGCGAACCAGGGTACACAGGAGAATCTCGCGCCAGTAGGAGCGCACGACTTCGAACAGGGGAGTCCTGGACTCGCGTCCCTCGCGTTGCACATTGGCGAAGGCGGGCGTCTCCGGAATGCGCAGGCGAATGTAGAGGCCGATGATCATTAGCAGAGAACTCTGCAGGAAGGGAATGCGCCAGCCGATGCCTCCGAAGGCATCGGCTGGGAAGAGGCTTTTGAAGAGGAGGAGGACTATGGAGGAGAGTGCCAGGCCGATTGGCACGCCTGTCTGCGGCCAGCTGGCCCAGAAGCCGCGCTGTCGATCATCTCCATACTCCATCGATAGTAGGACGGATCCTCCCCATTCGCCACCGAGTCCGATCCCTTGCAGGAAGCGCAGCAGGGAAAGCAGGAGCGGCGCAGCAACGCCGATGGCCGTGTAGCCTGGCAGCACGCCCATCAGCATCGTGGCGCTCCCCATGAGCAAGAGCGTTGCTGCCAACGTCGCTTTCCGCCCGATGCGATCCCCAAACCAACCGAAAAAGGCGCCGCCCAGGGGGCGCGCTACAAACCCTACAAAATTTGCACTAAAGGCGGCGAGGACACCGGCCAACGGGTCGAGTGTCGGGAAGAACACCTCTGGAAAGACCGTCACGGCGAGGAACCCGTAGATGAAAAAATCAAACCACTCGATAGCCGTACCAAGTGTACTGGCGCTAATAATGGGAAGCATGTGCCGCACAGTTACGGAACGCTCGGATGTAATCGCACGCATCGTCGCCATTGACTTTCCTCAAAGAGTATCTCGCTGGAACACTGTCTACTCGCACTGCTCTGCTGTACTGTACATACCAGAAAGAAAAGCATTCGTCAATAGTGCCGATATGAAGTTCCACCACCTGCCGGGTACTACGACGGGCAGAGGTATCCTGTCCTTAACGAATCTGGATTCCCGTCTCCAACAGGTGGTGGAACCGAGAGAGGCCGAGGACGACTATTTGCCGATTCCATCACCGGCCATCGACCGTCCCCGACAGTCGCCCGCTCGCATAGGCCTCAGTCGATCGGGGCAAGTATAATTTCCTCTTCACTGATCTTGTACGCCTCGGTACTCGAGATATCGGCCTTCGTCAATTCCTTCAAGCCGAGTACGGACCCGAACGAGATGACCGAGAGGACGATCAGATAGATCGCTACTGCTTCCCAGGAACCACTGCCCAGGTTGATGACCACCTTGCTCAGGGCAGGGCCACCAAGAGCACTGAGCGTGGTTTTTCCGTTGAGCAACAGCAGCGCAATGATTGGCGCCAGTCCACCGGCAAAAGGTGCCGCCAGTTGATAGCCAAGCGAGGCACCGCTATAGCGGGAGCGCGTACCAAAGCGTTCCGCAATCAGGGCAGCTTGCGGGCCATAGACCCAGGCATGGAAAACGGCCAGCGAGAGAACAACAGCCAGAGTGAAAAGCACCGGCGATCTGGTATTCATCAACCAGAAGTAGGGGAAGGCGAAAAGTGCCATCAGGACGCAGCCAATCAGGTACCACTTGCGCCGACCAATACTATCGGAGAGATGGCCGAAGAGCGGAATGGTAAAGAGTTCTATCACGGCCGCAAGGGTCACGGCATTCAGGATGAGGGTTTTACTCAGGAGCAGTTTGTCAACCCCGTATACCACCACAAAGGTGGCGAAAAGGTAGAACGGGGCATTCTCAACGAAACGCGCTCCCGCGCTAAGCAGGATCTCCGGTGTGCTGTGGCGGAAGGCCTCGATAATCGGCGCTTTGGCCTCGCGTTTCTGCTCTTTCACCTGCGCAAAGAGCGGCGTTTCCAGAATGTTGAGGCGGATGTAGAGGCCGATAACAATGAGCAGCGCGCTGATGAAGAATGGGATGCGCCAGCCCCAGGAGACGAAGTTGCTACCGGTAGCAGCCTGGACGATATTGACGGTGAGGGTCGAGAGTACCAGACCCAGCGGCGCTCCAATCTGGGGCCAGCTCGACCAGAACCCCCGGCGCCCTTTATGGCCATACTCCATGGCTAGCAGAACGGAGCCACCCCATTCGCCACCAACTCCCAGACCCTGACACAGGCGCAACAGAACCAGAATCAGGGCGGCAAAAAGGCCGAGGGTAGAATAGCCAGGCAGGAAGCCGATGAGGAGCGTCGAGATGCCCATCAGCAGCAGTGTAGCGATGAGGGTGGATTTGCGCCCGATGCGGTCGCCCAGATGGCCGAAGAAGGCTCCGCCAAAGGGACGCGCAAGAAAGCCGACCAGGAAGGTGAACAGGGACAGCAGGGTACCGACAGTGGGATCGGTTTCCGGGAAAAAGACTTTGTTGAAGACGAGGGCCGCCATCGTGCCATACAGGAAAAAGTCGTACCACTCGATGGCGGTGCCAATGGTGCTAGAGAAGATGACCGGCCCCATTTGTGACCGTGATGCTGAGTTTGCAGCCATGATTTCCTCCAGTACTGACCAGAACGGTGCGCTGTACAACAATGTAACGCGGAAAAACATAATCACGTGCAATCAAAGGACGCGTCCGAAATATCTGAATCCGGGCATGCCTGCAACGGTGAGGGATAATCTGAAACGCTTCATAACCTCCTTTCTGCTGGAAAAAAGCACATCGACGCCATGCCCTTCTCCGCACGTATCTGCCCGATACACCCGGACTACTAAATAAAACGGCGTAATAATTGCGGGAAATGATTAGGACAGTACGACTATCGACAGCCGGAATTATCCGCAGGACTTTCGCCGCTTTATTTAGGATTAAGTATAGGAGACAGGGTGTAACAATCACGTAAACAAAGGAGGAAAGATGTAAACAGATATATAAATATTTTTTCAAATACAGAATCGTGAAGCTCAACCAGTTGCAATACCCAGGTATTTACGACATACTACTATCAGTCTTTACTTCATCTGTGACCACTCCGGACACCTGCTGCTCAGCTATCCAGCCGATAAGGCTTTGAGCAGAGGTTCTGGCGATGCCTGCGAGTATGCCCCCCCATCGAATACTCTGCAGAGCGATAGGCCGTTTCTCGCGCCCGCGCGAGTTAGCCCGACAGCCGGGGGGCTGTGGTCTCCCTGGTTACGGGGATCACCGGTCTCCAGGGCCGTCTGATCGGCATTATGGGGATTAACTTACCCCTGGCACGGTTCGCTGCGCGCCTCGCCTCGGTACAAAGGCGGTTAGCCGCTGGCAGCGATGTTCACATCTGGATTGTCAATGACAGGGGTCAGGCGCTTGCCAGCAGCGAGCGCGTACCTTTCTCCACAGACCTGCGTGCCACTCTCCCTGGACTCGTGTCCGCGCTCCAGGGGAAGCAGGGTAGCGTGACTGCCCGCGAACAGAACCACGAATGGCTGTATAGCTACGTTCCCGTCAGGGGAACGTACTGGGCCGTGATATTACAGCGCCCGGCAGATGTTACGTTTGCGGCCATCCTCAGCTTTCAGAATAGCCTGTTGATTGCACTGGTGACGCTCCTCGTGGGAGCCACTTTCTTCGGGTTCGCCTTGCACGGCTGGGTGGTGGCCCCTTTAGGCGTTAACTTAAGGCCGCCGCAGGCCTACGAGAGACGCGGCGTTCGTGCCGCTTGTGGAGTCGCGTCTCTCGTAGGGCCACCCCTTGCGGGTGGCCTGCCGGGCGCTCGCACGGGCTTAAGTGAACGCCTATGGTGGTGGCCCCGCTGGCAAAACTGGCGCAAGCCGTCAGCATGGTACGGCCCGACCGGGAGGAGAGGGTCATGCAGGACAATCTCCTGGTCAGGGATCGGGGTCGCATCGACGAGGTGGGGCAACTCATCACCGCCTTTTCCATCATGGAAGAAGAGATCCATGCGCTCTTCCGCAAGAGCGATGAGCGGAGCCAGGCTCGCCTGCACACTGTCCAGTACCTGATATAACAGTACAACAAGGAGAGGTATTGGATACGATGGGCGGCAAACGGAAGAGCTATACACCAGAGTACAAACTCAAAGTGCTGCTGGAAAGCATGCAGCGGGGTACTACATAGCCAGATGAGATCGCCGGTGGCATGCCACAACCTCTCTACAAAGCCCGGCCCCTTTCGTCTTCCATAAACTCAATCAGGAGCTTCATCACTTCCTCCTGCTTCTCAACAGCTGGCATATGCCCATAGTCAGGCAAAACCACTGCATTTGCGTAACCACTGTGAGCTGGCATTGCTCCAACACCATGCGCATCGGCGTGACTATGAGCTGCCGTGGATAGAATCAGGGGAGAAAACCCCCTCTCAGCTGACGGAAGAGTACAGGGAACGATAAGCAGCATCGTCCCCCGAATCTCGCAGAGCTGACGTCTGTCGCGTTTGTTATGGCCAGACGGCGGATGCCTTAATGAAGTCGCTGACCGGAGTCAGCACACCATTCTTGATCTGGAAGAATATGAAATCGCTTATCCCCCCGTGCTGCTCTGGCGACCAGGTAAGGGTTGGACCAAAACCCGTGTCATAGTTGACGAAGTCATGATCGAGGGCCTGGCGCAGGCTGTCGCGGGTGAGATCCTTGCCAGCTTTCTGAAGTGCGTCGACAAACAGCTTGGCATTGATATATCCGTAAAATTTGTAGGCGCTGAACACCGGGTCACTGGCGGTAGCTTGCAGGTAGGCCTGCGCCACCGGCGTAGTCGTACTCGTATAGCCGCTGACATAGATGCCTTCCCCCGCGGAACCAAGCACCCTGGCCCATGAGTTATCCGCCATGGGATAGTTGGCGAGATAGCCCAGGTGAGGACGATAGCCCTGCCCCGTTGCTGCCGCAACGAACTTCGCTGTGGGGCCGGGCAGCCCGTTCAGGACAATAATATCAGGATTGGCAGCCTTCAAAGTCTGCACCGCAGCCGTGAAGTCTGTCTGCGTGGCACTATAGCCCACCGAGGCGATCAGGCTGCCGCTATACTTCTGGAGGGACTCACCCAGGGCTGTCTTCTGTTGCAAGCCGAGGACATCATCTTCGTAGAGCATCCCGACTTTTTTGGCCTGGAGCTTCTGCGTCAGATAGTAGCCAATTACATGGCCCTCGTCGCCATAGTTGGGCTGGGTCATCCACAGCCAGGGAAGTGCCTTCCCCTGGGCATCAGTGAACTTTGCTCCACCGCCGATGGGATCGACGAACGGTATGCCTTTGGGCCCCAGATAGCTCTCGGCCACATTTGCTGCGCCCGAACCACAGACCTGGAAGATGGCGAAGACGTTGTCCTGCTCGACAAGCTGGCGTACTGCATCCTTCGTCTTGGTTGAATTACCATCATCGCTCACCTGGATAAACTTGATCTTACGCCCGTTAATCCCGCCTGCCGCGTTCACTTTGTCAAAATAGAGCTGGTCTCCTGCCAGGATGGGCGCACAGATCACCTTGATGGCGCCTGTCGTGTCAAGTACCCCACCGATCGTAATGGTGTCATTCGTCACTCCTGGAACAGTAGCACCTCCTGTTGAGGAACCACTGCTACCACATGCCGATAAAGTGAGCAGAGCAACCAGCGCGATTCCCAGAACAGCACATTGGTGGCATTTACGAAGCCATGTGAAGAGTTCCATCGGTATGCTTCTCCTTAGTTACTGGCCGACCACTATGGCAGTGATCATAGTACCTGTTTCTGGATATGATGACGCTAAGCGATGAAATGACACATGAGTCATCCATCATATGACACATGAGTCATATATCATATACCTGAAAAAAAGCCTCTTGTCAAGGGGGAAAACCTGAGATTCGCTCAGAAATCAGTCAGGTGGGCTGGATGGCTCCGTGGAGGAAACCCTCCCTTGAGAGTCGAAGCCGCATCTAATATTGGTGTCGATTTCATCGCCTCTGCTTTCTGAGGAGATATCAGAAAGAAGGCTTGACAGATAGGGCGAAGTATGTCATTATATATGACATATGAGTCATATGTCATATTTTGACTACGACGTAGCGCGCTTGATACTTACCAGGAGGCACTATCTATGCTGGCAATCCTCCAGGTCACACTTGCAGGTCTGGTCACTGGTAGTCTCTACGGCCTACTTGCTCTCGGCATTGTGCTGGTCTATCGCACGACCGGCATCCTCAACTTCGCCTATGGTACTATGGCCGCCATCTGTGCCTGTTTCATGTACATCTTACTCACGGGGCCGCAACTCAACTTCTGGTTGGCGCTCGCTCTCACGCTACTCTTTGCGCTGCTGCTTGGGATGGTTCTGGAGCGCGGCTTTGCCCGGCCTGTGCTGGAGGCGCCCGTTTTCACCAGGGCCATTGCCACACTTGCCCTGGCGCTCGTCTTGCAAACGATCGCGCAGCAGATCTGGCCGCAACTGGCCTCACCCGTTCACTTCCCCACCCCTTTTGAGGGACACGCCGTGCGCATCGCTGGCCTCTTTTTTTCGCTGGCTGACGCGACCGTACTCACTGTCACGATCCTGTTGATGGTCGCCTTGAGCTTCTTTCTCACGCGCACCAGGCTGGGAATCGCGATGCGCGCCACTGCTGATGGACTCTCGGCTGCGCGACTGATGGGCATTCCGGTTGGGCGTATCTTTCTGCTCGCCTGGTCGCTGAGCGCCCTGATCGCTGCTCTGACGGGCGTCCTCCTTGCAAGCGAGCAGACAATCATCGATATCCAGTTCATGGATCCTGTGTTGCTACTCGCCTTCGTCGGCGCGGTACTCGGTGGCCTTGACAGCCTGCCGGGGGCGCTTGTTGGAGGCTTGCTCATTGGCGTGGCTGACAACTTTCTGGCGCTCGCTCTCGCCGGTCGCTCGATCGGCGTACTCAACGTCAGCGATCCGGCGATCCGCGAGGCGGTGATCTTCGGGGGATTTATCCTGGTCTTGCTCCTGCGACCTCAGGGGCTGCTCGGTCGCGCTGTTCTCCGTAGAGTGTGAACGGATTATCAAACCCGGCCTGTGTACTGCATTGAAGGGAGGAACTCCTATGGATGCTCAGAAGACAAGCAATGACCGAACGTCAGCTGAGGCGCGGCCTTCCGTTAAGCCAGATTCGGTACCCTATGCCACCTGGTTCGGTGCGTTGTGGAGATATCCGAGAGCGGCTCGTGGCTGGCTGGTGGCGCCTGCCGTTCTCGTTCTGTTTGCCCTGCTGCCGCTGATCTATGATCAGCTTTTTGGCTTTAGTTCCGGCTTTGAACTCCATCGAGTGACGCTGATCGGCATCTTCGTGCTTGCTGCCCTGGCGCAGAACATCCTCACAGGGTATGCGGCGCAGCCCTCGCTTGGCAACGCCGCGTTCTTCGGTGTGGGCGGCTACATGCTGGCATGGTTGACCAACGATCTCAATCAGCCCTATTGGGTCGGCATCGTCGTCGCCATGCTCGTTTCTGCCGTGCTGGGAGTCATCGTGGGTGGGCCAGCGTTACGTATTTCCGGGGCCTATCTCGCCATCGCGACATTGGGTCTGGTTCTCCTCACCGGGTCGCTGCTCAATCTGTGGGACACGACCGCCGGGCGTCAGAGCTATGATCTCAACACTCTCCCGCCGTTTTTGACCGACGACCACACGCTCTACTTTACCGTTTTCGCCGTGGTCGCCGTTGTTCTCTTCGCCATGTATCACCTGCTGAAATCGCGCGTTGGGCGAGCCTGGATTGCTATTCGTGACAGCGAGTCCGCGGCGGCAGCGTTCGGCATCAACGTGACCAGCTATAAGCTCCTCGCCTTCGTAGTGAGCGCCATTCTGACAGGGCTGGCGGGGGCCTTGTATGCGACGTGGGCCGCCACCGCTACTTCGAGCATGTCCAGCCCGGATCAGACCATTGCCTTCCTCACTATGATTGTCATCGGCGGCCAGGGATCCATCGCAGGCTCTATCCTGGGAGCCATCTTCGTCGGGTTTCTGCCGCTCCTGCTGGGGCAATTGCCCAGCCCGCTTATTCTGGGGCCGGTACAGATCCAGGTCTCGACGTTGACTACGGGTGTGTACGGCCTGTTGCTGCTCCTCGCACTCATTTTCTTCCCGACGGGGCTCAGTAGTCTCATCGACCGAGGCAAAACGCTTGGGCGGCATCTTGTGCAGCGAGGAGGACAACCATGATGACTCCATCGCCCCTCCTGGAGATTTGCGGACTGACAGTGCGCTTCGGGGGCCTGATCGCGGTCTCCGAACTGGATATGAAGGTCGAGCAGGGCCAGATTTTCGTCCTTGTCGGACCCAATGGCGCCGGAAAAACGACCGTCCTTAACTGCATCAGTGGGTTCGTCAGACCGGTTTCCGGCAGTATTGCCTTTGAAGGAATACATCTGCTCCCGCTTGGGCGGCACCGCCGCGCGGCTCTTGGCATTGGGCGAACCTTCCAGAACTTGCAGCTCTTCACCAGCATGACTGTGCTGGAGAACCTGCTCACTGCTCAACATGCACGCCTGCACGCAGGCGTACTGCAGGGAATACTGCCCTTCGGGTTAGCAAAAACCGAGGACGCAAAAGCACGTAGCTACGCGCGTGCCACACTTGCCCTGCTTGGCCTGGAGGGCTATGCCGACTTGACGGTGGCCACGCTCCCGTTTGGGGTGCAAAAACTGGTGGGAGTCGCGCGCGCCCTGGTGCTGCGCCCACGCCTGATCCTCCTCGATGAGCCAGCGGCGGGCCTGCCCCATCAGGAGGTAGCACCGTTTGCCGCCAGGCTACGAGGCTTTCGCGACGAACTCGGAGTTACGCTGCTCTTGATCGAACACAACATGCATCTTGTGCAGGCCGTTGCAGACCACGTCTGCGTCCTCGACTATGGTAGAAAGCTGGCCGAGGGAACGGCAAAGGAGGTACTGGCAAACCCGGTGGTACTCGAGGCATATCTGGGCCGCGACGCGACGGCCAGAGGGGAAGGAGAATCCTATGCTGAAGGTTGAGCAACTCCGCGCCGGCTACGGCTCTCTAGAAGTGTTGCATGGCGTATCCTTCGAGGTTCCTGCGCGAGCTATCGTGGCGGTTCTGGGGACTAATGGCGCGGGCAAGACCACACTCATGCGAGCCCTGACCGGGCTGATTCGCACGTGCGCCGGCAGTATCAGTATGCAGGGACAACGGATCGAGCGGCTGGCTGCGGAGCGACGTGTTGGATGCGGCCTGGCGCTTGTACCTGAGGGACGTGAACTCTTCGGATCGCTCACAGTGCGCGAGAATCTCCTTGTGGGGGCCTTTACGCGCCGGTCTCGTGCCGAGATCGAGGCCGATATCGCGTGGGTACTGGACTACTTCCCCCGCCTGAAGACGCGCGTGCATGCCCAGGCGGCCAGCCTCAGCGGCGGCGAGGGGCAGATGCTCTCCATTGGCCGCGCCCTGATGTCGCACCCCCGGCTCCTCTTACTCGATGAGCTTTCGCACGGACTCGCTCCCGTGATCGTGGACACCGTGTTCGAAGTCGTCACCAGGCTGAATCGCGAGCAGGGACTGACCATCTTACTGGTCGAGCAGAATGCTCGCAAGGCGCTGAGTATCGCCAGCATGGCCTATGTGCTGCAGACTGGAAGCATCGCGCTGCATGGCACCACCCGGGAATTGATGGAAAGCCCAGCCGTCCAGGATCTCTACCTGGGAGGCTAGGGACAGGAGATGCACTCAAAGCAGGGACTGACCGAAAGGAAGACCTTATGGTGAAAAAACAAACGGGCTACGAGCGATAAGAGCTATTGAGCCGGAGCGCGTTTCCAGGCAGCAGACATGGCACAGAGCGAGGAGATCGAACGCCTGGTGGCGGAGACTATCGAGGCGCTGGGGCAGGTCGATCTCCTCGTCAACAATGCAGGCATCCAGCACGTTGCCCCCATCACGGCGTTTCCAGAAGCCAGGTGGCGGCAGATCATCGAGATCATGCTCACAGCTCCTTTTCTGCTCACCAGGGCCGTATTGCCGGGCATGGACGGGCGCGTGCAGGTGGGGGCGCATCGTCAACATCGCGTCTGTGCATGCATTACGGGTATCCGTCTTTAAGTCGGCCTATGTCGCTGCCAAGCACAGCCTGTCTGGGCTTACCAGGGTAACGGCTCTCGATGGTGCCGAACATGGAGTCACCTGCAATGCGGTCTGTCCATCGTATGTGCGCACCCTGCTTGTCGAAAAGCAGCTCGCTGACCAGGCGCGTATACACGGGATTCCAGAGTCCGAGGTCGTGGAGAAAATCATGGGTCTCGGAAGGGGCTATTGGTCGCCTGCTGGAACCTGAGGAGGTAGCGCAGCTGGTTACCTATCTCTGCACTGATACCGTCAGTGGCATCACCAACAGCGTGCCAACCATCGACTGTGGGTGGATGGCCCATTAGCAACCGGAGTTCTGATCGATGATCGACCCTTCTCTCTGGATGCATGAGCTGCCAGAGGAACTGGCTCTTCGGATGTTTCTCGGCACTGACACTTCACTCAGTTGGGAACAACCTGTTGTTCCCCCTCAGCAATCCTCGTGGAGCGTTCTGCCTCGAAGGAGGCTGTGCGACGCACTAACCACATGAGTCCACCCAGAGCGAACAGGTTGACCAGTGTGATTCCGGTATCATGCACCTTGAACTCTAAGAATGGGGAAAAGGCAATGAAGAACCCCATTACGCCAGACGCCAGGGCCAGCCGATGGACCATACCCCAACCGGAACGTTTCGAGAAGCTCCGCACGAGCAGAATCCCCAACAGATCGATCCCTGCCATGATGATGATAGGAGTGAATACGAGCGGAGCAGGGACGAGTACGCGCAAGAAAAATAGGTTCACGAAGAAAACCAGGGCAACCGTGAAGGAAAGCCCCCGCAGGGTCCACAAACGAGGCGCGGGATGCGCGATCACGTCTGGTGTTGTTGCCCTCGGATGAGAACGGCGCAGGCCCAGCACGAGGAAGAGTACGAAGAGCAGCGGCGCAATGAGATAGCTGACAGGTGGATGGTCATAGCCTTTCCCATGATACAGGAGAAAGCCATAGGTGAAGAAGAGCCACGCAACGACTGCACCCAACCAGATCGTGAAGCCAACGAACCCCTTCTTGCTGAGCCAGGGCCGGTCAGCCAGTTGAGGAAAAAAGGCTTCTGCGACGATGACGGAACTCAGGATGCTCAAGGCTACATGAATGGTCGTGAAGGCCAGTGCGAAGGTCCAGTTTATCTCGAAGAAGCGCAGCCGATCAGCCGGAGGGGTCCAGGTGGGATTAAACCAGCTCTGAAAGCTCATGCCCTCTTCCAACACGCCGTACGCAGCGCCCAGCAGTGCCAGGTTGCCCCAGCCCAGCCTGCGACGTCGCACCAGCTCGCGCGCCAGAATGGCACCAGAGCCGTAGAGTCCGGTGGTCAGGATGATACCGACAGGATTGTTCCACCTCAAGAGAGGTGTCGAGCCGGTCACCATCTCGGCGATGAAAGGGGAGAGCAAGTAAAGTGCGAGTACAGCGGGCCACGTCAGCTTGCGGCGAGCAGGCGGTTGAGCAGAGCCGGGCATCTGCGGCGAGGCATAGGGTAGCGCCGATGCGGGTGCCGGAAAAGGTTGATAGTCAGGACGGTTTTCCATGAAGAACGCCTTTCTTTTGCTATGTAAAGAAGGCCTGATGTCTCAGGCGCTCAAGCAGAGATAGGGACAGAAGCCAGGCGTATTGCTTTGAGAAACAAGCTGTGCCAGATCTGGTTCGATGGGCAGAGCCAGGCTCCATGGATTCGCTGGAACATGCTCGATAACAGCCGGAGCAGGGGTCAGCATCGCGCTCATACGCGTCCAGAACCTCTGCTCCCAGACGTCATCCTCTTGCACTGCCTCGCGAATGCTCCTGGCTCTGGCCGCAGAGAGTCGCCTGGCATTTGCCCACTGCCCAAGGAGGCGCGTCAGATGTTCCTCCAGTTCAGGCGGCAGAGGTTCAGGTAATTGCGGTGTCATCATCTCTCCTTCTTTTGCATAGGTAGCAGGTGTCATCATACAAGCTGCTTTCGTCGCGTCGCATTGAGCATCATCGCATTTGCCCCTTGCGCGCGGATTGAGCTATGAACGGTTGCAGTTCGTCTGCCAGATACTTGCGCGCTCTGGCGAGCTGGTAGCGGATCGTGCCTGCTGGCTTCCCAAGGGCCGTGCTTATCTCGGTACTGGACATCTCTGCCAGGACGGAGAGTGCCAGCACGGTACGCAGATCCTCTGGCAACCGCTTGATCGCCAGATCCAGCAGGGCAACCAGTTCTCGCTCCTCGAGTCTTTCCTCCATCTCAGTCCGCGAGGCTTCCGATGCGAGCGCGACCTGGGCGAATTCGTCCTCGGCGGCAGAGCGAGTGGCGCGATGGCGATAATAGTCGGTGAGCAGATTGTGGGCAATGGCAAAGAGCCAGGCCCGTTGCTGCTCATCCGTCCGTTCGTGCAGTCTCGCTCGATGCCGCCAGACGCGCAGAAATGTCTCTTGCAACAGATCTTGAGCTACTTCCGCCTCCGCCGTTCGACTAACAAAATAGGCATAGATCCCCTGGTAATGGCGCTCGTAGATCTGCTCGAAGAGTGTCTGCGTCGAGGGTGATCTCTCCATCGAAAAGCTCGTCGTTAGCCTTCTTCTGTTGCCCCAATCTGGCCAACGTTGGTGGTTGCCAGCAGTTGGAGCAGCGGGACCAGGTTCCTCGGCGCAACCAGCGTTCCCACCAGGGTGATCTCTGCAACCTTTGCCCGCAGTAGATCAGCCGTCACATCATTTGCCACCGACGCGGTTCCAATCAAGACAAGATTGATGGGTGCGTCCAGCAGATCGAAAAAGGCGCGATCAAAGCGCGTGGGTGCGCTAAAGATGCGGAAAGGTTCCGGGTAGTAGAGGACTTCTCCAATCAAGCACGAGAGCGCGGCTTCCAGAAGACTGCGACTTGATGCCGGGGCCAGCAGTTGCCCCACGACGATGATCTGCCGGTAGCCAACCGCCTCAGCCGGGCTGGTGATGAGCAGCCGCCCATTGACGACGAGGATATCGGCGCGATTCCCGGTACCACTGGCGAGCGCCTCGCCGCTCATCTGGATATAGCCCTTGCGCACCTTGACCTTCCCTCCGGCGACCGTAGGGACGACCACGAGATCGCCCACCGTTCCAATGGGCAGGGTACTAAAGTGTGCCAGGAAAGCCTCAGGCACGAGAGCAGTTCCAACCGTCTTGATCTGGCCTATCGTCGCCAGGCTATCCAGACTCTGCACGCCTGTGAGATCGAGCAGTCCAACAGCTCCCAGGCCACCACTAGAGGCCCCTTCTGTGCTGAATGTATTCTCTGTCATGATCAGTCCTCCCGCTTTTCTTGTTGGCAAATGAAGAGTACACTGTTCTCTGTATCAAATAAGACGGACGAGGTGGGCAAAGTGTTGGCACCTGATAGAGAGGAGGAGGTGTACACACAAACAGAAAGAAGAACGCTCGGAGCGGTAGGTGGTTGTTCACCTTTCATCTTTCATCTACAACTCTCGGACTAAACAGGGGAAAGCGGCTCGTGTAGATTATGAATATCAGCGCGAAGGAGTGTGTAACGTGTTTCTGGCCGTGGAGCCACTCTCAGACAAGCGGTTCACACAAGTCCGCACACAACAAACCCGCTCCGATTAGGCCGACTTTATGCGTGAACTGCTCGATGAACGCTATCAGCAAGCAGAGAAAGTCGTTTCAGCCAGCGCTCGCCGCCCAGGTAGCTGCGCTGGGAACGGGTATCGCACTCGATGGCGACACAGTGCCGCAGCAAACGGTGATCTCGTGCATCTGTCAAGAGCAATGTACGCGCACAGTAATTCGCTATGGGAACTACCAGCTCGAGCTGGTATCGTTGCGTGAATAGCCGCCGTGCCGTCCTTTACGAGAAGTCCAATACGAATACACATACATCTCTTGCCTTTCGACTTCTTCCCAATGCTCCATAACTACGTCAGATACAGGCTGGCCGACCACATGCCTGGCGGTGCCTGCAAGCTCACTTGACGAAGCGCGCTCGCAGTTCGGCCTTGAGAACCTTACCCATGGCGTTGCGTGGAAGGGCATCCGTGAATACCACCCTGCGAGGGATCTTATAGCGAGCAAGCCTGTCAGCACAGAACGTAATCACGTCCTGGGCCGCCAAACTCCCCGCCGTACGCAGGACGACGACGGCCAGCCCAACCTCTCCCCATCTGGGATCGGGCTCGGCGATCACCGCAGCTTCTGCTATCGCCGGGTGGCTGAGAAGGACAGCCTCTACCTCGGCAGGATAGACATTCTCTCCCCCGGAGATAAACAGGTCTTTCTTGCGCCCAACGATGGAGTAATACCCCTCTTCGTCGCAGCGCACCAGGTCGCCGGTATGCCACCAGCCGCCGCGATAGGCTTCTGCCGTCGCCTCTGGCCGCTGCCAGTAGCCAGAGCAGACGTGCGGCCCGGCCAGCACCAGCTCGCCCACTTCGCCGGGCGCCACATCCTGATCCTGGTCGTCGACGATGCGCGCGCGCGAGTGGAAGACCGGTCGGCCAACCGAGCCGGCCTTGCGGAGCGCATCTTCAGGGGCCAGGCTGAAGCAGTTCACGCCCACCTCGGTCATCCCGTAGCCCTGACGAAACACCAGGCCGCGAGCGGCATAGCGATGAATGATGGGCAGCGGACAGGAGGAGCCACCGGTGACGCAAAAACGGAGGGAGGAGAGGTCGGCCGTCACGAAATTGGGATGCTCCAGCAGCATCTGGAAGACCGTCGGCACCGCGAAGACGATCGTGCAGCGCTCCTGCTCGATGGTGTGCAAGATCGCCGCCGGCTCCGAAGAACGCAGTAGCACGACCGTTCCACCACAGTGATAAAGGGGAGTGGTGAGGACATTCAGGCCGCCGACGTGAAAGAACGGTGCGAAGGTGGGAGTGATATCGCTATCCCGCAGGCCCCAGCTGACCTGGGTGTTGATGGCGTTCCAGGTAATCATGCGGTGCGAGAGAATGGCCCCTTTGGGAACACCTGTGGTTCCGGAGGTATAGAGGATCAGAGCAGCTTCCTCGCCGTCGAGCGTGTGAAAAGGCGCGGCTTGCAAAGCCAGCCGCGCATCAGCTCCCGGAAATGCCGACGTGGGGAGCAGGCGCGGGGGCTCGATCTGTCGGGCAGACACGGCGGCAGCGGCTTCAGTGGCTTTCTGCTGGTGCGTTGCATCATGCACGAGCAGTCTGGGTGCGCAATCGGCGAGAATCGTCGTTAACTCGTGAACGGTTAAACGCCAGTTGAGCGGCACCAGAATTGCCCCGATCAGGGTACAGGCGAAAAAGGCATCCAGATACTCTGGAGCATTGATGGCCAGGATCGCGACACGATCTCCCTGTCGGATGGTGTACTGCGTCTGCAAGAGCGCGCCCAACGCTTGCGCGCGCACATGCAGCTCGCGGTAAGCCAGCCGGGTTTGCGTCTCAAAATCAACTAAACCGATCTTCTCAGGGGTCAGTTGCTCGCGGCGTGCAAGCCATTCCCCTACATGGATGAATGTCATGGTTGCCTCCTTATCTATCCTGCTTCTGTCTGAATAGAAGCAGGCCTCCTTGCAGGTTGCGCCAGGCCCCTCATCCCCAGCGGATGACGGTTGCTCCCCAGGTAAAGCCCAGTCCGGCACTCGCCATGACTACCAGGTTTCCACGTTTAAGACGCCCACCCGCGTCGGCTAATTCCAGGGCGAGAACCTGGTCGGGCGCCCCGATATGGCCGTAATCGGCTAAATAGAGGGATTGCTGCTCCTGTAGCCCCAGCATGGCGAGGATACGCCGATGGATGGATGGTTTCATATGATTGATGGCGAGAAAAGCGATGTCGGCAGGGGTATATCCACTGCGCTCGACTGCCTCACAGACCACCTGCACAAAACGCTGCTCGGAGTGGCCATCCAACCCGTCCCTGAGCTTCTGTGGATCCGTAACATGAAAAGTATGCAGGCCGCGTTCGAGCGTCTCGCACGACGTGGGTTGGCGTGTCCCGCCAGCCGGAATGACAACCTCCTCAGCGAGCGAGCCATCAGTCAGGAAGGACGACGCTAAGACGTGGTTGGTGGGGTGGTCTCGCCGGAGGATCATGGCGCTCCCACCATCGGACAGGTTGAAGAGAAAGCGGCTGGACTGATCGCAGAAATCGATCAGGTCAGCTGTGCGGTGTCCACCACAAATCAGCACAGTGCGCAATTGCTGATCGGCAGTCATGAGATCGCGCGCGACCTTGAGCGCCAGCACATTGGTGGTGCAGAGCGCCGCCAGCTCAAAAGCATACGCGTGAGTAGCCCCCAGCAGATATTGAATGCGATTGGCGGCAGACCAGACATAAAAGTCTTTGTGCATGCTCCCGGAGTAGAGAACCAGGTCGAGCGCCTGGGCCTCTATCCCTGCACGCTCCAGGGCAAGCATAGCAGCTTTCAACGCCATCGTTGAGGCGTGGTCGTCTGGCCCGGCGCGCCGTTTCTGCCGTATGCCCAATTTGTGACGCACGATGTTCTCATCAATACCCGACTGTTCGGCAATGTAGGCGGCATCCTGAACCTGCTCCGGTAAATATGTAGCCAGAGCCATCAGCCCGACAGTTGGCCGGATATCCCTTTCGATTTCCTCAGCCTGAGGTGACAGTGCCTCGATGGTGGCACCCTGCAGGTCGTACTCCATATGCGCTCAAGTACCCTTCTATGGTATAATATGATACATGAGTCATCTATCATAAACTGTACCCGGTCTCAGTCAGAAAGTCAAGTCACAGGAGGAGCAATGGTCAAAGGAGAGCGTGGTGATCATGCACACATACCGCCGGGGAATAGCACGACTCAAGGGAGGGAAGAGAACCGTACTCCTTCCAGGAGCATCAGGAGCAGATATATGCCACTGACCGCCAGGGGTAAAGCCACGCGCAGGCGCCTGCTGGACGCTGCCGAGGCCGCTTTCGGAGAACGAGGCTACTACGAAGCGAGTGTGTCAGAGATTACCAGGCGCGCGGGGGTCGCGCAGGGAACCTTTTATATCTACTTTCATTCCAAGCGCGAGATCTTCGCTGTGCTGGTGGAAGACCTGGGGAGGCGCCTTCGCGTCACGACGCGCATGGCTATTGAGGGAGTTCCAGATCGACTGGAGGCAGAGCAACGTGGCTTTGCCGCTTTTTTCGAGTTTGCCTCAACGCACCGCCGCATCTACAGAATTGTGCAAGAGGCAGTGCGTGTCGTACCCGAGGCGGCGCAGGCCTACTACCAGGGGATCAGTCGCGGCTATGTGCGCGGCTTGCAGGCCGCGATGGAAGTCAGAACGATCCGGTCGATGGACCCGGAAGCACTGGCCTATGCTCTCATGGGGATCGGCCACTTCGTCGCCCTGCGCTGGATCATCTGGCCTCAAGAAGGAGATGAAACGCGAGAGAGGCTGCCACGCCTGCCCGGAGAAATATTTACCTCTGTACTTGAATTCATCACGCATGGTTTGGAACCCTCCTCGAGCAGGTGATTTTCCCAGAAAACCTTTCCTTCCCCTCCCTCTTTTTGCTTTATTTTTGGCGAGTCGACACCTGTCAGTGGCGGTGATTCCTCACGGCATCACCGGCCTGCTCTATTGCCCGCGTTCGCTCTTTTTGCTCTTGTCCGCGAAGAAACAGATCGAATCAAATCATTGAAAGTATAGACAAAGCACCAGGGTTTGTGCGATTCTTGTAGAAACACAAAGGAGGTTATGATGACGACACACGACCATTCACAAGTGGATGCAACAAGTGAGACGGCGGAGGAAACACCAACGTCTTTTTGTCACAATGACAGCCAGTCGATGCCACTGACCGCCAGAGGTGAGGCCACGCGCAGGCGCCTGCTGGACGCCGCCGAGGCCGTCTTCGGGGAACTAGGCTACTACGAAGCGAGTGTGTCAGAGATTACCAGGCGCGCGGGGGTCGCGCAGGGAACCTTTTATATCTACTTTCACTCCAAGCGCGAGATCTTCGTTGAGCTGGTGGAAGACCTGGGGAAAAGTTTTCGTCAGGCGACGAGAGCGGGTATGGAAGGTTCCACCGATCGGTTAGAAGCAGAGCGGCATGGCTTCGCAGCCTTCTTCGAGTTCGCAAGGCTCCATCGCCATATCTATACGATTGTACAGGAGGCGGAGCGTGTTGCGCCCGAGGCGGCGCAGGCCTACTACCAGGGGATCAGTCGCGGCTATGTGCGCGGCTTGCAGGCCGCGATGGAGGCCGGGCAGATTCGGTCGATGGATCCGGAAGCACTGGCCTACGCCCTTATGGGGATCGGCCACTTTGTTGCCCTGCGCTGGATCATCTGGCCTCAAGGAGGCGAGATATCGGAGGGAACTCCCCCCCTTCCTGAAGAGGTCTTCAACACCATCATTGAATTCATGATGCACGGATTGGCTAAGCCTGCTGACGAGGGCAAATGATCAAATCAGTGAGAAGTGCCAGGACCGGTGAAATTTCGGGTCTTCCTGCTTTTTTGGTGAAGCGTTGTGAAAAACGCCTGGTTGCTCTCTGAGCGTGGAAAAATCATAGGAGTTGTGCGAAAAAGCCACAGAAGCCATTGTACATTGTTGAGCTTCATTAGCCTCTCAGGTCATTTCATCATTCAGTTTACAGGGAGGCGCGAAACGCTTGTCGTCGAAAGCCTCTGACAGGCTAAATCAACCCATCAGTTTAGTTCGATCTCTTTTCGTACAGCCTCTAGCTGTTACTCGAAACGGAGAATAAGTCGGTCGTCGAGCGCCGCAGGCTTGCGGGAGGTGACCAGTTGCAGATCGCTGCGCCTCTCCACATCATAATCCCGGTCGGGGGCTACCGCCCGCGGGCCAGTTATGGCGATGGCATCCTGAGGCTGTGTCAGGCGAAACTCGATAGCTCCCTGCGCCCTCCCCACTATCTCGGCTGTGGAGTAGGCGATGTTTGCACCGCCTATAGAGAGGTTCAGTGGCAGCATCAATCCCTCTCTGCGCCGCAGCAGCAGAGGACGCCCCCCGAACAGTGGTTGCTTGTGTTCGGTGATGTGGATCTCCTTGTCGAAACCTTCCAGGTTCAGGATGTGCAGGAACCTCTCCCCTGCCTCTGATGCAGAGGTGGTCATGAAGATGCCCTGGTACTTGCAGTCGTGGTTCAGACCAGCCCAAACCCCGAGCCTCTCCAGGACTGCCTGGAACAGAGAGATGTCGCAGGGGTAGGCCGCCGAGATCACCACGGCGCGTCCCTGTCCGGTCGCGATATCAAAGCCGCAGGCCTTGCCGGTTCCCACAGCGCTCAGGAGTACCTCGCCCCTGGTTGGCTCGAAGAACTGGGCGTAGTGGGTGCGTACCTCAGGGCGCGGAGCTGCCCAACCCTCGGCACGCAACGACAGGTAGTAATGATCGGTAGCCTTACACGACCCGGCAGTCCTCAGACCCAGAGCGCCAGCGAGTACCTCTGCCTGCCTGCCCTCCATATCGAACAGCGGCACCTCCCCATAGAGCAGCAGATTCCCCCCTGTCTGCAGATAGTCCACCAGCTTGCGCTGGAGCGCACTGTCCATGTATCTGGCTGAAGGCAACACCAGCACCGGAGTCGTCTGCGGATCGAGTGGCCTGCTCTGTACGTCCATAGCCCCAAAGCGGTAGCAGGCGAGCAGCATGGCTCTGGCGAGCGTCTCCCATGCGTCCATGCCCCGGTTGGCCTCCAGGTTCCCCACGATCTCGTTCATCCTTTTGCTCGACGGGTACCTGTATTCAGTCATATAGTAGTCGGGGATGAAGGCGAAAGCCATCGGGTCATGTTCCTCGTGCATAATCGCAAGCTTGTCGGCGACAGTCGAGATCACCCTGTTGACGCTTGCCAGCGACCGGTACGAGTAGTTGATTCTCCCCTCAGGGTCTACCGGGGCCGCGACCCCATGTCGCTCGCCAGTGAAGGCTATGCGATCATTGCCGTCGTCGACGGGAACCGGGAGGTGATAGTTGATGCCTCCGCAGAAGAGGTAATAGTTGAGCAGCCTGTTGCCCTGGGCAACGCACAGGCGAGCTTTGAAGTCGGCTGTCGAGGGGTCGTGACGGCTGGCGTTGCTCCCGCCGTAGTCGCCGTTGCCGCACTCGAACTCTACAGAGGTCAGGGGCTGGTCGGGTCTGTTGACAGCAGCCATGAAAGCGTTGAGCAGATAGAGATCCTGGAAGTTGTGTACCTGCAGTTCGCCCAGGTAGTGGTCCGAGCCGGCCACGTAGCCCGGAGCCTGGGTGTAAGCTTCGTACAACTGGCTGATGCCGATCGGGAAGCTAAGGCCGCGCCCCGCATCGGTGCCGTGGATGTTGACGATAAACGGCACGCCGCTCACCCCAAACTCCTCGGCGTAGCTACGCAGGACGGCCACATAGCGGGCGAAGCGGTCTCTCATATAATGACCGAGATCGCGGAGCAATCCGGCGGCGAACTCCTCCCTGGGCGAACGCAGTTCGGCATTCCGTATTCGGGCATCATCCAGCGCGAATGGGTAGCGTTCCCTGAGTGTTTCAGGGGCGTAGCGTCGGCGCAGCCAGCGGGTGAAGTCTTCCAGCATATTATCTGTGAGATCAGGGCTGTTACTGACCCAGGAGAGCATACCCACCTCATTATCGAGTTGTACGGCGATAACGTTGCCGCCCCTATTATAGAGACGAGGGGCTATCACCTGCATCACATGGCTGTACCAGTGGCGGGTCTCCTGCAGGAAGGCGGGCGCCAGGTAGTCAACGGCGCGGGTCGGGGCTGGTCGGCTATCCCAACCGACCGGTATGATCTCTGGATGCCTGGTGTAGAGCCAGAAGGGCAGCCCCTCATTTTTCATCTCAGCCATAACAAAGGGACCGGGGCGCACGAAGAAATAGAGGCCGTTATGCCTGCACATGTCTATAAACCCACCCAGGTCGAGTTCCGGGCGAGTCTTGCCTTCCAGATCAACTTGCCCCTCAAACGGTTCGTGGCACAACCAGGGGACATAGGAAGCGACGGCGTTACAGCCAGCCGCCTTCAGCTTATCGATGCGGTCCTGCCATTCCTGACGCTTGAGACGAAAATAGTGGACCTCGCCTGCGAGAAGAATGCGGGCCTGGCCGTCTATCACGATCTGCCTGTCTGTGATCTCGATCATCGATGCCTCCCTGTGAGCTAGCTTATCCTCTATCGAAACTTTAGAATTTGCTGAGAAATTTATCTCAAGCCCAATTATTACCGATATGAGGTTGACGGCTCCTCTGTTTGTCAGTATAATATTTTCAATGAAAAAAGTATAGCCGAGAGTAGAGGGAAATGTCAAGCTACAAAGCCAGCAGTCGCGGTGGCCTGGGGCGCACCGGCAACCGCGATCTGATGAAAGAGATTAACCTGAACATTGTGTTCAACTTGATCAGAAGCCAGGGGCCGATGTCGCGCAGCGAGATTGCCCGGCACACCGGTCTCAGCGTGGGAGCGGTGACAGGTCTGACTGGCGAGTTGCTCGCCTCGGCCTTCATTCGCGAAGTGGGCAAAGGCCAATCGAAGGTTGGGCGTCCATCGATGTCCCTTGCCCTTAATCCCTCTGCGAGCTTCGTCGTAGGCATCAAGCTTGTCGAGCAATCCAGTATCAAGCCTGCCGAGCAATCCATAGTGGTGGCAGTCACTGATCTGGGGGCCGCCGTTGTCCACAGCAGACTCACCCCGGCGAACGACTTGCCAGACCCGCAGGCCGCCATCGAGGCTATCATACAGGCGGTGGAGACCTCCCTTGAGGAGTCAGCCGTCCCCAGATCCAAGGTGATGGGTATCGGCATCGGCCTGGGCGGCGTGATCGACAGCCAGCAGGGCATCTGCTGCTACTCTCCCACCCTCGGCTGGCGGCAGGTGCATCTAGCACAGTTGATTGAGCAGCGTTTGCACTTGCCAGTGTATATCGAAAACGATGTCAACACTCTGACCATAGCTGAGCAGTGGTTTGGTGCAGGCAGGGGACTGTCGGACTTTCTGGTAGTCACCATCGGTAGTGGCATAGGGATGGGGGTCGTCGCTAACGGCCAGATTTACCGGGGATCAGGCGGAGGGGCAGGTGAGTTTGGGCATCTCACCCTCCAGCCGGGCGGGCCGCAATGCGCATGCGGCAAATTCGGCTGCCTTGAGGCGCTGGCTGCAGACCCGGCGGTAGTCAGGATGGCCCGCGAGGCGCTGGAGGCGGGAAAGAACACGGCCATCGCTCAGGTCGTTCAGAGCGCCGACCTGTTGACGTTCGATCACATCGCCCAGGTTGCTAGCCTGAGCGATGAGGTGGCGCTGGAAATCCTGGTCGAGGCGGGCCGCTGGCTCGGCCTCGGTCTTTCGTACCTGGTCAACCTGTTCAGTCCACAACTGATAGTACTGTCGGGTGAGGGTACCCGAACAGGCGATGCCCGCATAGAATCGGCTCGCCAAACGATGAGGCAGCATATTTTCAACGGGCTGGACAAAAGCCCGGACCTGGTGGTGAAGCCGCTGGGCGAAGAGGCCTGGGCGAGGGGAGCGGCTTGCGTGGTATTGAACGAATTGTTCAAGCACCCGATCAATAGAGACCAACGGGCAAGTCTTGCGCTGGGGATTACCTGACCGGTGCTGAATTCGCCCGCCGAATCTCTGGTGTGAGAGATGCAAGGGATGAGCTGAATCGCAATCAAAAAGGTAAGCCGATTTATCGACCGTCACGTCAGACAGCACCGGTTGCAGGCGAACAACCGGGTAGGAGAGGAACCAGAAGGAGGTGAGCCGCGAGAGATTAAGCTGGGTCGATCGTTGGACAACCGCAGAACAAAGGCAACATCACCGCTTTTTTGGCTGGCCCAGCTACTCAGTTGAAATGTGGCATTTTCAGCAGAAGAGAAGGCAGCATCGAGTACCGCGGGCGTCTACTCAGGCAACGCGGGTTATCCTGAGAACGGCCCTTTGTCGAGAGGGCTAAGGATTGATCTAAGGCGGAGGCAAAGCGATGGTCAAACGACGTAGTTTCTTCATTCCCTTTACATCTCTACTACTTTTGTTGATACTCGTTCTTCCCGCGTGCGGAGGCCCGCAGAAACAGGGGGCAACACAGCCTGTTGGCGGGACAGGTATGATTGCTAACCTCGATGCAGCCGGATTTGGCGGCGGGGATAACCCGCAGGTCAACTACAATCCCTTCTCGCCCAATGCCCTGTTAGGCGGGGTCAGCTATCTCTACGAGCCGCTCATGGTCGAGAACAGCTATACCTGTCAGGTACAGCCCTGGCTAGCTACCGCCTATACGTGGCAAAACCCGGAAACGCTCATCTTCACTATCCGACAGGGTGTGAAGTGGAGTGATGGCCAGCCCTTTGGACCCGCAGATGTGGTCTTCACCTTGAATATGATGCAGAAGTACCCCGCGCTCGATACCAATGGCCTCTGGCAGAGCTTGAGCGGCGTCACTCAACAGGGTACCGATCAGGTTGTCCTCAAGTTCAAGGTGCCATCAGTACAGGTGTTTCAGCGCATACTCAATCAGCCTATTGTCTCCCAGCACATCTGGTCGAAGGTCGCCGACCCGGTTACCTTTACCGATCCGACCCCGGTTGTCACCGGCCCATTCACGGTTCAGAGCTTCAACCAGGAAGAGCTGGTACTCCAGCGCAATCCGAATTACTGGCAGGCTGATAAGATCAAGGTCGAACACCTCACCTTTCACAAGACCCTTTCTAATCAGGTTGAAGAGCTCCAGCTAGCACAGGGTGCGTATGATTGGAACGCCATGTTCGTCCCCAGTATCCAGCAGACCTATGTTGCCAGAGACCCCGCACACAACCACTACTGGTTCCCGCCTGGGGGCGAGATCTCCCTGGGCATGAACCTGACCAGAGCGCCGTTCAACGACGTCGCCTTCCGTCACGCCATGGCCTACGCGATCAATCGTCAGGAGATTTCTCAGAAGGCCGAGTTCGGCTATGTCAAACCGGCCAGCCAGACCGGTCTGTCGGTACCGGGCCAGGTGAGCTTCATCCCTTCCGATATACCGAACATGGGGATCTTCCCTTTCGACCCGCAGAAGGCCCTCACCATTCTCAACCAGGCAGGCTACACAAAGGATGCCAGCGGCAAGATACTGGGGAAAGATGGCAAGCCGATTACTATCACCTTCCTGGTGCAGAACGGCTGGACCGACTGGATTCAGGCTGCCCAGGTCATCCAGAATAACCTCAATGCCCTGGGCCTGACGGTGAACGTACAAACGCCATCGCCAGATATCGTGTCCTCGCGCGCCGCCGCAGCCGACTACGATATGCTGTTCAGCGTACATGGCGGCTCCTGTAACATGTACGACAACTACAACTACCTCAACAGTCGGGTATCGCCGACTGTGAACTACCTCCACTTCAAGGATCCGGCGGTTGACAAGATGCTTGACCAGCTTCAGCAGGCCTTAACCTCTGACCAGCAAAAGGCTGCTGTGGCGCAACTGGTCGAGTACAGCTACCAGCATTTCCCGGACGTACCGCTCTGGTATGGCGCGAACTGGTTCGAGTTCAGCACTAAGAGAGCAGTAGGCTGGCCTGATGCTAGCAATCCGTATGCCATGCCCGGCGATATCCTGCTCATCATTACTCACTTGAGGCAAAGTCTGGGCTAGGAGCCAACCAGGAGGGTGTGCGCTCAACCCATGTACACCCTCCGCTTTACTGCTCTCGTGTGGCCGAGTCGTCAACTTTCGCGTGGGAGAATGAGATATTCCTCCACCGCTCTCTGAGAGGAACCCACTATGCGCTACTACATCCGACGGTTCGTATTTTTCCTGCTGACGCTGTGGGCTGCAGTCACCTTGAACTTCATCATTCCGCGACTGCAGCCTGGCGATCCCGCTGAGGATATTGTACGGCGGCTCGTTGGCCAGAATAAGCCTATCGACCCGGCCCAGGTGCGTGCCATCCGCCTGATGCTGGGTATACCGAGCGGTAACATCTTTCAACAATACATCGACTACCTGGGGACACTGGTCCATGGGCAGTTCGGGATCTCGTATACCTACTTTCCTTACCCGGTACTTTCCTTGATCGGCCAGTCGATCTTGTGGACCCTGGGCCTCGTGCTGACCACCAATATCATCGGCTTCGTCATCGGCAACATCCTGGGGGCCTTCGCAGCCTGGAGGCGCAACAGCGCCTTCGACTCCTTCGTCAGCGTCGGCCTGAACTTTGTCGGTACGCTGCCGTACATGTGGATCGCCCTGGTACTGTTGTTCGTCTTCGCCTTCCAGCTCCAGTGGCTGCCGATAGGCGGCGGCTTCAGCGAGACCTCGACACGCCAGCTCAGCTGGGGTTACGCGTGGGATATCATCGTACATGCCACGCTGCCGGCTCTCTCACTGCTCATCACCGGGCCGATCGGCTGGATCATGGGCATGCGCAACAATATGGTGCAGACGCTGCGCGAGGACTACACCCGGCTGGCCGTTGCCAAGGGGCTGAAACCCTGGAAGGTAGCCTTGCTCTACAGTGCTCGCAACGCGATCCTACCCAATGTCACCGGCCTGGCTCTGTCGCTCGGTGGCATCCTGGGTGGAGTTGTCCTGGTAGAATCGGTGTTCGATTATCCTGGTATGGGCCGGTTGTTTTTCGACGCGATTGGCAACCGCGACTACCCGTTGATGCAGACCATTTTTCTCTTCTCCGTAGTGGCCACGCTGCTGGCCAATCTATTCGCGGATTTCGTTGTTGGTTGGCTTGATCCACGGGTGCGCAAAGGAGAACATTAAATGGACACGCAAGACCGCAAACTCCCAGAGGCAGCGAAACACGAGGCAATCACATCTCCACAGGGCTCGGTCTCAGCGGTTCCGGACATCTCCATGGCAGAGCCTGCGCGGGACGAAACCGCACCGCAAATAACTAAAAAGCGCCGCCGCATGCCGAGCATGCCGGAGTGGTTCGAGGTTCTCTGGAGCAACCGCAAGGCGCGCGTCGGGCTGATTATGCTCGCTTTCTTTCTCCTGGTGGCAATTTTCGCCGGGCAGATTACGCCGTACAACCCCAACGATATCAGCTTTGGCCCTTCCGAGCAGCCGAGCTGGCAGCACCTGCTAGGTACCACTCAGGCCGGCCAGGACGTGTTCTCGCAACTGGTCTACGGCACGCGCACATCTCTCATCGTGGGAGCGCTCGGCGGAGGACTCTCCACCCTGATTGCTCTGGTCATCGGTATGGTGGCCGGTTATATGGGCGGCATTGTAGACGAGATCCTCTCCTTCCTCATCAATCTCGGCCTGGTCGTACCCGTCTTACCCTTGATGGTCACGATCGCCGCTTACTCTCCGGTGAAAGGCCCGGCAATCATCATCCTGGTAATCGGCTTCACCAGCTGGGCCTGGGGCGCGCGTTTCAAACGCTCACAGGTGCTGACGTTGCGGGTGCGTGATTACATCACCTCGGCCCAGTTCGCCGGAGATGGCCCTTTCCGTATCATTTTCCGAGAGATCATGCCAAATATGCTCTCACTGGTGGTACTCAGCTACATCGTCGCAGCTATGGGCGCGATCGGGGCGGAAGCCGGCCTGGAGTTCCTGGGTGTCGGTGACCCGAACACGATCAGCTGGGGCATGATGTTGTACTGGGCCGACAACGGAGGCGCACTCTTCACCGGCCAGTGGGCCTGGCTGATAACACCCGGCCTGGCCCTGGCCGCCCTTACCAGCTGCCTGCTGCTGATTAACTTCGGCGTCGACGCGCTGAGCAACCCACAGTTGCGGGAGGAGTAACACCATGACTCTGCTTGAAGTCGAGAATCTCGACATCACCTATGCCACCACCAGACGCCCACCTCTGTTCGCGGTGCGCAACGTTAGCTTTGTGATCAAAGCCGGGGAGTTCGTCGGGTTGGTCGGAGAGTCGGGCAGTGGCAAGTCGACACTGGGCAACGCGATCCTGCAACTGCTGCTGCCACCGGGGCGCATCACAGCGGGCAGTGTGCGTTTCGAGGGTAAGGAACTGACTACCATGCCCGACGAGGAACTGCGCCAGATGCGCTGGCGTGACTTCTCCACGGTCTTCCAGAGCAGCATGAACTCCCTGAACCCGGTGACCAGAATCGAGGCGCAGTTCCGTGATGTCATGGAGGAAAAATCGAATCTGAGCAAAAGACAAATCCACGAGCGAATAGCCGAGCTGCTGCAAATGGTCAAGATAGATCCTTCCTTCATGCGCTTTTACCCGCACGAGTTATCAGGCGGTATGAAACAGCGAGTGGCTCTAGCCCTGGCTCTGGCCCTCAATCCCAGATTCGTACTCCTGGATGAACCGACAACTGGCCTGGATGTATTGGTGCAGAAGGAGATCATGCAAAACCTGCGCGCCCTGCAGCGCCAGCTTGGCTTCGCCGTGCTGCTCATCAGCCACGACCTGGGAACTGTGCTGGAGGTGTCCGACCGCGTGCTGGTAATGTATGCGGGAGAAGTGGTCGAGGACACGCCGGCGACTGGCATGCTGAAGCATCCCATCCACCCGTACACGCACGGCCTGCTCGGCTCGTATGCTGACCCCGCCGCTGAGGAGGTGGCGATCAGCTATATTCCTGGCAGGCCGCCCGATCTGACCAGGGTACCGCTAGCCTGCCCTTATGCGCCCCGCTGTCCCGAAGCGATCCTCGTCTGTCGGCAGGTGAAGCCGCCGCTGGTGCCGATGTGGGATGGTAAGGCCGCCTGCCATGTCGCCCTGGCGCAGTGGGAGGCCAGCCAGCATATTCGCACGACGCATCCCGCAGGGGGACCTGAGCTACTCGACGCAGCCTTCTCTGAGGCAACCTCGCACAAATCCATGAAGCTGGAAGGCGAGGAGGTGCTGCACGTCGAGAACGTGCGTAAAACGTACCAACGCCGCATAGGGCTGAAGATGACCAGCGTGGTCGCTGTCAACGACGTGTCGTTCAGCCTGCGGGCAGGGCAGGTCGTCGGCCTGGTAGGCCAGAGCGGCAGTGGCAAAACAACCATCGCGCGCCTGATTACCGGCACCGAGTCCCCCACATCCGGGTCCATCCGGTTCGGTCAGACGCGGGTGGAACGGCTACGCGGGCGAGACCTGCACGATTACCGGAAGCATGTGCAGTACGTCTTTCAGGATCCTTTTTCGGCTCTGAACCCGGTGCATTCCGTTCAGTACCTGCTCATGCGCCCTTTGATGAACTACGAACGGCTCAACTCGTCGCAGGCACGCCAGCGGGTACGCGAGTTACTGGAAACGGTCGGCCTGTCTCCCGCCGAGCAGTTCGAGAAAAAGCTGCCTCACCAGCTGTCGGGTGGACAGCGCCAGCGCGTGGTGGTGGCTCGCGCGCTGGCTCCCGACCCCGATATCATCATCGCAGACGAGCCAATCTCGATGCTGGATGTCTCGATCCGGGCCGAGATCCTGCAATTGCTCGATAAGCTGGTGCGCGAGCGCCGCATCGCCATGCTCTACATCACCCACGATCTGCTGAGCGCCCGTCTCCTCTCCGACGAGATACTGGTACTCAATCATGGCCAGGTGGTGGAGCAAGGGTCGGCTGAGAGAGTGATACGCCAACCATCCGACGAGTACACACGGCTGCTGTTGGAAGCGATACCCAGGCTGGAGCGTTCAGCCAATGGCCGAGTGGGCTACGTACCAACCAGCGAGCCCACTCGCATTCATGTGAATACACCAATTGCGCCTGTTGAGTAGGCAGAACTCCCTATCGGCGCTCCTCTTCTCCACCGGGGAACGTGGGGCGCTCATTTCAATCCAGGGAGAGCGCGATGTTTCCGAAGAGCGTTTATCCATTTGTTAAAGGTTTATCCATTTGTTAAAGAGAAAGGTACTTATGGCTCGGATCAAACTGGCCTACATCGGGGGCGGCAGCACGCGCGCGCCCGGCACTGTTGCCTCTTTTGTTGCCCAGGGAGAGAACTTCGCTGGTTCCGAACTGGTCTTGATCGACCTGGATGAAGAGCGTCTCAAGGTGGTGGAGACGATCGGCTGGAAGCTGGCGCGGGCGAGGGGGCTGGATCTGAAAATCACGGCCACGACCGATCGGCGGGTCGGCTTACGCGATTGCGACGCTGTGCTGACGAGCTACCGCCCAGGCGGTTTTGAGGCTCGCCACCTTGATGAGAATATTCCGCTCAAGCATGGTGTGATCGGCCAGGAAACACAGGGACCCGGCGGCTTTTTTATGGCGCTGCGCACCATCCCTGTGATGAAGAAGATCATCGCGGATATGGAGGCGGTCTGCCCTAACGCACGCCTCTTCAACTATACCAACCCGGTGAATATCGTTTCTGAGGCAGTGACGCACCATACAGCCATCCCTACCATTTCGTTTTGTGAGCAACCCATTCTCGATACACGCCGTTATGCTGATTTTGCCGACCTCGATCCCAACAAACTTGCTACATCCTTTATCGGGCTGAATCATGGCTCCTGGTCGGTACACCCTTTGTACGACGGGCGGGAGTTCATCCCTTTGCTCCAACAGGCATATGAGCATGCATTGCGCACGGGCAAGGTTCCCCGCGCTGACCTGCGCATGATCGAACTAGCCTGTTTTATGGAGGCATTGCCAAACGACTATTTCCGCTATTACTATTTTAAGGAAGAGATTCTAGCGGAACTGCAGGCTAAACCAACCACGCGCGCACAGGATATCATGGCCGGGGTGGAGAACTACTGGGTCCATTATCGCGAGCAGGCCAGGAGTGAGGTGCCGGTGCTTGACCCGGCGCGCTCGCGCGGGGGTATCCATGAACTGGAACTGGCGATCGATGCGCTGGATGCCATCTACAATGATCGCCGCGAGTGGTTGTACATCAATGTTCCGAATCAGGGCGCTTTGCAAGACTTCCCCGATGATCTGGTAGTGGAACTGCGAGGCTACCTTGATCGCAGGGGGGCCGTGCCATTCGGTGAGTATGGACGCCTGCCCGGGCCCGCGCGCGGCCTGGTGCAGATGCTGGGCGAGTTCCAGGCCCTGGCTGCTGAAGCGGCGTGGAGTGGTACGCGCAGAGATGCTATGCGGGCGCTTGCCAGCCATCCCCTGGTCCTCTCGCTCCACAAAGCCGAAGCGATCTACGACGAGCTGTCGGCAGCCTTGCATGACTACCTGCCCGCGCGCCTACTGCGCAACTGAACATGCCTGGAAGGAAGAGAAGAGATGGAATGTGTACTGGCCGTTGACGCCGGTAATACCAAGACCATCGCGGTCGTCGCGGCACTCGATGGGGTCATTCTGGGGTTCGGACGCAGTGGGTGTGGCGACATTTACAACAGTGGGAAGCCAGGTAGCAGCAGCGTGGACAGCGCCTTGGAGCATATCGAAGAGGCAATTATGGGTGCACTGCACCGGGCAGGGGTCAGGCGTGATGACCTGGTCGGCGGCGCCTTCAACATGGCCGGTGCAGATTGGCCGGAAGATTTCGCGCTCCTCGAAACCGAAATGCAGGCGCGCGGCTTCGGACGCCGTATCCTGGTGCAGAACGACGCCCTGGGCGTGTTGCACGCTGGCCTCTCCAGCAAGAACGGCGTCTCGGTGATCTGTGGCACCGGAAATGCGATCGGGGCGCGTGGACCTGATGGGCGTATCTGGCACGCCAGCTTCTGGCACAGAGACGTGTGGGGCAGTACCATACTGAGCTGCCTGGCTATCATCGAGATTGTGCGCTCGGAACTGGGCCTTGAGCCTCCCACCTCGCTTACAGCGCGCGTGCTGGAACTTTTCTCCCTGCGTTCGGTCGAAGAACTGTTGCACAATATGACATGCCGCGATCACTCGCTGCGTCCCCACCGCATCGATCGCCTGATACCGCTCGTGCTTGATGAAGCTGAGGTCGGCGACTGGCTGGCGCGGCATATTCTGCAACTGCATGGCCGCAGCCTTGGTGAGTATGCTGTCGTAGCGGCCCGTAAAGTAGGCATCGAGGGAACGGCCTTTCCCCTGATCCTGGCCGGGAGCGTCTTCCGCCATCCATCACCGCTACTGGCCAACGCGCTCATTGAACGCGTACACGAGACGCTGCCCGAGGCACAGCCCAGGCGTTCGGACTTTGAGCCAGTCGTTGGTACACTCTTCTCAGCGTTGGAGCTTGCCGGTGTTACTCTCGACGCTTCCCTGCTGGCACGCCTGGTTGGCACCCTCCCGCCTCGAACACTGTTCGAGACGGTATCTTCTCATCCTTTTACGCAGTAAGCAGATCAACCTGCAAAGGGGTGAGGTTCTTATCGTATCATTGACAGATGTAGTGCTGTATACTTACGCATTTGGTGTGAGATAGAGCAGACAAGACCAGTCAGACAAAGCCAGTAATTAAGAAGGAGTAATAATGGATAGCTCTTTTTCCGATCCCTCTCCTGCCCACAGGGAGTGGGATGAGCGGGTAGGTCAGCGCGTTGACGCGAACATTGCTCGTCAAGACAGGGGTACCACAACTCAGTTACCTCCTCCAGAGGGCCTTCAAGCTGAAGTTGGATCGGGGCAAGTAACACTGCGCTGGAGTCAGGTAGAAGGCGCTGTAGGGTACCTGGTCTATCGCGGTGAGTCGCCTGACGGTCCCTTTTCTCTCATTGATTATAAAGGGGGCGACGTACTGGCTGTGCCGGACGCCCCCTACGTGGATATCACGGGCGAGCCGGGTGTCCCTTACTGGTACGCCGTGGCTGCCATAGCCGATGCCAGCTCACTCCCTGGCCACCTCTCTGCCCCTGTCATGGCGTACTCGCGCCTGCAGGCGGCTGCGCCAGTGCTGGTGACCGTCAAAACTCAAACGCCAGCGGGCCAACTTCAGCGCCTCTGGCACACTCTGGGATCAGAACACCTTTCGCTGCTTTTCCAGGCCCGGGGGCCGGGCGGCTCTCATATTGGCAACGAGTTCGTGGAAGCCTTGCGCCGGGTACGAACGGAACTGGGTACGCAATATATCCGGGCACATGCCATCCTCAACGATGATCTGGGCGTGTACCGGCAAACGAACGGAGAAGTTACCTATGATTTCACGGCCATAGATAGCATTTACGATCGCCTGTTAAGTCTGGAACTGCGACCGGTTGTGGAGCTATCGTTCATGCCGCGTGACCTGGCATCTTCTCCTGAAGAAACGGTCTTCATCTACCGTTCTATTATCTCCCCCCCGCGCGACTGGCAGCGTTGGGAGGAACTGAATTACCGCTTCGCCTCACACCTTGTGGAGCGGTATGGTATTGATGAGGTAAGCCAGTGGAGGTTTGAGGTCTGGAACGAACCCAATCTCGCAGTGTTCTGGACAGGCTCTCAGCAAGACTACTTCAAGCTCTATCAACTGGCGGCGCGGGCCATCAAAGCGGCCGACAATCGTCTCCTGGTAGGAGGGCCGGCTACTGCAGCGGCAGAATGGATAGGCGACTTCCTGCAATTTGTACGACAGGAACACGTTCCACTGGACTTTCTCTCAACGCATACCTACGGCAACCTGCCACTGGATATTCGCCGACTCCTCGACGCTTATGGTTTTCAGGATGTGAGCATCTGGTGGACAGAGTGGGGGGTGAGTCCAACGCACTTTGCGTCCGTGAACGACTCGGTATTTGCCGCTCCATTTGTACTCCATGGCATGAAGCGCACTCAGGGACGGGCAGATATGCTCGCTTATTGGGTTATCAGCGATCACTTTGAAGAATTGGGGCGGGCCCCGCGCCTGTTCCATGGTGGCTTTGGCCTGCTTACGATTGGAAACCTGCGCAAACCGCGTTACTGGGCGCTGGCACTCGCAGAAGATATGGGGAAGCAGCTTGTACAACTTGATCTGCAAGGAGATGGAGCAGGCTCACTGGTAGATGCCTGGGCGAGCCGTAAACCCGATGGCGTCATCGACCTGCTTGCCTGGAATGGGACGCTTGACCAGTCGGCTGTTGCTGGCAGTTCCCTGCTGGCTCGCCACCTGCATGTACGAATTGAGCAGCTCGAAGCACCGCTCTATCAGGGATCTGTTGCCCGTGTCGATGCCGTTCATTCAAATATTGCTACTCACTGGTCGTTTGAGAGAGACTGGCCCACGCCAGAACAATGGGCGATGCTACGGGATGCCGATACACTGGATGAGACTCCTTTGCCTGCCATCGTTCCGACGCAAGGAAGTGTACTTCTTTCGTTCGCTTTGCCGATGCCGGGGATTATCAGGGTACGGCTGATTCCCCAATAGGGAGCAGTCCTCTTCAGGCGATAGAGAGACCTCGACCCCTTGCTGGTTTGGCGAAATCGTGCTGCTGGCGGCCCACCTACGCAAGCAAGATGTCCTGAGCAAAATCAGTGAGCGGGTGCGCTTTGCGCGGCGGCGCTTCGGACACTACGAGGTGATCGATTTTCTGGTGGTACTCTTCGACTACGCGATGAGTGGAGAGCGAACCCTGGAAGCATTCTATGAGCGTCTCCAGCCCTTTGCGGGTCCATTCATGGCGTTGTTCGAGCGGGGGAGGCTGCCCTCCCGTTCGGCGCTCTCCCGTTTTTTAGCGGCGTTGACGGAGGAAGCCGTCGAAGCGCTGCGTACGCTCTTTCTCGATGATCTGCTCGCTCGCCCCTTCACTCAAGACAAGCCAACTCGCCCGCTTCTGCATGACTTTCGTCTGCGGATCAACGATTAACTCTTCAACAAGCTCGTTGCGCATCGCGTGGATTGATGACTTCCAACTGGATGCCGTGTTGCCTGGCTTCAGCCGCCGGGTCGTCGCCGGTGTAGCCCTGGTCCACAAAGGCCAGTTCAACCGACTGCCCGGTCACGTCTTGCACGGCGGTAGCCAGCTCACCGACTTGCGCTCGGTCCTGCTCGTTGGCGGGCGTCACCAGCAGAGTCTGCAAGTTGCCCGGCGTCACCAGCAGAGTCTGCAAGTTGCCCCGGCGTATCAACAGCGGCATGCACTTTACTGCCTTTGCGCCGCTTGGCTCCGTCATAGCCTGCACGACTGCCACTTTCCGCCGTCGATTGCAGCGTGCGACTCTCAAAGATCGCCGCCGAGGGCTGTCGGTTCCGGCCTTGCGCTTCTCGCAGCACCAACTGCAGATCGTCAACCAGAGCGGCAAAGCAGCCTGCGGCCAACCAGCGTTGGGTTTGTTGATAGACGACGTACCAGGGCGGCAAATCATTGGGCATCATACGCCAGGGCGCTCCTGCTCGCACCAGCCAGCGCAAGCCATTGAAGACTTCGCGCAAGCTGTAGGCGCGTTGTCCGGCGTCCTCGGGCAACAAGATCGGGTATGGCACGACGAAGGCCCATTCTTCGTCGCTGATATCACTGGGATAAGGGGTTAGTGGAGGTTTCATCCTCCATTATACCACTTTTCGAGCTTGAATCACTAACAGACTCTAGACTGCTTTTTTGCGGTTGGTGGTTATGGTGTGGCTTGCGATGGGGGCTGTGATAATTGGAAGGGGATATGCTATAATAGCGCCATGCTGAGAACAATTACTGCCACGCGCTATGTGGCGCCGCTGCGAGAGGGTGGCTCTTTGCCTGCCATCGTAGAGGCCAATGACGAGGGCCTCTATGTCCTTAAATTTCGCGGAGCCGGGCAGGGCGCAAAGGCGCTCATCGCGGAACTGGTGGCGGGCGAACTTGCGCGCGCATTGGGGTTGCCTGTGCCTGAAATCGTCTTCGCCGAACTTGACGCCATGCTGGGCCGCAGCGAACCGGATTTTGAAATCCAGGCCCTGATTAAGGGAAGCGTCGGCCTGAACCTCGCCATGGATTACCTGCCGGGGGCGCTTCCCTTTCACACGCTGGACGGGGCAGAACTCAATCCCCTGCTCGCCTCATCCATCGTCTGGTTCGATGCCTTCGTAACCAATGTTGACCGCACGGCGCGCAATCCCAACATGTTGTTCTGGCACAAACATCTGATGCTTTTCGATCATGGCGCGTCGCTCTACTTTCACCATACCTGGGCCGATTACCTGGAACGCAGTCGCAGCCCGTTCAAACCCATCAAGGATCACGTGCTGCTGCCCTACGCCAGTGCGCTGAAGGAGGCCGATGCCCTGCTCAAAGACCGGCTGACCCCGGCCATGATACGCGAAATCGTCGCGCAGATTCCCGAAGCGTGGCTTGAGGATGATGAGGAGTTGTTCCCTGATGCTGAGGCGCACCGCGCGGCCTATGTCGATTACCTGCTGAGCCGCCTGGAGGCTTCGCAAATCTTTGTGGAGGAGGCCCTGCATGCCCGCGCCCAGCTCGTATGATTACGCAATCATTCGCGTTGTCCCATACGTCGAACGGGGCGAGTTCATCAACGTCGGCGTGATCCTGTTCTGTCGCACACGCCGCTTTCTCGGCATGCTCTTCTCCCTGGATACCAATCGCTTGCAGGCCCTCGCCCCTGACATCGACATTGAGGATGTGCGGCGCGAGCTTGCCAACATGCAGCGCATCGCAAAAGGCGGGAAAGAAGCCGGCCCCATCGGCTCCCTCTCGCCTTCGGAACGCTTCCACTGGCTTGTCTCCCCGCGCAGCACCATCATCCAGACCTCGCCGGTACATAGCGGCCTCTGTGCCGACCCGCAGGCCGCGCTCGACCACCTCTTAAAAACAATGGTGCTGCCGCCACAGCACGCAAAAAGCGAGCTTCACTCGACAAATACGTTATAGCAAAGCTTGCTACCCCGCTTTGCGGAATCCTTTCTGTTCGGCGAAGTCGATGAAGAACTGGATGGATTGCGGGTTTGCCATCGCGTCGACGCTGACGGCTTTCGCGACGGGGAGGCCGAGGAAGAGCTTTTTGACGGGTACTTCCATCTTCTTGCCGCTCAGCGTGCGCGGCACCTCTTTAATTGCCACCACTTCATCCGGGACGTGATGGGGAGAGATACGTTCGCGCAGGCTCTGCTTGATTTTCGTCTTGAGCGCATCGTCCAGCACAACGCCTTCGCGCAGGACGACGAAAAGCGGCATGTAGTATTTGCCGCCGGGCTGTTCGACACCGACGACCAGGCTGTCAAGCACTTCGGGGATGTCTTCAACGACGCGGTAAATTTCGCTGCTGCCCATGCGGATGCCTTGCCGATTGATGGTCGAGTCGGAGCGGCCATAGATGATGGCGCTGCCGCGCGGCGTGATCTTGATCCAGTCGCCATGTCGCCAGACGCCGGGGTACATGTCGAAGTAGCTCTCACGATAGCGTTTGCCCTCGGCATCGTTCCAGAAGAAGAGGGGCATGGAGGGCATCGGCTCCGTGATAACCAGTTCGCCGACTTCATCAATGAGCGGGTTGCCCTGCTCGTCGAAGGATTGCACATTCGCGCCGAGGTTGAGGCATTGCAGTTCGCCGGCGTAAACGGGATGGAGGACGGAGCCGCCCACGAAGCCGGAACAGACATCCGTGCCGCCGCTAATGGAGGCCAGCCAGATATCTTTTTTGACGTTATCATAGACCCACTTGAAGCCTTCCGGCGGCAGCGGCGAGCCGGTTGAGCCAAGCCCTTTGAGCGTGTGCAGGTCATATTCTTTATTCGGCTCTATGCCAGCTTTCATGCAGCTTCCAATATAGGCCGCGCTGGCCCCGAAAAAGGTCATCTGCGTATCCTGGGCGAATTTCCAGAGCGTGCCGATATCGGGATAGGCCGGGCTGCCGTCGTAGAGCAGAACGGTGGTGCCGACCAGTAGGCCACCAATGAGCAGGTTCCACATCATCCAGCCGGTGCTGGTATACCAGAAGAAGCGGTCTCCCACGTGCATATCGAGGCCGAGGCTCAAAGCTTTCATGTGTTCCAGCACAATGCCGCCCTGCCCCTGCACAATGGCCTTTGGCAGGCCGGTGGTGCCGGACGAGTAGAGGACCCAGAGTGGATGGCTGAAAGGAACCTGTTCAAAGGTCAATTCTGCCTGCCTGTCAACAACATCCTGCCAGAGAACAGCATTCTTCAGCCCTTCCGTTGTGGCATCAGGCGAGAGATAGGGAACCAGAACGGTCTTTTCCAGCGTCGGCAGGAAGGACTGTATTTCGGAGACGATGGTGTGCCGCTCAATGGGCTTGCCGTTATACTGGTAGCCATCGACGGCGAACAGCACCTTTGGCTCGATCTGCTTGAAGCGGTCGATGACGCTGCTGGTGCCGAAATCGGGCGAGCAGCTTGACCAGATGGCGCCAATGCTGGCGGTGGCAAGAAAGGCGATCAATGTCTCTGGAATATTGGGCATGTAGGAAACCACACGATCACCGCGTTGCACTCCCATCTCACGCAGCGATTGCGCCACCGAGGCCACTTTCTGGCGCAACTCATCCCAGGAAACCTCGCGCAACGCGTGTCGCTCGGAGCGGAAGATCGCGGCGGGCCGGTCGGGCGTGGCGTTTCTAAAGACATGCTCGGCATAGTTCAATTCCGCACCGGGAAACCATTGTGCGCCCGGCATCTTGCGCTCGACCAGCACCGTCGTATAGGGCCTGGAAGCCTGGATATGAAAGAACTCCCAGATAGAAGCCCAGAAATCTTCCAGCTTATCGACAGACCACCGCCACAGATCGTTCGGGTGCGCGAATTTCAGCCCCTTCTCGCGCTCCAGCCACTGCATATAGCGTGTCACATTAGCCTGCCGCTTCAACTCCTCCGACGGCTCCCACAGCAAAGTCCCTTCCTCAATCGTAGCTGCCATAACGCATTCTCCTTCAATTGCTTACAATTACGCAAATATATACTGTTATTATATGCCCTTTCCTGGCTGGAAGACAAAACAGCATGCCGTATGCTAGCTCCCCGTCACAGGTCGACAGCGCAGGCCACCCGCCAGGGGTGGCCTGCGGTGCCGGGTCGTCTAAGAGGAAGCCGGCAGGCCAGCAGAGGGAGCCAGCATACGGCATACCATGAGAAAGTGGCCCCCAACGTGCCATGCTGAGCGCAGCGAAGAATCCGAGAATGAAGTCTGATCGTTCGGAGAAGAGGCTTATGAGATCATCAAAGGCTTGCTCTTCCTGCGCGAGCGGCTGCGCCCCTACATCGATGAGCAAATGTGTCTCGCCCATGAAAAGGGCATTCCCCCTATGCGCCCGCTCTTTTTCGATTTTCCTGACGACCCGGAGAGCGCCAACATCGATGACGAATTTCTCTTCGGCCCCCATCTGCTGGTCGCGCCGGTGCTGCAAGAGGGAGCGCGCAGCCGCAAAGTCTATCTGCCAGGTGGTACAATCTGGACAGACGCCTGGACAGGGCAAACCTTCGAGGGTGGTCAGTATCTTATAGCAGAGGCTCCGCTGGAGCGCATCCCCCTCTATTTGCGCGCCAACGCCCGCCTGCCCATCCGGGAAGCATAGGACAGATACGGTGGCATAGCATCGAACGGAAAGGATTTGACGATGACACAGGCAGCACAAGAGGTAAGCAGCGATCAGTATGCACCGAAAAAATCAGACAAGTTCAGCTTTGGTCTCTGGACCGTTGGCAATCGCGGACGCGACCCCTTCGGGGATTTTGTGCGCCCGGCCCTCGACCCGGTTTATACAGTAAAGAAGCTCTCAGAACTGGGAGCATGGGGCGTCAGCCTGCACGACAACGACCTCGTTCCCATCGACGCCACGCCAGCCGAGCGCGATCGCATCGTGCGCGACTTCAAGCAGGCCCTGCACGACTACGGCATGGTCGTGCCGATGGCGACCACCAACCTCTTCTTCCATCCCATTTTCAAAGATGGAGCTTTCACCTCTAATGACCCCACAGTACGCGCCTACGCCTTGCAGAAGACCATGAAGGCAATCGATCTGGGCGCAGAGCTGGGCGCCAGCGTTTACGTCTTCTGGGGCGGGCGCGAAGGCGTCGACACGGAAGCGGCCAAAGACCCGATTGTGGCTCTCCAGCGCATGCGCGACGCCATCAACTTCTTGAGCCAGTATGTGATTGACAACGGCTACAACCTGCGCTTCGCCCTGGAGCCGAAGCCAAACGAGCCGCGCTCCGATATCTACCTGCCAACCGTCGGCCACATGCTCGCCTTCATCAACACGCTGGACCATCCAGAGATGGTGGGCGTCAATCCAGAGGTGGCGCACGAGTACATGGCCGGTCTCAATTTCGTGCATGCCGTAGCGCAGGCGCTCGACGCGGGCAAGCTCTTCCACATTGACCTGAACGACCAGCGCGGTCCTCGTTACGACCAGGACATCCGCTTTGGGGCCGAGAACATCAAAAGCATGTTCTTCCTCATCAAACTGCTCGAAGAGCAGCATTACGATGGCGCGCACCACTTCGACGCCCACGCCTACCGCACCGAAGATGAGCAGGGCGTGTGGGACTTCGCCCTCGGCTGCATGCGCACCTACAACATGCTCAAAGCTAAAGTCCACCGCTTCCAGCAAGATGCCGAGATCCAGCAACTCATCAAAGAGATCAACACCGGCGACCCGACCTACGAAAAGTTGCTGAGCGGCGGCTACAGCGCCGATACGATGAATCAACTGAAAGCGGCCACCTTCGACATAGATGCCATAGCCCAACGCGGCTACCACTACGAACGCCTCGACCAGCTCACTGTAGAGATCATTATGGGCGTGCGCTGAGTGTATCAACGCAGCGCACGACCCCAATCTACAAGCAGGTAGCAGTTCCTGGTTAGCCGCTACCTGCTTCTGTGAATCGCAACATTAAACTGATAGAATCTGTACAATTATCCTGATAATGAGATATACTAGAGGAAAGTGATGCGGTTGGCACCTTCCGGGTGAGGAGAGAGAACCATCTCACGGCCAATGGTGATGGCACGGGAGGATTCGCCGGTTCAGCAACAAGAGAAGAGGCCACACGGAGTCTTGCGCGGGCCCATCAGTCGTCGGCTTTTCCCTCTTTGTGAAAAGGTTCAGATACATGATGTCGATCGTGTCCAATCAGCCCATCCGTTCTCCCGTCCTGATTGGCCGGGAGAGAGAAAGAGCTATCCTCCAGCTGCTCATTGAGCAGGCGAAGCAGGGAAGCGGGAAGGTGCTTCTGCTCAGCGGCGAGGCAGGCATCGGCAAATCACGTCTGCTTGCCGAAGGGAAAAGACAGACGAGTGAGCAAGGGTTTCTGGTACTCCAGGGCAGTTGTTTCCCCACCGACCGCTCCTCTCCCTATGCCCCTCTGCTCGACCTGCTCTCCTCCTCACAGACACAGGATCTGCTCTCCCTCTCTCCTGCCAACGCGGAGCCACTGGCACGCGAACTGGCCAGGTCTTTTCCAGGCCTGCTGGCTCAGGCAGTAAGCGAACCCTCTTCGCCTCCCAGCGAGCCAGAACAGGACAAACGCCGCCTGTTCGTGGCTCTCAGCCAATTCCTCACAAGCTTAGCCTCCAGGCAGCCGGTTCTGCTCATCGTCGAGGATCTGCATTGGAGCGATGAAACGAGCCTGGAGTTCCTGCACTATCTGGCGCGCCGCAGTGTTCATCACCCCTTTCTGCTCGTTCTGACCTATCGCAATGACGAGATGCATCCGGGTTTGAGCAACTGGCTCGCGCAACTGGACCGTGAACGCCTCGCACAAGAATTCGTCTTGACCCCGCTTTCGCGCAGCGAGGTCGAGGCAATGCTGCAAGCCATCTTTGATCGGCCCATCCCGATGCCTCCAGAAATCTTCGATGCCATCTATGGGCTGACCGAGGGTAATCCCTTTTTCATTGAAGAGACCTTGAAATCGCTCATCACTACAGGTGTCATTGTCTCCACACAAGAGATGCGGGAAGACCGGCCAATCCATAAACTGCCCATTCCACGCAGTGTCCAGGGTGCAGTCGAGCTTCGCCTTGCTCAAGTAAGCACGGCGAGCCGACAGGTGGTGACTCTGGCAGCCGTGGCCGGCAGGCGCTTCGATTTCGCCTTCCTCCAGCGGATCACGCCCTATGAGGAAAGCGAACTGCTCTCGCTGATGAAAGAGTTAATCGCGGCTCAACTGGTGGTGGAAGAATCAGAGGAGCAGTTTGCCTTCCGGCATGCACTGACACGCGAGGCGATTTACAGACAACTCCTACTCCGCGAACGGAAGGCGCTGCATCGCACGATTGCCGAAACGATGGAACAGCTTTATGCTCCCGCTCTTGATACCCACCTCACCGAGCTAGCGTATCACTTTTATGAGGCGGGGATTTGGGACAAAGCACTCCCGTATGCACAGCGCGCCGGAGAAAGGGCGCTCGCCCTGTACGCACCGCGTGCCGCCATCGAACAGGCCACGCTGGCCTTGAAAGCGACCCATCACGTGAAAGCCGCGCCACTGGCCCGATTGTATCGCCTGCGCGGCCAGTCATACGAAACGCTCGGCGAATTCGACCATGCCCGAGCCGATTACGAGCGTGCCATTCAGGCTGCCCACGAGGCCGGTGAAGGAGAAATGGAATGGCAGGCAGTTATGGATCTGGGCTTTCTGTGGGCGGGGCGCGATTACGAACGGGCAGGCTCGTTCTTTCGAGAGGCGCTGCAGCTCGCAGAGATGCTCTCTAATCCGACCTTGCACGCGCACAGCCTTAATCGCCTGGGCAACTGGTTGGTCAACACAGGTCAGGTGAACGAGGGACTCGAGACCCATCACCAGGCCCTTGACGTGTTCCAAAGGCAACACGATCGAGCGGGGATAGCTGAAACATATGCCCTGCTCGGTATGGCGCAGGCCTGGACTGGAGATATCGTGCAAGGGGCGCAGCAGCAACAACACGCGATCGCCCTCTTTCGGGAGCTGGGTGACAAGAAGAGCCTGATCTCGACGCTCCCTACCACCAGCCTCGAAACGAGCCCTGCCGCGAATGAAACGGTGTTCGTGGTCGTGCGGGACCTCGAGGTGTGTGAACGCGATGCGAGAGAAGCGGCCGAACTCGCACGCGAGATTGATTGGCCGGCAGGGGAAGCCTTTGCCGAAGTCTGCACCGGATCACTGCTTGCCGGCATCGGGCAGTTTGGTCGTGGACTGGCTCATACCCACAAGGGGCTCCAGATCGCACAGGAGATCGACCATCAGCAGTGGATATGCAACGCGCATTGCTGCCTGGGGCAAATCTACGTACTCTTGCTCGAACCCCCTCTGGCCCTGCGCCATCTGGAGACAGCGTTGCCGCTAGCAAAGACGCTTGGCTCAGCGTGGTTTATGGACAGCATCCTCGCCTACCAGGCGCTGGCCTACCTGCAGACAGGCCAGCACAAGCAGGCTGAGGCGGTACTCCAGGCAGTGATGGTCGATCCGCAGGAGCCACGCAGGTTGTCAGAGCGGCGCCCGGCCTGGGCATGGGGAGAGCTTGCGCGAGCGCAAGGTGAGCCAGAGCTCGCCTTGCAGATTGCAGAACGCTTGATTGCATCCGTGCCAGGAGAGCCACTCAACCAACCGATTCCGCGACTCTTGAAACTCAAAGGTGAGGCGCTTGTGACCTTGAAACGCCTGGGTGAGGCAGTTGAGGCGTTGGAGGAGGCGAAGCGAGGCGCCCTGTTGCGCCGGGAGGCTCCGCTGCTCTGGCAAATTCGCTGCTCACTTGGACGAGTCTATCGCTTGCTCAAGCGCGAGCAGGAGGCGAGAGACGAATTTACTGCTGCGCGGGAAGGGATTGAGTCGCTCGCACGGACGATTGACGACGCCGAGTTGCGCGAGCATTTCTTGCAAAGGGCGCTCGCCTCCCTGCCAAAGGAAAAGCCGGTGTCGCCCAGACGTGCCACGGCCGGACAGTTTGGCGGCTTAACCGAGCGCGAACGGGAAGTCGCCACACTCATTGCCCAGGGCAAAACGAGCCGGCAGATTGCCGATCTGCTGGTGATCAGCGAACGAACCGCAGAGGGGCATGTGAACAATATTTTAGGGAAGCTGGGCTTTACCTCGCGGGCGCAAATCGCGGCGTGGGTCGTTGAACGAGGGCTCACAACCCGCTAAATTTCTGCGTACCTCAACCGAGTACCTCCTCCAAAAATCCAGGTACTACCTTTCCGACCGGCTGAGCGAAGCTAGAACGCAGTTCGTTGCCGGTCGGAAAGATAGGTACTATTTGCTTTTCGATCCACGTACTTTCCCCGGTGGCAAAGCCGTGCTTTTCGATTACACTCCTTTTGGGAAACATGAGAGCCGGGTTCGGCTCCCATGAGAGCAGTGAAAACACACAGAAGGAGAGAAGAACAATGGGAACAGCACAAGTCCAGGGGAGCCTGTGGGGAACACGGGCGCGGGACTACGCGGAGATCGTGGAACCATTCGCTCGCCCCCTCTACGAGGCGGTCTTCGAGGCGGCAGGCGTCGAGGTGGGGACGAGGGTACTCGACGTGGGCTGCGGGCCAGGGCTGGCCGCGCAGCTTGCAGCTAAGCGCGGTGCGCACGTTGCCGGCCTGGACGCAGCAGAGGCCTCGCTCTCTATCGCGCGTGAGCGCACGCCGGAGGGCTACTTCCGCGTCGGGGAGATGGAGGACCTGCCCTGGGTTGACAACACCTTCGATGTGGTGACCGGCTTCAACGCCTTCCAGTACGCGACTGATGTGGTAAACGCACTGCGGGAAGCCAGGCGGGTCGCTATGCCGGGAGGGCGCGTGGCGATGGCCGTCCTGGGGCGCCAGCAGGACTGCGACATCGCCGCTCTCATGCCCGCACTGGGCAAGTTCCTGCCGCCCCCGCCGCCCGGAGCGCCAGGCCCCTTCGCGCTCTCCGCGCCGGGGCGCGTCGAGGCGCTGCTGGAACAGGCCGGGCTCTCACCGCTGACCAGCGGTGAGGTGGATTGCCCCTTCGAGTTCCCCGACCTCGAGACGGCGGTACACGGGAACATGTCGACAGGCCCGGCGGCAGTCGCCATCCGGCAGGCAGGCGTCGAGGCGGTACAGCAGGCCATTGCCGAGGCGCTGGCGCCATTTCGGACGAGCGAGGGCGGGTACCGCATGCGCAACCGAATGCGCTACGTGATTGCTGAGGTCTGACTACTGTATTGTTGATACCCCAACAATTTCGACTGGACACCTTGAAAGATGCAGCAGATCGGATCATCCCTGCGGCTGGCGAGAACACGCGCGGCACCTGGATACATACAGCCGCGGAGGGCCTGGCGGATCATCCAGGCAAGGCGCTTGTCGAGTTTCCCGGCGGCCATCCGGCGCTGGTCTTTCGACCGCGCGCGTTCGCCAGGTGGCTGAAGAGGTTCTGGCTGATGAAGAGGTTCTGGCTGATTACGAATGAGTTGTTGCCAACCAGGAGGAGTCACTTATGTACGATGCGATTGTGGTCGGTGCCCGCTGTGCCGGGTCGCCGACAGCTATGTTACTCGCCCGCAAGGGCTACCGGGTCTTGCTGGTGGATAAAGCGAGCTTCCCCAGCGACACGCTCTCAACCCATTACATCCACCAGCCCGGCGTGGCCCGGCTCAAGCGATGGGGCCTGCTGGACAAGGTGGTGGCGTCGAATTGTCCACCGGCCCGCCAGACGACTTTTGATGTGGGTCCCTTCGCGCTAATGGGTGAGCCACCGCCTGCCGACGGCGTCAAGGACGGGTATGCCCCACGACGCAAGGTGCTTGATACCATCCTGGTCGAGGCGGTGGCGGAAGCTGGGGCGCAGGTGCGCGAACACTTCAGCGTGACCGATCTGCTCATGGACGGCGACCGCGTCAGGGGCATCCGCGGCCAGACAGCCGGTGGCACGCCAGTCACCGAGGAGGCCCGGATCGTCATCGGCGCAGATGGGCTGCGCTCGTTGGTAGCCAGAGCCGTCCAGGCCAAGAGCTACTATGAACGGCCCACGCTCACCTGTGGCTACTACTCGTATTGGAGCGATGTGCCGATCGTGGGTTCGGAGCTGTATCCGCGCCCGCAACGGATGATCGCGAGCAGCCCAACGAATGACGGACAGACACTTGTGTTTATCCTCTGGCCCAAGGCTCTGTTCCACGAGGTGCGCGCCGACATCGAAGGCCACTTTATGCAGGCTCTAGACCTCGTGCCTGCTTTCGGTGAGCGCGTGCGCAACGGCAAACGGAGCGAACGTTTCTACGGCACGGCAGACCTGCCGTTCTTCTTCCGCAAGCCCTATGGCCCCGGCTGGGCGCTGGTGGGGGACGCCGGCTACCACAAAGACCCGATCACGGCGCAGGGCATCAGCGACGCCTTCCGCGACGCGGAGTTGCTTGCCGAGGCGATTGACGCTGGCCTGAGTGGAAAGCGACCGCTCGAAGAGGCGCTGGCCGACTACGAGCGGCGACGCAACGAGGCGGCACTACCGATCTACGAGTTCACGCACCAGCTCGCTACCCTGGAGCCGCCGCCACCGGAGATGCAGCAGCTCTTCGCCGCCCTGCACCACAATCAGGAGCAGACCAACCGCTTCTTCGGCGCCATCGTCGGAACCGTTCCGATCCCGGAGTTCTTCGCGCCGGAGAATATTGGACGGATCATGGGTGCCGCAGCATAACCCGACGAGGTCTGGGGCCTACAGGTTGTCTCTGTTTTCATGAGACAACCTGTTCTGCTTTTCCAGAGGCTATCTCGCCGCATTTGCACATATGAGTTTCCTCTTGACGAATCTGAAGACCCATCCCATAATCAGAATCTCAACCGGAAATCTGTGCGGTTCTCGGGATCTCCCGCGCTACTCTATATCGGTACGTGAAAGAGGTCAACCCACCAGAATAACTAGACAGATTCCATCAGTTTAATGTTGGGATTTACGCAGAGGGAGGCGCACAGAATGCAACACTCTGACCGACAAAAGCAAACAGCCGCAGCATGGACAGCCGAAATCGAGACACGACTGAATGCCCTGCCCGATTCAAGGGTAGGCACGGTGAGGACGCTACGACGCGAATTTTCAAAGCGGCTGAAACACGAGGAACCGGGCCTGATCATTGAAGTCGCGCTGCGACTGCTCGCAGGCGACGATATTGTGCATCGGCTTATCGCTTATGAACTGGTGGCATCCCACAAAGCCGCCCTGCGCAGCCTGAGAGCGCGCGAACTTGAGCAACTGGGCAATGGCATCGACAGCTGGGAAGACGTAGATACCTTCGCCTGCTCCCTCTCAGGACAGGTCTGGCGGGCAGGCCAGGTGCCAGATACGCTGTACGCATCCGAGAATTGCTTTATCGGACAAGATCAGCAAACGTCCACGTGTCGATGTATTTCATGAGGTGTGCGTGGTGGGGAATGAGCAGGTCGCGCACCTTCATAATATGGTCGTAGTTGAATGGGCGCACAGAGAGAATCGTGTGGCCGCGCTGCGCCTCCGGCGTGTAGGCGCGGTCGAAGTCATAATCAAAAAAGAGATGGGCAAGCGACTGGAAAAGGGTGTTGCGCTGCTCGTAGCCGTGTTCAATCGCCGCTGCGAAGTCCGGGCCGGACATGACGTGGATGTCATCGTCGCTGTAGCCAGCCATTTGCAATGTTTGAATCGCCTGCGCCACGTCTCGCGGATCATCGATCACGCAATGGATATACTTGCGTGGGTACGGGTTGGACGGGAAGGTCTGCCGCGAAGACACTGTCAATTGTTCGCAGGTTGCCTGCGTTTTCTGTGTTTTTACTGCGTTCATGAGTTATAACCTCCTGTTACTTTCTTACCATTCTTTTCACTTACTTCCTGATTGAGGGAGAGGTCTCTTGTCTCTCCTGACATGCATAAAGGTATCACCGCTTCATTGAATCTCTATTGGAAATAGATGTGAGCTTTCTCATATGAACTTTTTTATGCGTACCCTTTGAGATCAGTTCGTGATCTAACAGCCCGTCATTGTGATTTCTCCGTGATACGCCAGCCTTATGATTACTTACAAGCAAGGCGACGCTCTCTTAGAGAGCAGCACATGAAGAGAGAAATCTCAGGAAGAACAGATACAGAACAATACCAGGAGAGGAAACACATGGCAGACAACGAGCATGGAACGATCTCTACGCTTGACCACGAACATGAAAACGAGGCGGAGAGGGAGTTTGCATACAGCCATCTTAATGACCTCGTAGTGGCGCAGGCAACGATTGAACGGGCGCAGAAGAACCCACCACGCAAGAATCCGTGGCTGCGCAGAATTACATCGCCCCTGTCCATCACCTTTATCTCCATCGTTCTGATGGTCGCGCTTGCCAGCTTTGCGGCTGGCGCGTCGATACTCAACGGCAATACGTCCGGCAGTACCAGCCCATCGAATAGCAGCAGTAGTAGCGGGATGGATACTTCAGGGAATACGACCCCGACGCCTGTGAATGTGCCGAATGCGACACAGAAGTATGGCGGCCAACTGGCAACCTACAAGATTGACCCGGATGGAGCGAAGCATTTTTACTTTACAGCAGAGCAAGTCATGTGGGAAGTCGTGCAGGGACACCGCGTGCTGGCCTGGACAATCAACGGCACCGTTCCCGGCCCCATGATTCGCGTCACGGCTGGCGATCACGTGCGCATCACAGTCGTCAACCATTTTCCGGTTGCTACGGCGATCCACTGGCACGGGCTGGAAGTCCCCTCTGATCAGGACGGCGTGCCGGGCGTTGGCATGAAGCCGATTGCGCCAGGACAGACCTACACCTACGACTTCTCCGTTTCAGATCAGGATGTCGGCTCGCACTGGTACCACAGCCACTATGATGACGCGGAGCAGTTGCCCGGCGGCCTCTACGGAGCCTTCATCGTCGACCCGCGCCCCGGCACGCCACAGGCAAAGCAGGCCATCCACGCCGATGTCGAGTATACCGAGTTCATCAGTAGCTGGCAGGGCTACTACATGATTAACGGCAAGAGTTTCCCGGATACGCAGCCAATCATCGTGAAACACGGGCAGACGGTTCATATGCGCATCTACGGCGCGGACGCCATGATGAGCCACCCCATGCACCTGCACGGCCACACCTTCAATATAGTCGCAGAAGACGGGCATCCACTGCCGCAGCCAATCCAGCGCGACACCCTGAATGTCTCGCCCGGCGAGAGTTATGATATCACCTTCTACGCCTGGGCCGCTCCCGGCAGCATCTATCCCTGGCACTGCCACATCCTGACACACCTGATGAATCCAGGCCAGACCGGCACCGAAATGGGTGGGCTGATCGCCCTCGTCGAATACCAGAAGTGATGCCATAGCAGGATTATCCTGCAGGAGATTGTGAAAACAGGCTCGGATGTCATGCTGAGCGGGAGCGAAGCATCTGAGCCACCACACTGATCGGCTCCTTGCCTTAGATGCTTCGCTCCCGCTCAGCATGACATGGTAGAGAGATAGAGATTTTCAAAGGAAAGAAATCATCATGTTGAACCGTTCGGCACGCTACATTCTGGCAGCGATTCAGGCCATCGTGGGTTGGGAATGGCTGATGTCAGGGGGCAACAAACTGCTCTCCGGCACATTTCCACAAGGGCTGGCCGCTACATTAAATGATGGGATTAAAGGGAATCCTGATGGCTGGTATGTTGGGTTTTTACAGCAGGTCGTGCTGCCCCACAGCGCCCTCTTTGGCTACCTGATCGAGTGGTCGGAAATCACTATCGGTATCATCCTGCTGGGTGGCGCGCTGGTGCTGCTGGGCAAGCCGCGCATGGCGGGCGAGCCGCAGCACCGCCTCTACATCGGTTATAGTGTAGCAGTCATCATCGCAGCAATTGTCGCCATCTTCCAGAACGTCAATTTCCACTTCTTCATGGGCGGCTGGGTCATCCCGACCTTTGATCCAACGCAGCCCTATAATGAAGGTATCGACCTGGATGGTTTGCTGCCCCTGTTTTTCCTGACCATCATCATCGCCAATTTCGCCCTCCTCAAGGCGCTGACCGGGGCGAAGACGGTCAGAAGTATGCTCCACCTTTCACGCTCCCGCCCACAGCAGGTAGAGAGCAACGCCGCATAGAGAAAATGGTATGACGAATGCGAACAGGCGGGATGGACATGAAAGCGGGCCGCTTTCGTATCCATCCCGCCTGTTCGCATTCGTCATGCCATGCTATATTCCCTTATTTACCATTCAGTTCCGATGATGGAATGATCGCCGGCACGCTGGCGTCGCGAATCAGGGTGTTGAAGGCAGCGAGGGTAGTGTTGATAACCTCCTGCAAACGCTGCGTCTGGGCATCGACGCGGGCGGAGAGATCTTCAAAGAGGGCATATTCCTGCTTTGTGGGCGCGGCCTGCGCGCTGCCAACGGCACCGGCGAGCGCAGCCAGTTTGGCGTTGAGTTTGGCAGGATGGTTGAGCGTATCCTGTCGCGTCTTCGCCTTTGTCTGGATAAGTTCCTCTTCGATGGCGCTGAGCTGCTCTTTGAGCGGCCCGGCCGCCTGCGCAATTGCCTCGTAGTCCGTTTGCCCCTGCGTGCGCTGCTCCCATTCCTCGACCTGCCGCTTGATGCTGCGAATGGTGTTGATCGCATCGTGCGTCTCCGAGAGCTTCTGCCAGATGTCGCGGCGCAGCGCAAACTGGGCCTCCATGTCCTGCTGCGTCGCCGTCGCGCGCGGGTCTTTCGCCACCTCAAAGGTCTGGCTCAAAACCTCGTCACCAACTTTCAACTGCGCCTGATACGTGCCGGGGGCAATCATGGGTCCAGCCAGAGCAGCATCGTTGCCGACGAAGCCATCGACCTTCTTCGCATCAGGGTAGCGCATATTCCAGACGAAGCGGTGCACACCCGCACCTTTCTCGACCCGAGGCTCCTTCTTCGCGGCTTTTTTCTCGCCCTTTTCCCCTGTCTTCCCATTGTTTTCTTCCCCGGATATCTCGCTGGAGAACGAACGAATCTCGTTGCCCTGCATATCCAGGAAGGTCAGCTTCACCTCGCCCTCCGGCTCCTGCTGAAAGCGATAGTAGACGATGACGCCGTCGGGGGGATTTTGCCCGGCATCCAGATTGCGAACGACTTTTTCGCCGTTGGGCTTCTGCTCGCTCCTGGCAACAATGACCATGCCGCCGGTAGAGACATAGAACTTGCCGGATTCGGGCGTCTGTGTGAAGCCCCAGTTCGTCTGGAACTGGATGGTCGGACGCGGCTTGAAGAGGAAGGCCGGGGCAGCCTGCACCTGCTCATTGAGATGGCGCAGCGGTGTGATGTCGTCGAGTATCCAGAAGGAGCGTCCATGCGTGGCGGCGATGAGGTCATCATCCTTCACCACCAGATCATGGATTGGGACGACAGGCAGGTTGGAGCGCAGCGACTGCCAGTTCGCGCCGTCATCGAAGGAGACGTAGACCCCGAACTCGGTGCCGGCGTAGAGCAGGCCACGCCGCACGGGGTCTTCGCGTATCACGCGGGTGAACTCGTTTTCCGCGATGCCGCCGGTGATCTTTGTCCAGCTCGCGCCGTAATCGTTCGTTTTGAAAAGGTAGGGACGAAAATCGTCCGATTTGTAGCAGGTGGCGGCAACGTAGGCGGTGGCGGGATCGTGCGGAGAGGGTTCGATGATGCTGATGAGCGCCCACTTCGGCAAATCGACGGGGGTGACATCCTGCCAGGATTGGCCGCCATCACGCGAGACATGGACAAGGCCATCATCGGAACCGGCCCAGAAAAGACCAGGCGTGCGCGGCGATTCGGCAAAGGCGAAGATGGTACCGTAGTATTCCGCTCCGGTATTGTCTTTGCTGATGGGGCCACCGGACGGCTCCATCTTGCTCACATCGTTGCGTGTCAGATCAGGGCTGATAACCTGCCAGCTACTGCCCTCATCGGTCGAGCGGAAGACGTGGTTGCCGGTAATGTAGAGGACGTTGGGATCATGAGGCGAGAGTAAGATGGGATAGGTCCACTGGAAACGATATTTCTGATCCTTCGCACCCCAGCCAGAGGCCAGTTCGGGCCAGACATCGATGCGCTGCTCCTGCCGACTGTGATGATCGTAGCGCGTGAGATAGCCCTGGTAGTTGCCCGCATAGACAATATTCGGGTTATCAGGTCGCACCGCAATATAGCCGCTTTCGCCGCCGCCCACCTGATAGATATCCGAGAACGTGATGCCTGCCAGCGCGGAACGGCTGGGGACGCTGATGGTTGTGTTATCCTGCTGCGCGCCATAGACGCGATAAGGGACCTGGTTATCGGTGATGACGTGGTAGAACTCGGCGGTCGGCTGGTTGTAGATGGATGACCAGCTCTGGCCGCCGTTGAAGGAGATGCAGGCCCCGCCGTCGTTGCCCTCGATCATACGCTGCGGGTTGCGCGGGTCGATCCACAGGTCGTGGTGGTCGCCATGCGGGAACGAGACCTCGAAGAAGGACTGGCCGCCGTCAATCGATTTCCAGCAGCGCACGTTGAGGATCCAGAGCGTACTTTCGTCCTGCGGGTCGGCATAGATATGCATGTAGTACCAGGCACGCGCGCGCAGGCCGCTCTCTTCGCTGAGTCGCTGCCACGTTTCGCCGCCATCGTCTGAACGGAAGAGCGCGCCATCCTCGGCCTCAACAATGGCCCAGACGCGACCCGGTTTCGCCGGAGAGACGGCCAGCCCGATCTTGCCGAGCAGGCCTTTGGGCAGGCCGGGGTTGCGCGAAATCTCCGTCCAGGTATCGCCGCCATCGACGGATTTGAAGATACCGCTGCCTTCGCCGCCGCTGACCAGCTCGTGAGGGCGGCGAATGGTCTCCCAGCAGGCGGCGTAGAGGATGCGCGGGTTGTTGGGGTCCATCGCCAGATCGCTGGCTCCGGCGCGCTCGCTACGGAACAGCACGCGCTCCCACGTCTTCCCACCGTCCTTAGAACGATAGACGCCGCGCTCGGCGTTCGGCCCGTGCGCGTGTCCCTGCGCAGCCACATAGACAAGATCAGGATTCTGGGGGTGGACGCGCACTTTCGCGATATGGCGGGTCTCCGCCAGGCCCAGATGCGTCCACGTCTGCCCCTTATCGGTCGACTTATAGACGCCATCGCCATGCGAGACGTTGCCGCGAATGGTGGTCTCGCCCATGCCGGCATAGATCACATTCGGGTCAGAGGGCGCGACGGCAAGCGCACCAACCGAGGCGCGCTGGAAGAAGCCATCGGAGCAATTCTCCCAGATCAGGCCGCCATCCGTCGTTTTCCAGACGCCGCCGCCCGTCGAACCAAAATAAAAGACCTGCGTGTCCTCGGGGTCGGCTGCGACGGCGACAACACGGCCACCGCGAAACGGGCCGATCAAGCGCCATTCCAGCGCGTCCATCAAGGAAGGCACGCTATCCTGTTGAGTTTGGGCGGGGCTGGCTGCACCGTTGCTGCGGGCGTTCGTCGATGATCCTTGCTCGTGTTCCATAAAGCTTGTTCTCTTTTCCAGGCGTTCGTTCTGCGCTGAGAGCGAAGCAAGTAATACAGTGTGGACAGCAATTGCTATCCCCATGCCAGGCTAATCCTCGTGAGAAGAGCAATAACAGGGTGTTTTTCATTGTATCACACGCATAGCGGCGCCCGTCCTTGAGTGGCAAATCATCCTGCCCGGACAGGAAATTTTTGCCATCAGGTAGCCGGACTTGAGATACAGGGCAGCGAGGCGAGAGAGATAGCTGGACGCCGACCGGTTCTCGTGTTACACTGCCTCCAGCGAAAGTAAAAGCTGGTCTTAATTTGTGAGCAAAAACGAGGATCATCATGAGTGCTGACACAAAAACGCTAACGCTCGGCTCAGCCACCGTCACCATCTTCAACATTGGAGACTTAACCATCACCCTCTCAGAAATCATGAACGTGCCGGAGAGCGAGTGGCGACCGCGCTACAGCAATATTCTTGGCAGGCCGCGAGTCTTTCCCAGCCAGTGCATCCACATCGCCTTGCCCGGCGCATCTGTGCTGGTCGATGCCAACAACTACGCGCTTTCCGCCCCGCCCGGCTATCCCTACGCCATGCCAGAAGGCTACCAGCCACCACCCGACCTGCTCAGTCAGCTGCACCAACAGGGAATCCAGCCCGCAGATATCACCCACCTCGTCATTACCCACGCCCACTACGACCATTACTCCGGGGTCACCATAGAGCAACACGGCTCGTTCGTGCCGGCCTTCCCCAACGCTCGCTGCTACCTCGGCAAGGCAGACTGGGAATACCCGGAGACGCAGGAAGCCCTGCGCGACCCCGGTTCAGCCGACAGTCTCACCTTCGGCGTCCTGTACAACGCGGGCCTGCTCGAACTGGTCGAGGGCGAGCGCGAACTGACACCGGGAGTGAAGATCATTCCCTCCCCCGGCGAATCGCCCGGCCACCAGATCGTTCGCGTCACATCCGAGGGCCAGACTCTCTACTGCCTGGGCGACCTCTTTCACGACCCCATCGAAGTCGAACACCCTACCTGGATGTCCCAATGGGACGACCCCGCCACCAACATCGCCAGCCGCTTAGCCCTTATGGACGCGGCTCTGACAGAAAACGCGCTGCTCGTCGCCGCGCACATTCCGAGCGTTGGCAGGCTGAAACGGACGGAGTTGGACATGAGGTGGGTGGATGTTTGTTGATCGCTGGTGAAAGCCTGAACCATCACCAGCGATCAAAGTGCAAAATCGCATCCAGCGGCTTGCGCGGCGCCGGTTTGAAGTCGGTTCCCAGGGTGTAGGCGACGGGGATGAGGGCGGCCTGCGTGACCTGTTCGTAGGGAATGCCGAGGACTTCGGCTGCCTCTTGCTCGTAGAAGAGGTGGATAGTTGTCCACGCGGTTCCCAGGCCGCGCTCGCGCGCCGCCAGCATGAAGCTCCAGACGGCGGGCAGGATTGACCCCCAGAACCCGGCCTGCTCGCGGGATGACTTTCCATCGACGCGGCCCATCATGCAGGGGACGAGCAGGACAGGAGCATCTTGCATGTGATCGGCCAGATAATCTGAAGATTCTCTTACTTTTATAAGCGTCGCGACCTGTTCGGGAGTAAGCAAACTTGCATCATATCTTGCTGTTTGCTGGCGGTATAACTGGTAGCCTTTGTGGTAAATCGCGCCCAGCTTCTGGCGCTGCTGCGCGTCGGTGACGATGATGAATTGCCAGCCCTGCCGGTTGCCGCCGGTCGGGGCCTGCACCGCCAGTTCCAGGCATTCGCGAATCACTTCCGGTTCCACCGGGCGCGAGAAATCCAGGCGCTTGCGCACCGAGCGCGTGGTTGCCAGCAATTCGTCGGGCGTGAGATTGAGATGTGCCACTTTCTTAAACTCCTTTGCGAGATTATTCAATCAGACTGGTGATGATAGAGTACGTTCGCCCACACATTGCGCGGTATCAATAGTATACCCCCATTGAGCGGAAAGCTATTTCATGGCAGCACTGATAGCATAGCAGCACCATCTTACCGCTTAGCAGGTGATACAATAGAACTGTTTTTCTTTTACGCACAGGCGTTGGATGGAAGATAAGCTGACGCTAGCAGCAGGTAGATAATGAACACTGGCAGGAGGAAGAGCTATGCGCGCACGCGAACTGGGTATCATGATAGGGAGGCTGGAAACGGGACTCCATGATGCCATCACCGACGTGCCGGGAGTGCGCGTTGGTTTTGCTACGCTCAGCGACGAGGCAGGAGTGGGTCGCGGCCCTATTCATACCGGCGTTACAGTGATTCTGCCGCACGAGGGGAATATCTGGAAGGAGCCGTTGTTCGCGGGCTGCCACAGCCTCAACGGGAACGGCGAGATGACCGGTCTGGAATGGGTGAGGGAATCAGGTATGCTGATGTCGCCCATTGCCATTACCAACACGCACAGCGTCGGCGTGGTACGCGACGCGCTGGTGAGCGATGCCATCGCGCATCACAGCGCCGAGGATATTTTCTGGGCCTTGCCGGTGGTGGCTGAGACATATGATGGCCTGCTCAACGATATCAACGGGCTGCATGTCAGACCTGAGCATGTCGCGCAGGCGATAGAAAACGCGGCGAGCGGGCCAGTGGCCGAGGGCAATGTTGGCGGGGGAACGGGCATGATCTGCCACGATTTCAAGGGTGGCACCGGCACGGCTTCGCGCGTGGTGCCTGCGGCCTCCGGCGGCTATACGGTGGGCGTGCTGGTGCAGGCCAATCACGGGCGGCGCGAACGCCTGCAGATCAACGGCGTGCCGGTAGGCGAGGCTATCCCACATGCGGAAGTGCCGGTTCCAGAGCCGCCGTTGCCCGGCCAGCGCGGTACAGGTTCGATCATCGCCGTTGTGGCGACGAACGCGCCGCTGATCCCTACACAGTGTGCGCGACTGGCGCAGCGTGTGAGCCTCGGTATTGCGCGCACCGGCGGCGTAGGCGAACATACAAGCGGCGATATCTTTATTGCTTTCTCGACCGCCAATCGCGGACTACCGGCCAGCGAGTACGGCGATGTAGAGCCGCTGACCGTGCCGCTGACCATGCTCTCCAACAGCTACATCACCGACCTGTTCGACGCTGTGGTGGAGGCAACGGAGGAGGCGATTGTCAACGCGCTGCTGGCCGGTCAGACGATGAGCGGCAACTATGGAGTGACGGCGTATGGCCTGGAACCTGAGCGACTGGTAGAAGTGATGAGGAGATATGGACGGATTTCGAGAGAGTAATCTATGTTTCGTTTGTCTCTGCCTGATAAACGCAATGCACAGGTTCGTCGCTGCGAAAAACTTGCACATCGCGTTCATTCTGGGCTAAAGTGGCAGTGAGAACTGCTTCTCATCCGAATATTTATGCAACGACGAAATACGAAAGTGATGGAGTACGCCGATGCCTACTGCTGCTTCCCGTGTCGCTCCCTTTGGCACGACGGTTTTTACGGAGATCAACCTGCTGGCGCAGCAATATAACGCACTGAATCTGGGACAGGGCAAGCCCGATTTTGATGCGCCGCCGGATATCGTGCAGCATCTTGTGCAGGCTGCGCAGGCCGGCCAGTATAACCAGTACGCGCCGGGGCCAGGCACGGCCTCGCTGCGGCAAGCGGTGGCCGACCACGCCGGGCGCTTCTATGACATGGATATCGACCCGGCCAGGGGCGTGCTGGTCACGTCGGGAGCGACCGAGGGCATTTTTGCTTCCGTACTGGGACTGGTCGATGCGGGCGACGAGGTGATTGTGATTGAGCCATTTTACGACTCGTATGTCCCTAACATCCTGATGGCAAACGCGGCGCCGGTCTGCGTGCCGCTGCACCCGCCCGCCTGGACGTTTGACTTCGACGAACTGCGCGCCGCCTTCAGCAAGAAAACGCGAGCCTTGATCTTGAACACGCCGCAGAATCCAAGCGGGCGCGTCTTCACCCGCGAGGAACTGACGCGCATCGCCGAACTGTGCATCGAACACGATGTGACGGTCATCGCCGATGAGGTATACGAACACCTGCTTTTCGATAGCGCGCAACATATCCCCATCGCCACGCTGCCCGGCATGTTCGAGCGCACAGTAACGGTGAGCAGCGCGGGCAAACTGTTCAGCGCAACCGGCTGGAAAATCGGCTGGGTCTGCGGGCCGCCAGAGCTGATCGACGGCGTAGGGCGCGCCCACCAGTTCATCACCTTCGCCGTCCACCATCCCTCGCAGGAAGCCGTCGCCTACGCGCTCAACCTGCCCGATACCTACTATGAGCTGTTCAAGGAGATGTATGCGACGAAGCGGCAGTTGATGATGGACGCGCTCAATAGCGGCGGCCTGAAGTACCACGCGCCGGAAGGCACGTACTTCATCATGGCCGATTACTCACACCTGTTCGCGGGAACGCCGCTGGAGTTCACCCGCTACCTGACGCGCGAGATCGGCGTGGCCTGCATCCCGCCGGAGTCGTTCTACAGCCAGCAACACGCGCATATCGGCAACGGCTACGTGCGCTTCGCCTTCTGCAAAAGCGACGAACTCCTGGGGCAGGTACAGCAGCGACTGGCAAAGTTGCAACAGATAGTGCGAGAAAGGAAATGATTACCCCCATAACCGCAGTGCCGAGGTATCACAGGCCAGCCGCAAGGGCCACCCACAGAAGCGGTAACGGAAGCCCGTGCCAGCGCGACGCAGGCCACCCGCAAGGGGTGGCCCTCCTCTAGACGGGCGGCTCGTGCCCCCTGGGGAGCCGTCGTCTAGAGACCGCCGCAGGCCAGCCGCCAGGGGTGGCCCTCCTCTAGACGCGGCGTTCGTGCCGCCTGGGGAGCCATCGTCTATAGTAGGGCCACCCCTGGCGGCTGGCCTGCCTGGCCTTCGCACGGCCTGAAGTGAACGCCTCTGGGGCCACCCCTGGCGGCTGGCCTGCCTGGCCTTCGCACGGCCTGAAGTGAACGCCTCTGGGGGTGGCCCTACTATACACGAGAGTTCCGTGACGCTTGTGGAGCGGTCGTCTATAGTAGGGCCATCCCTTGCGGCTGGCCTGCGGGGCAGCCTGCGCACAGGTCTATACATTGACGGAGACCTGCTCCACGTCTACCTCGCCCAGCAGTTCAGCGAGGGGGCAGCTTACGGCTCCTTCCAGCTTCAATTCGATGAAGTCCTGCTCGCAGATGCGAAACGGGGGCGTCATGAGCGTGTAACGGGCGCGAATGAAGAGGAGATTGCCCTGCGTCCCATGTCTGGAAGAGGGGATCAGACTGACTTCATCGATCAGGATTTCTTCGAAAAATTCAAGCAGGATATGGCTCACCAGGTGTTCGATCGCCACTTCCGACCGGTCGACTTCTTCAAGGGTCACTTCCATGCTCTTTTCGGCACAGCGCAGACAGATTTGTACGATACGCATAGCTGGTCCTTTCACCGGTTGTCTTGCTGATTTCCACACTTTTAGTTCCCACCGGCCACCCTTCCACAGTACAGCAAAAGCTTAACCGGGAAAGCCGGACAGAAAAATCCCGGAGAGAGGACACATGGTGGACAGATATGGGACATTTTGAGACAGTTTGATACCCGTCTCACTTGACCATATAGTAGCCGGTGCCTGGCTCGGTAAGGATGTGGACGGGGCGGGAAGGGTCGGCTTCCAGTTTGCGGCGCAGGCGACCGATGTAGACGCGCAAATATTCGGACTCGCTGTGATATTCGCTGCCCCAGACGCGCCGGAGCAAAGCTTCGTGGGTAAAGACTTTGCCGGGGTGCAAAGCCAGTTCTTGCAGCAGGCTAAATTCGGTGGGCGAGAGCTTGACGAGATCGCCGTCGCGCCAGACGCGGCGCTGCTCAAAATCGATTTCCAGATTGCCGAAACGCTGCACGCCCGCCGAAATGGGCGTATCCGTCCAGTGGCTGCGGCGCAAAACGGCCTTGATGCGCGCCAGCAACTCGCCAACGCCGAAAGGTTTGGTCAGGTAATCATCGGCTCCCTGATCGAGGGCTGCGATTTTATCGGCCTCTTCGCCCAGCGCGGTAAGGACGATGATGGGGACGGTGCTGCTCTGGCGAATACGGCGGCAAACTTCCAGCCCATCCATCCTGGGCATCATAATATCGAGAATGATGAGCGTAAAATTACCCTGGTCAAAGAGGGCCAGCGCCTCCAGCCCGTTGCTGGCAATCGATACTTTGTAGCCACGCAATTCCAGATTGTGACGGATGAAATCCTGAATGCTCGGTTCGTCATCTACGACTAAAATGTGCTTTTCCTGCGGCATAGGGCAACTTCCCTCTCTACATTTACAAAGCTTCTATAAAGCTTCGTGTAATTTCAATGTGCCTCGCGCTTCGCCCGGCCTGTGCAGCACTCTGGGCGGCAGCCAGATATGGAAGACTGCGCCGCCATCCGCGCGATTCTCGGCCCAGATACGACCACCGTGCGCCTCGATGAAGCCGCGACAGATCGCCAGCCCCAGGCCAACGCCGCTGCTGCTGCGCTCTCTGCCGCTATCGACCTGGTAGAAACGCTCAAAGATGCGCTCGGTCAGATGAGGCGGCAGGCCGGGGCCGTTGTCGGCGATGTCGAGGTAGAGGCCGCGTTCGGCGCTCTCCTGCTCGCAGCGTGCGGAAATCTCGATGAGCGCATTGGCCCCGGCATAGCGGCGGGCGTTTTCCAGCAAATTGCGGAAGACCATCTCCATACGCTTGCGGTCAACATACAGCAACGGAAGATCGTCAGGCAGGCTGCTATAGATGGTGCAGCAGTCGGCGACGGCCAGCGCCGGTTCCAGCAGCGTCTCAAGATGGTGCAGGGCCGGAAAGAGCTTGAGCGTTCCCGCCTCCAGTTGCGACATTTCCAGCAGGCTGGTGACGAGTTCGGCCATGCGATCATCTTCTTCAACGATGCGGCTCAGGAAATGTTTCTGCAACGCCTCGTCCAGTTCGATATCGGTCTCCAGCAGGCTCGTAGCATAGCCCTTGATAGCGGTCAGTGGGGTACGCAATTCATGGGAGATAATGGCCAGCAAATTCTTCTTGACCTGCTCGGCCTGATTTTCCCGCGTCACATCGTTGAACATTTTGCCGCGCCCGATGAGCTGGCCGGAGAGGTCGCGCACCTCAAAGAGACGCATATGAATATCGCGGCGCACGGGAATCCACTGTCCGGCGCGGTTATAGTAGCCGCGTACCTGAAATTCGACGACCTGCGGGCTGCCAGACTCCTCAGCGCGGCGCGTGGCCTCAAGATAAGCGTCCGGGTCGACGATCATCGCCAGCAGCTTCTCCATCAGATGGCTATCGTTAAAGGAATCGAAATCGAGCAGAATTTCCTGCGGCGGGATGCCGACGAACTGGGTGTAGTTGTGGTTGGCATAGATGATCTGCCCGTCGGGACGTTCCAGCAATACGCCCTCGTCGATGCTTCTCATGATGGCATCCAGCGTGTGCAGGCGCGCCTGGCTTCTTTCGTCGGTTTTGCGGAACAGCGAGTGGATTTCATCCTCCATGCGCGAGAAGGCGCTGATGAGCTTGCCAATCTCGTCATTGCGCCCCCGTTCCCGCGCCAGCAACTTGCTCTCGGTCACTTTCTCTTCCTGGTCGGGCCGGATGAGCGTGGCGGCCTGGGCCAACCGCAGCAGGGGCGTGACCACCCAGCCATGCATAACAAACCAGAAGACGCTGGCCCCCACAATCAGCATGACCAGCGCAATGACCAGGCTGTGCTGGAAGCTGATGACGGCGGCGAAGGTGACATCGGCGGGACGCTGCACAGCCACCGCCCAGTTCGTCCCCTCAATCGGAATGTAGCTACGCAGCCAGTTGATGGGAACGTAGCTGTAGAGCCAGTCACGGCCCTGATCGCGGGCGATCATGTTGCCGGATGAGCCGTCAAGCGCGTTCTTGAGACCGGGCAACGTCTTGAGCAGGTCGGTATCGGGCGAGACGCCCTCGGTATCGGCAACGGGCTTGCCATTGCCATCAACAACCCAGATACGCACCTCGCTGCTGTTCGTCAACTGCTGGCGCACGACCAGCAGGCGCGAGGTGAGTTGTTGCAACGAGAGATTCATAATCATAACGCCAACCGGCTTCCCATCAAGACCGACAATGCGCTCAGCAATTGAAACCACATAGGTATTCGTCACCAGGCTGATGCGATTGGAAGAGACCACCGGCGTATCGCCCTTGAGCGCGCTCTGGAAATAATCGTAGCCGCTGAAATCCTGACCGAGCGTTTTCCGATTAAGCGGGTAGTTGAGAATCATCTTCCCGGCAGTATCGCAGACGGCATAGAGGCTGACGTCCGGGTAGGAGAGTTTGGCGGTGGCGAAGATGGAGGTGAGCTGAGATAGATCGAGCCGACGGGCAGCTGCGCTCTGTGAAAGATAGCTGTCTTCCTCTGCTGCTGCCTGCACATTGCTTTCGACCTGCAACGCTATCGCCTGCGCCAGCCCCAGATCGGCCTGTTGCGCGCTCTGCTGCATGGTATCGCGCTGGAAAAGATACAGCTCTACGCTGCCCAGCAACAGGGGCAGCACGAAGAGGGCATAGAAGACCAGCAATTGCAGGGTAATGCGACGTTCCAGTATTTTCAGCATGCCATTCCCATTCTCCCGCAAGGAAGCTATACGCTTTCGCCAGTTCTAGTATGCCTCATAGACCGGCATATTGCAATCCCTGCACAGGTTCAATACATGAGGCGGAAGCCGCAAGCACGTTATGGCATAACATGCTTGCCCCATGTACGGCATGCGCGAGCAAACAGAAAATATTTATACATTTATTTACGTTAGCGCCGAAGCCGTTTATATATTTTTTACAGAAGAGAGGCTATAATTATACTCAGGAATCATGCAAATGTCGGTTGCGAATGCCAGCAAGGAGGATCAATGGCGACCATCCGTATGGAGAGCGCGGAAAAGCAGGCCAGATTCGGATACATGCTGCCGATCATCAGCGCCAGTACGCTTGGCACGGTTATCGAATGGTATGATTTCTTCTTTTATAGTTTCCTGGCCGTCACCGTCTTTCCGGTGGTTTTCTTCCCCAGCCTCGACCCGTCGGCTGGCATCATTGCCTCGTTTACCACCAATTTCATCGGTTTTGCCGCTCGTCCGCTTGGCGCAGCCTTCTTCGGCTGGTTCGGCGACCGCACGGGCCGCAAATCGACACTCGTGACCACTCTGCTACTTATTGGCCTCTCGACGATGCTGATGGGCATTTTGCCGGGCTACGCCACCTTTGGCATAGCCGCGCCGATCCTGCTGGCGGCATTGCGCTTTGTGCAGGGCGTCGGCGTGGGAGGCGAATGGGGCGGATCCGTGCTGCTCACGCTCGAATACGGAGATGACCGCCATCGCGGCTTCTGGACAAGCTGGCCGCAGACAGGCGTGCCGATCGGGCTGGCGCTGGCCGCACTGTCGGTGCTGCTCTTCAGAAATCTCTATCCCGGCGTGGCCTTCCAGAGCGTCGGCTGGCGCATGCCGTTCCTGCTGAGCGCAACCATGCTGCTGGTTGGCCTCTACATTCGCCTGCGCATCCTCGAGACACCACCTTTTGTTAGATTGAAGGCGGAGAGACAGGAGTCGAAAAATCCTTTGCTGGATACGCTGCGCTGCAACTGGCGCGAGATTCTGCTCTCCATCCTGCTGCGTTCGGGCGAGCAGGCCCCCTTCTATATTTTCACCACCTTTGTGCTGTCCTACGGCGTCGCGGTACTGAAGCTGGATCCGACCCTCTTCTATATCGGCATCACCCTGACGGCTATCGTCTCTATCGTCTCTATGCCGACCTTCAGCGCGCTTTCCGACCGTGTCGGGCGCAAACGCTGGTACCTGTGCGGCACCATCGTCATGGCCGTCTTCGCCCTGCCATACTTCTTATTATTGAACACAGGGAACCCGCTGCTGATTATCCTGGCGCTGCTTATCTCGCTCGGCATCTGCCACGCCTGGCTCTACGGGCCGCAGGCCGCACTGATTGCCGAGCGTTTTGGGGCGCGCATTCGCTACACGGGAGCCTCCCTCGGTTACCAGCTCGCCTCGATTACCGCCGGCGGCCCGGCCCCCATTGTTGCCACCTACCTGCTGGCAAACTCCATACACATTCTTCCGGGCGTGTCCCCCACCGTACTCATCGCCCTCTATCTCGCGGGCATGTCCCTTGTCTCAATGTTCGCAGTTCTCTTTCTCAAAGAGTATGCCGGTAAAGCGCCCGCTCAGGACACGCAGGGAACCGGACAACCACAGTAGAAAGGAGGAATGCAGTTAGCAAGGATTGAGTTCCAGGGCGACCACCAGGGCCGCTCCTACCCTCGTCGGGTAGCTCAATACAGGTGAACCGCGCTGTAGCGCATCATTATTCGTTCGTCATTCGTCTGTTATTCGGTGTATTGTTAGCTCATCAGTATTGGAGGACATCATGTCAACCATCGGAGAACAATTCTCACGACGAAAGATGTTGCCGGTCATCCTCGCCAGTACGCTCGGTACCACCATCGAATGGTACGATTTCTTCCTGTACGGCACAATGGCCTCGCTCGTCTTTCCCAAGCTCTTCTTCCCGACGTTTGATCCCTTTGTTGCCACGCTTCTGTCCCTGACCACCTTCCTGGTCGGCTTCATCGCGCGCCCCATCGGCGGCATCTTCTTCGGACACCTGGGAGATCGCATCGGGCGCAAATCGACGCTCATTGCGACTCTCCTGCTCATGGGTATCGCCACCTTTATCGTTGGCTTCCTGCCCGGCTATGCCACCATCGGTGTGGCTGCGCCGATCCTGGTCTCGATCATGCGTTTCTGCCAGGGCCTCGGCGTCGGCGGCGAGTGGGGCGGCTCCGTGCTGCTGGCAATGGAGTATGGTCATGAGCGCAATCGCGGCTTCTGGGCAAGCTGGCCGCAGGACGGCGTGCCGCTGGGCCTGCTGCTTTCATCGCTGGCGGTCGCGGTCTTCGCCGCCATTTCGGGCAGCCAGTTCGGCAACTGGGGCTGGCGCATTCCCTTCTTCCTGAGCGCCATCCTCATCATTATCGGTCTCTACATCCGCCTGCGCATCCTGGAAACGCCGCTCTTCGCCGAGATTCAGGCGGAAAAGCGAGAGGCAAAAGCGCCGGTGCTGGATGTGATCGTTCACAACTGGCAAGAGATCATTCTCACCGCCGCCGCTCGCTTTGTTGAGCAGGCCCCCTTCTACCTGTTCGCCACCTTCGTGCTGGTTTACGGGGTTGATCACCTGGGATTGAACAAGCAGTTGCTTCTGGCCGGCACTTACATCGCCGCCATTGTTGAGCTGTTCACCATCCCCACCTTCAGCATCCTCTCGGATCGTTTTGGCAGGCGAAACTGGTACCTGATTGGCTGTCTGATTATGCTGGCCTTTGCCTTCCCGTACTTCCTCCTGCTCAATTCGCGCATTCCTGTGCTGGTAATTATCAGCATCGTCCTCTCGCTGGCCCTCTGCCACGCCTGGGTCTATGGCCCGCAGGCAGCGTTGATCGCGGAACACTTCCCCACCCGGTTGCGCTATAGCGGCGCGTCAATCGGCTACCAGCTTGCGGCGCCGTTTGCCGGTGGCCTGGCTCCGATCATTGCGCTGGCGCTGCTCCAGAATTCCGGCGGCTCTTCTGTCCCCATCTCCGTCTACCTCATCATCCTGGCCGCCTTCTCCTTCATCGCTGTCCTCGGCCTGCGCGAGCTGTCACGCGCCGACATCTCGAAGGACGAGACGTTCGCCGTCAGAGACCGATACGCGGAAGGAGCCACAGCGATAGGAGACTGATTCCCGTCTGTTCATTCAGCAGAACAGCCTCACAACGCGGAGCGAGGAGAAATCTCTCCTCGCTCCGTGATAAGGACATCCTGCGTTTATGATGGGAATCCTCATCAAGCTATCTGCTCCGCTTCCACCTCCCTCACCAGTTCAATCAACCTTGCAAGATTTGCCAGCCGTTCGTCCAGCGTGGCCCCGTCCAGGCCGACACGCAGGGTGTTGACTCCTGCCGCCTGATAGGCACGCAACCGCGCGCGTACCATGTCTTCGGTGCCGATGAGGTTGGTTTTAAGGACGAGGTCGTCGGGGATACGGGCAACGGCGGACTGGCGGTCGCCTTTGAGCCAGAGGTCCTGGACTTCACGAGCGATGTCGGCGTAGCCCATGCGACAGAAGGCATCGTTGTAGAAGTTGTGCTGGCGCGAACCCATTGCGCCCAGGGTGAAAGCGAGGCCGGGCCGACGCGGGGCGATGAGGCGTTCTACGTCGTCGGAGAAGGAGACGACACCGGCGGCAACTTGCAGGTCGAGATCGGCAAGGGAGCGACCGGCGCGGGCGGCCCCGGCAGCGATGTGGTCGAAGAAGATGGAGGCGTGTTCGGGGATGAAGCTGGTGCCGAGCCAGCCATCGGCAAGCTCGCCCGTCAGTTCGAGGCTTCTGGGAGCGAGCGTAGCCAGGTAGATGGGAATGTCGGCTTGCGAGCGCGCCATCGGGACAAGGGCTTTGCCCTCACCGCCGGGCAGGGGCAGGGTGTAGATTTCGCCGGAATAGCTGAGCCGCTCCCCCCGTGTCACCATGCGCACGATCTCGATGGTTTCGCGCGTGCGCTGCCAGGGGCGGGCGAAATGCACGCCGTGCCAGCCCTCCATCACCTGCGGGCCGCTGACGCCGAGACCGAGCATGAAACGGTTATCGGAGAGCGCGGCCAGCGAGAGAGCGGTCATGGCCGTCATCGCGGGCGTGCGCGCATCGATTTGCATGATACCCGTTCCCAGGCGCAGGCGCGTCGTCTTCGCCGCCAGATATGCCAGCGGCGTCGCTCCATCGTAACCCCACATCTCGACCGACCACGCCATATCGACTCCCAGTCGCTCGGCCTCGATGGCAAAGGTAAAAGCCCCCTGCCAGTCATCGCCGGAAGGCGCAACAGTGATAGCAAGTTTCATCACAGCCTACTTTCCTTCTCGCGCTGACAGCGCCGCAGCAATAGCCTGCAACTGTCGCGCGTGGTCAAGCTCGTGAATGCGAGCGAAGAGCAGCCACTCACGCCAGTTCAACATGCCGAAATCGCTGCCCCGCCAGGTGATATCGAGATGTGCCTGTGGATCAGCTTGCAGTACGGAGGTCGCCAGCCGCTCACGCATGGCTGAAATATCGGCCAGCATCTGCTCCGGCGTGAGACCTGCCGCAGGCACGGAAAGGTCTGGCACATCAGCAGGCTGCTCTCCACGCTCAATTACGGCGCGAATGGTCTGTTCTTCCAGCGCGGCGATCCGGTAGACGTGGTTCAGCACATCGGCGGCAGACCACTCACCCCCCTGCGGGGGCGTGGAAAAATCTTCTGAGGAGATCGCTCCAGCAGCTTCCAGAAACTGCCTGTGGGCCTCACGCACAGCCTCGACCAGTTGCGCCGGCGTGCGCTTCATCGACTGGCCCGTCAGATAACTTCGCACACGAGCAATTTCTTCCTCGCGCGTCTCCTGTCTTCCCTCTGCCGCCATATAAGCCTCCTTTGTCAGCCCTTGCCGACAGACCGAAATAGATTTGACTATAAGAAATGCGATTTACTATTGAAAACGGCCCCTGCCCTGTCATGTTGCGCGACCCATGCCGCCTGCTTGATCACCTCCCATGCTTCGCGGCGCTCAGCATGACAGGTTCCGGCCACTTTTTCATAGCATGCAATCGGACTGCTAGCAGTATATCTCAACGAGAAAAGGGAGATCAAGCTCGATGCCCGTTAATCAACAGCGCGAACGGCAGGATGCAACAGGCCGAGCGCGATGATGAAGGCGCTGACAATGCCGCCTGAGACAAAGACGACGGAGGGGCCGCCCTGGCCCTCCTCTTCCTGAATTCATCAATATACTCTGTAGACAATAGCTGAGTCACATGGTCTAATGATAGATGAAAGAGACATGTACCGGAGGAAAGCATATGCGGCGAGCATTCCGAAGCCTGCCAGAGCGGCTGGCATGCGTACTGGCAGCGATCTTTGTGTTTGACCGGCTGTTAAAATTGCTGGCCGTCGTCAGCTTTTTCCGCCGTCCACGGCCTGCTCCGCCTGAGCGGTGGCCGACGGTGACGCTGCTGCAACCGATTACGAGAGGGGCGAGCAGTTTACTGGACGCGCTGAGAGCGAGGGCGCGGCTCGTATATCCGGCGTCTATCCAGCATTTGCTGATCTGTGATGCTCAGGATACGGAATCGCAGGCTATCGTTGCCGCATATCTGGATGAGTTTCCAGAACTTTGCGCCGAACTGATTCTGGTTGAGCCGGAGAACAGCATGCCGGGCGCAGTGGCGCGCAAACTGGATAAGTTGCAGGCAGCGTTGCCACGAGCAAGCGGAGAGGTATTGTGCTTTGTCGATGATGACGTTATCTTGCGCCCCGATAATTTGCGTGTGCTGGTGCCATATCTCTTCCAGCCGGGGGTTGGCCTCGCCTTCGGGCTGCCCTGCTTCACAAACTGGCAAACGGTCTGGTCAAGCTTGATCAGCGCGCTCATCAATGCCCACATGCTGCTCAGCCTCGCCTCGCTCACCTTCCTGATTGACCCGATTCGCATCAATGGACACGTATTTGCCTTCAGACGCGAGATATTTGAACACATAGGCGGCTTCGACGGCATGGAGCGGCAGATCGACGACGAATTCGCCATCCCACAGCGTTTGCGGGCCTACAACCTGCGCGCGATGCAGACTCCATCGATCTACGATATCGACAACGCTTTAGATTCGGCGCGAGCGTACACCCGGCAGTTCAAACGCTGGTTTGTAATGCCGCGACAGGCGATGATGCCATCGCTCACGCTCCGACAGAAGCTGATCGCCGCACTTGTGAGCTTCACGCTGCCACTGCCGGGCATTATGGCCCTGCTGGCCCTGTGGGCGCGCCGCCGTTCAGCGTGGCTGGCGCTGATCGGCAGTCTGAGCGTCTTCGCCGGGGTCTATGCCCTGTGCGAACGGCGTTATTTGCAACGGCCCATGCCTCTGAAACGCTGGCTGCTGCTGCCGGTGGTAGCCCTGTGGACGCCATTGCAGATTGTGTGGACAATGTTACATGGCAACGAGGTCGAGTGGCGCGGCCAGCGCCTGCGCCTGCACCGCGACGGCACGGCAGAGATTGTACAAACGGAGGGCGGCAGGAAGCAATGAACATTTCGGTGATCGCAGTTGGCTCGCGCGGCGATGTGCAGCCCCATATCGCGCTGGGGGCCGGGTTGCAGGCAGCAGGCCACAGGGTGCGGCTGGTGACGCACGCGCTTTTTGAGTCGCAGATACGCCGGTCAGGCATGGATTTTTTCCCGGTGCAGGTCAACCCACAGGCAATAGTGGAAGGTGAGATGGGGAAGGAATGGCTGGGCGGTGGCAACAACTTCCTGCAATTCTTCCGCCGCTTCTCGCGCATCGCCGCGCCCCTGATCCGGCAGGCCATGCTTGATTGCTGGCAGGCATGTCAGGGAAGCGAGGGTATGATCTGCTCTCCCCTGGCACTCTGCTTCACCTCTTCGATTGCCGAGAAGCTGCACATCCCCTGCTGGATTGGTGCGGGCCAGCCGCTAACGCCAACGGGCGCCTTTGCCATCCCCTTTTTTCCCGCAGCGCCGAACTGGCTTCCCGTCCGTGTCAGCTATCACCGCCTGACCTACACGCTTTCGGCCCGGCTTTTCTGGCAGTTATTGTGCGGTTCCATCAATCAAGCGCGACAGGAGTTGCTGAACCTGCCGTCGCTGCCTGGAACATGGCTATATGAACAGGTGCGCGCGCAGCGTTTACCTGTTCTGTACTACTACAGCCCCTCGATCCTGCCGCCGCCGCCTGACTGGGGAAAGCAGTATCATGTTACCGGCTACTGGTTCCTGAATGATGATACTGGCTGGCAAGCGCCGCAGGCCCTGCTGGACTTCCTGGCATCCGGCCCGCCGCCCGTGTATGTTGGTTTCGGCAGTATGAACACCCGGCGCGCCGGAGAGATGACAGAGATCGTGCTGGAAGCGTTGGCACGCACGAAACAGCGCGCCATCCTGGCGACGGGATGGGGGAATATTGGGAATATCGACCTGCCAGACAACATATTCAAAGTAGATTTTGTGCCGCACGCCTGGCTCTTTGCGCAGATGGCTGCTGTTGTGCAGCACGGCGGCGCGGGTACGATGGCGGCATGCCTGCGCGCCGGGGTGCCACCAGTCGTCGTTCCCTTCTTCGGCGATCAACCATTCTGGGCCAGCCGCTTCCACGCCCTCGGCCTGACACCGCAACCAATTCCACAAAAGCGGTTGACGACTGAGCGACTGGCAAAGGCCATCCAGATCGCTATAAGTGATGAGGCTCTCAGAAAGCGCGTCAAGGCCATGAGCGAGCGTATCCGGGCGGAAGATGGTGTGGGGCTGGCGGTCGAGATAGTGAATCGGCATCTCATCAAATAACAGCGTTGCCGTAGAAAAAATCGGCGATGGAACAAAGCTGATTTTTCCCTCGTCTTCTGAACAGGCGAGTCTATTCAAGAAAGGGGTTGCTATGCATAGAAATGGGTATTTCTCGTTGCTGGGCGCGCTTCTGCCCCTGCTGATTGTACTTTCTGCCTGTGAGGCCGGTTCCGGGACAGGCGGGAATACAACAAACCCCGGCACGTCTACAGGCGGCCCTGTGCGTATCAGCACCGATCACACAGTCTATCAGCCAGATGATACCATCCATGTCACGGTTAGCAATCAGTTGTCGACAAGCATCTTCGCGTATGATACGCGGGCAAGCTGCTCGATTCTGGGGCTGGAAGTACAGGTCAATGGAAGCTGGACCGGCTCCTCTGTCGCGCGCTGCCCTCTGGGGCGCATGGCAATGCGGGTGGAGATTCCGGCAGGGAAAAGCTATGGCGCAGCTATCCAGGCCGGAGGCTTGAGCAAAGGGACCTTCCCACCAGGAATATACCGTCTCTCATTAACGTATTCAACTTCCCCGAAGCCAGCCGGGTCAAGCGGCCTGACTACCATCTATTCGGCCCCGTTGACAATCGCAGCTTCTTGAGAGAAAACAGGCAGGGGAAGGCCAGGCGATGGAACAGGCGCGTTTGCATAGCTGTTCCATTATCTGGTCCTCCCCGATCTTTCTTCTCTCAAGAAGTGCGCTCAAACTCCTCACAGAAGCGAGAATGCCCGCTTAGAAGTTGACCTTGCCGATGTAGGTTGCCCAGTCGCCGTTGGAGTATTGAGAGGAGAACCAGGTGTTGTTCGAGCTGCCATCATAGGATGTGGCCTCGTAATCGCCCCAACGCTGATCGACGGTCGCCACCGAGCCTTTCTTCAGATAGAGGGCCTGCTCGAACTTGCCCTTTGTATCTGTTGTCAGGCGCGTGGCATACATAATGCTCGGATAGATTGAGCTGCTCATCGTATCAAAGACCATGAGCAGGTTGCCGCTGCTGGTAGCCATCAACGCACCGAAGAAGGCAGCGCGATCACCGGAGAAATGGAGTTTCCCGCTCTGGAAGATGGAGCCGCCGGTAATCGTTCCGCCGCTGATGGTTGGCTTGACCTGACCCCAGAAAGCAGCAGGAACAACCTGCGTTCCATTGTTGACACCCGTGTTCAGCGAGAAGGAGATCAGCCCTTGCTGATAGACGGGTGTGCCGCTGATACGGGTATCATTGGTATCAATACAGCCAGAGCAGCCGGGTTCGTCAGCCTGGGGGGGGAGAATGTAGGATTTGGTCGAAACGACGATCCCACTCGCCGAGGTTGTCGACTGGCCGGGATTGGCAATCGCCCATACAACCACGCCTGAGCAAGCGGTCGTCCTACAATTGTGCGTCCCATCACCATTTGCATCAAAGGAATTGATGAGCAGGCCAACGCCGGGGCCGGAACTCGCCTCGTTCTCAACCGGCTGCACGGTATCCACCGCTACACCATTGGCAGTAAAGTCGTAGAACCCGTAGGCAGTAACGGACGAACCAGCTTCCATCGTAGATTTGAGCGCAGCGAAGGTTTCCGCGTAGACATAGCTGGTACCGCTCTGGTTGAACATGTTGCCGGAGAAGTATATCGCCGTCTGATCAAAACCAAACTGCGTGTAATCTGCTGCGCAGGTGGGGCAGGCGCCAGTCCCGCTCGTAATGGCCATGTTAAAGGCATAAACAAACCAGGAGCCATTTGGATTGCTGGTCTGGCTCACAGCGATCCAGTAGCGGGTAACTTCAGAGCAGTTGGTGTTGACACCGAAAGCGCCCTCGACTTCGAGCATCGCGGCCCAGAAACGTCCATCTTTAGGATCGTAGAAGGCTCGCGGGTCGCTCGTGAAGGGAGAGGAGGCGCAGCCAGAAGGGCTGGGATTGGGAATACCAAAAAAGCTGACGGATGTTTTCGGCCAGCCAGCCTGGCGTGTTCCCGACGTGTTATAGACCGCAAACGAGGTGTTGACGCCCTGGAAGACCCAGCTTGAAGAGGCGGCCAGCGCCTGGTCAGGAGGCTGACAGCCACAGGTGTCACCCTGTCCGGCAAACTTCGCCGTTGTGGAGGGCGTGTCGATTGAGTCGATGGCCGAGGTATCGACTGGCGCATTTTTGTTGTGGGCCGCGGCTGCTTTGAGCTGCGCATAGGCTGCCGGACTCATTCCTGTGAGCCAGGGCATTTGCTTTGTATGGGCAGCCGCCTGTGAAGCTGTCTCGGCTGGCACCTGCTGCATATTCACCGTATGCATTGCCACGACGTGGGAAACGGCGCGTTGCGCGGAGGGTGCCGACTGAGAAGCAGATTTGCTTCCCTGAGCAAAGGCAAAGTTAGCGCCGACCATGCCAACAACCGCCAGCACCAGCGCCACAAAAGGCAGGAGAAATGTCAAGAATCGTTTCTGCATAGAACATCCCTTTCGCTGAAAAGTAAGCTTCTCCAGGAAAAGGATAGAGAAATCTGGATGTGTTCACAGTAGTAATGCGGTTGCAATACGGTTAAAAACGAGGAAAAACTGTAAAGATTTCCCCAGACACTCTTTAAGACAAGTTATTTTGAGCCTGTTCTTTCAGCCTTTTTGTACCTGCACGCGCCGCCGTTTTGCCCCCGGTTTGAGCATTGGCAGTCCCTCTTCGATAGTAACAGAAGCTGGACAACAGCTATACCCTGCAACAGTTGATTGAACGCTGGCCGTAACTGCCTGCGAAACTGTGGGGAATGGCGCGCCGGGAACAAGGGAGAGAGAGATATGCAGGGAACCGGGACGCTCCTGGATGACCTGATAGTCGGCAATATCGGGGCTTGCCAGCAGAATCATGCGCCGGATGATGTCGGGGAAAAAGGGCCTGAGACCACCGGCGAGCGACTCAAAATAGCAAATATCGTCGCAGCGACCCTCGATGGCGCGAATAACGCGAAAAGGCGAGCCGCAGCGACAGGAGCGGCTTTCCATCTGCAGGACATCATTGAGGCGGTAGCGAATGATGGGTTGTGTGCGCCGCCACAGGTCGGTCACGATTGGCTGCACTCGCTCACCCTGAGCTTGCCCGTTTTCATTATTCTCATCGCTTCCAGCCTGTTTGCTTCGCCCATCTTCACGCCGCCCATTACTGGCAAGAGCGGGCAGGGGTTCGAGCTGGAGGACGACGAGGTCTTCCTGGATGTGAAGCGAGTTGTGCGCGCAACTGACGGCCAGCAAGCCCTCGGTACACTGGTAAATCTGCTGTACCGGGACATTGAAGGTGGCTTCGAGCTGGCTGCGATCCTGCGGCTCCAGCACTTCGGCGACGGAGATCAGGCGGTCGGGCGTGATGCGCAAGCGGTCGGCGGCGCGTTCCTGCGCGAGAAAGCCCAGCATGGAGGGCGGCGCGACGACGATGTGGGGTTGAAAGGCGTTGAGCGCGGGAACGACCTCGGCAAGGGGCTGCATGAGATCGAAGTAGCGGAAGCGGATGAGGCTGCTGCCAACCTGCTCGTACAGATTGCTGTTCGAACGCAGGAAGAAGGCGACGCGCAGGGGCTGGCGCGGCAGCGTGTGGAGCGCGCGCGCCAGAATCGTCCCGGCCCAGCCCGCCTGCTCCCAGGCATCGGCCATGAAGAGGCCGCGATGGCCCGACGTGCCGGAGGAGAGACCGACGGTGAAGCCGTTGAGCGTGGGGCTGAAATCGCGGCTGCGCTCAGCCCGCAGGGCAATCTCCATTGCTTCGTCCCGTCGGATGCCGCAGGTGTTGAAGGTATCGAAATGCTCCATCATCAATCGTTTGTCTACGGTGGGCAACACGCGCCAGTCGGCGGGAGTGTAGCCCGACCAGTGAGCGCGGTAGAAGGGAGAATGTTGCATAGTATAGGCCACGATGCGGCGGGCGCGCCGCTCCTGGTAGCGGGTCAGAGCCTCGCCGCGCAGGTGTTGCCAGCGCCAGCGAGCGCGCAGAAAACTGGTAACGATCTGCAATTTATCCGGCATGGTTTTGCTCAACTTCTTCCGCGAAAGCTTCGGGACAATGGCTCGGCACGAGAATGACATCCGGGGATGCCTGCACAAAAGCATGCAGTTTGTCGATAGTGGCCCGAACGGCATGGGGATCATCGACGATCAAATTGGTCACGCGCGATGGCGGGCGGCGTTCGTAGACGGAGCGGCGCAGCCAGCAGCCATCGGCGGCGAAGAGGATGCGCCCGCGTTCAGTCCGCGCCAGCAAGCCCATCTGGCCGCGCGCGTGGCCGGGCAGCGAAACCAGCAAGAGCGAGCCATCCCCGAACAGGTCGTGCGTAGGGCCGAGCCCCGGCAGTTCGGGGCCGCTAAAGGCGGAAAGCAGGCTGGCTCGCGAACGAAAATCGTCCGGCAACAGGGCGGGGATGTAGGCGCGACTGAGGGCCGAGAACCCCTGGCGATGCTCAATGTCATCGTAGGCAGCTTGCGTGGCAATAAGTCCAGCATCAGGAAAGTCGCGCAGGCCGGCGATGTGATCGGCATGGAAATGGGAGATGAGAACGCGATGAATATCCATCGGATTGAGTTGTCGGCGCGCCAGTTGCGCGACCACCGCAAGTTGAGGGTTGAGGCGCAGCGGCGTGGCATAGCGATAGAGGCGATAGGGCAGGCGGCGCGTGACCTCAAGCATGCGCGGCGCGTAGCCGCTATCCCACAGCAGCCAGCCCTGCTCCGGGTGGTGCAGCAACGCCACCAGCGAATGGCAGGCAATGCGCCGCCGCTGCCCGCCCTGCATGACATGAGACTCCCAGGCGAGGCAGTAGCCGGTATCCAGGATATGACATCGCACCGCCGGGCTACCCTGACTCATACCTCCTCCTCCAACGCTACCAGCGTGCGTTCAATAGCCTCAGCAATAGAGACGGGCGGCGCGTAAGAAAGATCACGCTGCGCGGCGCTGATATCATAGGTCTGCGTGCGCGCCAGAATGGTCGCGGAATAGCGCGTGAGCAGCGGCTCCCTGCCGGTCAGGGCGGCGCGCATCTCCATCAGTGAGGCGGCGGCGAGAGCTATTGACAGGGGTATCTGACGCAAACTGGTGGAGAGCTTGAGCCGCTTCAGCACCAGCCGGATGACCTCCCACAGAGGGACATGCTCGTTGTTGGTGATGGTATAGGTCTCGCCGACGGCTGCCTGAGCCTCACTGGCAAGCAAAAGGGCATGGACGACATTCTCGACATAGGTGAGATCAACCAGATTGCGGCCATCGCCAATCTGCGGCAGACGCTGCTGGCGAGCGGCGGCAATCAACCTGGGCAGCAACGCCTGGTCGCCGGGGCCAAAAATGGCTTTGGGGCGCAGGATCACGGTCTCTAAACCGGTGGCGCGAGCGGCGTTGACGCGGTCTTCGCCCAGCTTCTTGGTGAGCGAATAGATGGAGGTGAAGCGGCGCGGGTAGGGAACGTCTTCGCGGGCGCAATGCTGGTCGCGGCCATCGAAGACGACGCTGGGCGAAGAGACGTAGAGCAGACGGCGCACCCCATGCTCGCGACAACCGGCCAGCACAGCCTCGGTGCCGCCAACGTTGATGGCGTAGAAAGCGGAGCGTTTGCCCCACGGCGCGGAGAGCGCGCCGATGTGAAAGACAACTTCGACGCCAGCGCAGGCGGCAATCACGGCCTCCGTATCGCGCAGATCTACTGCAACGGGCATCGCACCCCGCTCAAGCAAGGATTTGACGGGCGCGAAGTTGCGGCCCATGAGAGAGACGCTGTGGCCACGCTGCAGGAGGGCGGCGACAAGGTATCTGCCCAGAAAGCCGGTGCCCCCGGTAACAAGCACATTCATCAGATACTCCCATCCACCTGTAATAGCATCATCTAAAACGTGAGGGCAAGCGCGCCGAGGGTGAGACCCGCGCCCGTGCCAATGAGCAGCAGGCGGTCTCCGCGCCGGATGCGCCCACAATAAACCGCTTCCGCCAGCGCCAGAGGGATCGAGGCGGAGATGCAGTTGCCGCGTGTTGCCAGATTGAGAATGATCTGATCGGAGTTAAAGCCGAGCCGACGCGATAGTTGTTCGATGGCATGTCTACTGGCCTGGTGCGGCACAACAGCGTCGATCTGCTCACGTTCCCAGTGGAGAACCGAGAAGAAACGCTGTAAGAAAGGTTCCATCAGCACGGTGGCCTGCTTGAAGATGGCGGGGCCATGCATATTGAACATGTTCATCTCCGGCGTGGTCGCAGGATCATTGGGATGGTGGAGCGAACCACCACCGAGAATCTGCGTCAGATCGGCCCCACTGCTGTAGGTCTCGAAAAGCGCATGCCAGATGGCGCTGGCCTCGCCCGACTGGCTGCGCGTAAGAATGGCAGCAGCAGCGGCATCGCCGAACAGCACGGCACTCTCGCGCTCTCGCGGGTTGAGGGAACAGGAGGCGATCTCGCTGCTGCAAATCAAGACATTGCGATAGACACCGGCGGCGACAAGGTGAGAGGCGGTATGGAGAGCAATCAGAAAGCTCAGACAGGTGGCGTTGACATCGAAGCAGGCGCTGGCTCCTTCCGGCGCTCGCAATTCGCGCTGCAAGAAGGCCGCCGTGCAAGGGATGGCCTGCTGCGGCGTGGTCGAGGCGCAGATGATGGCATCGAGATCGCCCACACTCAGGCCCGCGTCTTCCAGCGCCATACGGGACGCGGCTGCTCCCATGCTGACAACCGTTTCATCGCCAATATAGCGACGCTCCAGTACCCCGGTGGCGCGTTCAATCCAGTTTGCCGGAATATCGAGCCGCTCTTCCAGTTCCGCGTTCATCACCCGTCTTTTGGGCAGATACCATCCCAGGCCGACCAGTTTTACCGCGAGCATATGCCTATCCTATCTTCCGGGCATCTCCCGGATGGAAACACTCTGGTTCACGCTACAAATCTTCTTCACCGAAACCTACCCGGTAATAATCTCTGCATATCATACGCCACAACTCAAGTTTTATCATGGGACGTTTGACCTATTTCAACAATTTGCAAGTTATTACTGACGCTCGCACTCGTGTCATGCTGGGCGTGGCGAAGCATCCGTGTCGGCAATGCCGAATAAGGGGCGGCTTCAGACGCTTCGCCACGCTCAGCATGACACGTTCCGGCCAGTTTTTCGTGGTATACCAGCAACCTTGATACAGTTTGACAGTCCCCCATACGCAAGACATAATAAAATGTCTCTTCCTGAAACAGGGAAAGCAAGCAGCAACGGTTGTCCCATTTGCAACGTAATGTTTATCTGAGTTGAAAGAGTACAGGATAGAGGGGAAAGCGAACATAGCCATGTTCCTTATCCTTCATCCAGTTAAAGGAGGCAATCAGGCATGGCAGATGAACATGTAATGCACCACGAAGATCATTCTCACTGCGGACCCGGCTATGCCTCACCGGAAGAGGCTACGAAGGCTGAGCCGGAAAAGGTTCTCTACACCATCGCGCTCTATGGTGGCACAGGGGTTGAGGCACCGGATTACCTGGCTACCGTCGATGTTGACCCTGCGTCTCCCACCTATTCGCAGGTGATTTACCGCACGCCTATGCCCAACGTTGGCGATGAGCTTCACCATTTCGGCTGGAACGCCTGTAGCTCTTGCCACGCGGATGAAAGTAAATCTCGTAGCTTTCTCATCCTTCCCGGCAACCGATCAAGCCGCATTCACATCGTCGATACCTCTGACGAACGAGCGCCCAGACTGCACAAAGTGATCGAACCGGAAGAGGTCAAAAGCAAGACAAATCTCAGCGCGCCCCACACCGTCCACTGTCTTGCTGACGGGCATGTGATGATCTCCATGCTGGGCGACAGCGAGGGCAACGCGCCCGGCGGCTTCCTGCTGCTCGACGAGGAGTTCAACATCGCGGGCCGCTGGGAACACAACGCCCAGGGCATGCACTACAACTATGATTTCTGGTATCAGCCGCGCCACAATGTCATGGTCAGCAGCGAATGGGCCGCGCCCAATACTTATATCAAAGGCTTCGAGCTGGATGATGTCGCTGCCGGGAAGTACGGTCGCCACCTGCACTTCTGGGACTGGGAGAAACACAACCTTGTGCAAAGCGTTGATCTGGGCGAGGAAGGATTGATCCCCCTGGAGGTACGCTTCCACCACAATCCCGACAGCACGCACGGCTTTGTTGGAGCGGCCCTCAGCAGCAACATGTGGCACTGGCACCAGTCCAATGGTCGCTGGCAGGTGGAGAAGGTAATCGATATCCCTCCCGTCGAGGTAGAGGGCTGGCCCATTCCCGTGCCATCGCTCATCACCGATTTCCTGATCTCGATGGACGACAGGTATCTCTACCTCTCCAACTGGCTGCACGGAGACATTCGCCAGTATGATATCAGCGATCCCTCGCATCCCCGGTTGACAGGGCAGGTCTGGTGCGGCGGCCTGACCGGGCAGGGCGGTAGCGTCCAGGGCCACAAACTGGTCGGCGGGCCGCAGATGCTCCAGTTGAGCCTTGATGGCAAACGACTGTACGTCACCAACTCACTCTACAGCACCTGGGATAACCAGTTCTACCCCGATATCGCCCAGACAGGTTCCTACCTGCTGCAAATTGATTGCGACACACAGAACGGCGGATTGAAAATCAACGACAAATTCTACGTTGATTTTGGCAAAGAGCCTGCCGGTCCCGCTCGCGCTCACGAGATGCGCTACCCCGGCGGTGATTGCACCTCCGATATCTGGGTATAGAACGAGAGAAGAGCCAGTAGAGACAGAAACAAGGGAGCTATGTATGCCGCCGCCATCTGAAGCCTCGTCCGCCGGTGAGAAACGGGACGCAAGCGGTCGTGGAAATTCCGGTGCGCTGGCGGCAACAGACTACCGCACGCCGCTTAGCAGCTTGCTTGCCCCGCTGCGCGTGCGAGATTTTCGCCTGCTTTTCAGCGGGCAGATGATCTCCACGCTGGGCGATATGTTTTACGCGGTGGCCCTGCCCTGGCTGATGCTAAGCAGCGGGCATACGCCGCAGGAACTGGGCATTGTGCTGGCAGCGTATGGCGTGCCGCGTGTGGGCGCGCTGCTGCTCGGCGGCATGCTCAGCGATGCATGGAAACCGCGTCGGGTCATGTTGCTGGCGGATACGGCACGGGCGCTGCTCACCGGCATCCTGGCGGCGCTGGTGGTGGCAGGCCACACGGCGGTCTGGCAACTCTGCGCCGTCACCATACCCCTGGGCGCCTTCGCCGGACTATTTCTACCCGCCTACTACGCCATGTCACCGGAGATTCTCGACGATGATGCATTGCAGGCAGGCAACGCGCTCAACTCCGCCAGCATCCAGTTCGCCCTGCTCGTGGGTTCTGGCGCGGCAGGCGTGATTATCAGCCGCCTGCAATCAGGCTTCGCGCTGGCGGTCGATGCCCTCACCTTTGTCGTCTCTGCGGTCACCCTGCTACTCATGAGCGGGGAGCGAAGGGCAACTGGTATGCTCACTGCTGATGAAGCCGGGCAGGTTGCCGCGTTAAAGGAGCCACAATTCCCGCCCGATATTACGTTCTGGCAGCTACTGCGAGCGTGGCGTTTGCTGCAAGTCGCGCTACTGGTCATCCTTTTCGGAAATTTTCTCTTCAACGGTATGATGGAGGTGGCGCTGCCCACGCTGGCCCGCAACCAGTTCGCGGCAGGCGCGAGCGGCTACGGGCTGCTGATGGCTACATTTGGCGGCGGCTCCCTGCTTGGCGGACTGATTGCAGGCGCGCTGGGGCAGGTTCGCCGCCGGGGTATGCTCATGCTCATCCTGATTATGGCACTGGCCGTCTGGTACTCGTTCGTGCCTTTCTCCGGCGGCCTGCTCGCTGCCGCCCTGCTCATCGGCAGCGCCGGGTTGACAAACGGCATCCTCTCGGTGCTGGCTTTCACGTTGATGCAGCAGCAGGCTCCGCGTCACCTGCTCGGTCGCTTGATGGCTGTGCTGATGGTGGCAACGCTGGGCCTCTACCCCTTCTCCGTCGCCATCGCGGGCGTGCTGACTTCCCGGCTGGGTCCCGCCATCCTCTTCCCCATCAGCGGGGCCATGATGCTCGCCGCCGCCCTCTTCGGCTGGCTGCAGCGTGAGGTCAGAAAGTTATGATGCATACAGCGGGCAATATGTCTACTGCACCACAGTGGGCAATACCTCCTGAATATCTCACACTCTCTGAAAACCAGGTTCATGTCTGGCGCGCCTTTTTAACTGCCCCACAGGAAGCTAGAGCCAGCATGGAGTGCGTCCTGAGCGAAGAGGAGCGCACACGGGCCGCTCGTTTCTATTTTGAACGAGACCGCCATCGCTGGATTCTTGCGCATGGCACCTTGCGCATGCTGCTCGCCCGTTATTTGCAACTTGAACCGCAACATGTACTGTTTATCTCCAACGAATATGGTAAGCCGACCTTAGCCCCTGCTCATAAAACCAAACTCCAATTTAACCTCACCCATTCCCGTGATATTGCCCTCTATGCAGTGGCCTGGGAGCGAGCAGTCGGCGTGGACGTCGAATACATGAAAGATGATATCGAGTACGATGAACTGGCGAAAGTCAGTTTTTCGCCACAGGAGCAGGCTGTGCTGCGCTCGCTGGTGGGGGAAGCGAAACAGACAGCCTTTTTCAACTGCTGGACACGCAAAGAAGCCTACATCAAAGCGAGAGGCATGGGCCTCTCCCTCCCGCTTGATCTCTTCGATGTCTCCCTGCTCCCCGGCGAAGCGGCTGCACTGCTCGCCAGCCGCGAAGACCCGCGTGAGGGGGATCGCTGGACATTGCAGGCCCTTTTCCCCTGCACGGGCTACGCGGGCGCGCTGGCAGTCGAGGGCAGTGGCTGGCAGCTTTCCTGCTGGCAATGGATCTGATCCAGCTAGCTATTGAGCCGTCCAGCCGCCATCGAAGAGGAGGGCTGCTCCGGTCATGAAACTGGATGCGTTGGAGGCGAGGAAGACGATAGCGCCGCCGATCTCTTCCGGCTGTCCCCAGCGACCCAGGGGGATATGGTCGAGAAAGAACTGATTTGCCTGCGGGTCGTTGATGACCGGCGTGTTCAGTTCGGTGGCGAACGGGCCGGGGCAGAGCGCGTTGACGGTCACATTGTAGGGAGCCAGTTCCAGCGCCAGCACCTTCGTCAACTGGATAACGCCGCCTTTGCTGGAACAGTAGGCGCTGCGCTCAGGCAAGCCGGTGAAGCCAAGCATGGATGCAACGTTGATGATGCGCCCATAACGCTGCTGCTTCATGTACGGGGCAACTGCACGCGCGCAGAGGAAAGGCGCTTTGAGATTGGTAGCCAGCACGGCATCCCAGCTCGCCTCGTCAAACTCCTCAAGCGGCTTGCGAATATTGATGCCGGCGTTATTGACCAGAATATCGATATGCCCCAGCTCCTGCATGACAGTATCGACCATAGCCCTGACCTGCTGCGCATCAGTGACATCGACCGCCAGGCCGAGGACGCGGCGTCCGGTAGCCTCAGCAAGCCGGGCCGCGCTGGCCTGCGCCTTTTCAAGCTGGCGACCGGCCACAATAACATCGGCTCCCGCTTCAGCAAGGGCGCGAGACATGGCAAAACCCAGGCCGCGATTGCCGCCTGTGACAAGGGCAACGCGGCCATCAAGCTTAAAAACATCGAGAGACATGTGATTCCTTTCTCCTGATCGGCTGAAACAGGCATGACACGTTCTGGCATGCCTGCTCCTTTCGCTCACACAGCTATACGTGATATGTTGTATCATATGACGTTTCTGAATAAGCCTGAAAGGATGTTTGATGGGATGCGAACGAATCATGTGAAAGCGAAGTTGAAACGGGGTGAGCCGAGCGTGGGAGCGTGGTTGAGCCTGCCGAGCAGGGCATCGGCGCGTATCATGGCCCGGCTGGGCTTTGACTGGCTGCTCATCGACGGAGAACACGCGGCGCAGCATCCGGGGCTGATCGCCGATATGGTGGGTATCATCGCCGATGCAGGCATAAGCGCGCCACTGGTGCGGCTGCCGTACAATAGCGTGGAGTGGTTCAAGTGGGCGCTGGACGCGGGGGCATGGGGCCTCATCGTACCGATGGTAAACACGCCCCAGGAAGCACAACAGGCCATTTCCTGGACAAAATATCCCCCGCAAGGCACGCGCAGCATCGGCGGCGTCTTCGGCCCATACAGTTTCGGTTTCATGGACTGGAAAAGCTACGGGGAGATCGCAAATTCAGAGATTCTGCTGGCTGTACAGATAGAGAGTGCGCAGGGCCTGGCGAATGTGGATGATATTTTGAGCGTGCCGGGGCTGGATGTTGCCTTTGTGGGGCCAAACGACCTGCACGCCGGACTTGGCCTCCCGCCCAGTTCCGAAGGCGCGGAACCCGAATTTGTGCAGGCGCTGGAAACTATCAAAGCCTCAGCCCGGCGATGCCAACTGGCAAGCGGTATCTTTTGCAGCAACGGTGCAGCCGCCGCACGGCGCATCAGCGAGGGCTTCCAGATGGTCAACGCCACCACCGATATTTCCTCTCTGGTGGGAGACTCGATACGCCAGCTAAAAGCGGCTCTCTCGCAGGAATAACAGGCAGAGAGTTCGTGGATGAATGTCGAAGAGGAGGCAGCTTATGCATGCACAGGCTGCCTCCTCGCTTCGTATTCCTCTTCTCAGACGCGCACTCGTTGTATTTGAGGGCATGCTGCCTACATGATGCAATCGGACAGAGAAAAAAGCTCCTTCCACTCGTCTCCTTATCAGGATGCTACCATTTATCCATAGTAACGCAAAGGAGAACGACGATGCCCGATCCTGCCATCACTATGTCAGACCCGATGTCGCTGCCTGTTGAGCAGCGCAAACAGCTCGTCACCGCACTGCTTCAAAGTCTGCCCGCCGCAGAAAGGATGTGGCAAAAGTTCCAGCTTCTCTGGACAAACCCACCCGGACAGTCAACGATCGCATCTGGTTGATTATGATTGTTGGCTTTGTCATCGTCCTGGTCGGCTCCTTTCTTGCCATCGCCAGCGCCATTCTCTTCAAACCTGGTACCTCCGACTCCCTGCTGACCGTCTTCACTACCGTCGCCGGTATCCTCGCCGCCCTGTTAGCCCCCAGTCCGATCAGAAACGGTGGCTCTTCGTCTTAAATCGTTGCTGCTAAAGCGAGGTTGGTAAGGATGGAGCGGCAGGGCGACCACCAGGGCCGCCCCCATAGGCGTTAACTTCAGGCCGTGCGAGCGCCAGGCAGGCCAGCCGCCAGGGGTGGCCC